>NZ_JBGMNK010000005.1:0-299228 GCF_051336905.1 Pantoea sp. C8B4
TTACAAAATAAATCAATTTTTATTTAATTTTAATTCTTGAAATTCATTTCATTTTTTGACGGTATTATGAGTTTGAGTATTGTTAATTTATGTGGTGTTGGCGTGACATGTTAAGGTTTTTTGTCAACCATTAAAGGTTAATATTTTTATAAATTAGTTAATGATTTATTAGTAAGTGGCAAAGTGTGGTATAGCCTTGCTATGTAGCGGTAAGTATTTCTCGTAACCCAGTCAGGTATATTTAAAATTTTTCACTTATCAGTTCCAAATATTAATAAGGAAATTAATTTATGCGCTGTATAATTGATTTTCGGCACAATTTCAGCAAGATAGTTCGCTACAAGAAAAGCTCAGAAAGCGAAAACGCTGCCTGTTGCAAAATCTGCTCACTAGCTAATTGCTGGTTTAGGTAGTGAAACTTAAAACGGAGATAACGAATGACCCCAGAGCATCCGGCTTCACTGACCCCAATGCCCAGCGATTACGCTAACTGGTTAACTGACCTGAAAGGGCGTATTCACAGAGCCCAGCAGCGTGCTTCGTTGGCGGTTAACCAAGAACTAGTTGGGTTATATTGGCAGATAGGTCGAGACATCCTGACTCGTCAGGCTGATCAAGGCTGGGGGGCCAAGGTCATTGAACGGCTGGCGCATGATTTGCGCACAGCCTTTCCCGAAATGAAGGGATTCTCACCGCGTAACCTCAAGTATATGCGCGCTTTTGCCGAAGCCTGGCCCGAAGCGGAATTTGTGCAAGCGGTGCTTGCACAATTACCCTGGTACCATCAGCTAGCCCTGCTGGACAAACTTAACAGCCAGGAGGAACGCCGCTGGTATGCCGCCAGAGCCATCGAACATAACTGGTCGCGTAACATATTGGTGATGCAAATCGAAACCGGTTTGCTGCAACGTAGCGGTAGCGCAGTAACTAACTTCGATCTCAGTCTGCCTCAGGCGCAGTCTGACCTGGCGCGTGAGTCATTGAAAGATCCTTACCGTTTCGATTTCCTCGGGCTAACTGAGGAAGCACAGGAACTTGAAGTGGAAAACGCGTTGGTAAAGCATGTGACCGAGTTTCTGCTGGAGTTGGGCGCAGGCTTTGCCTTTGTCGGGCGTCAGGTGCTGCTAGACGTAGGCGGTGACGAGTTCTTTATCGATCTGCTGTTCTATCATCTCAAACTGCGTTGCTATGTGGTAATCGAACTTAAAGGCGGTAAGTTCAAACCTGAGCATCTTGGGCAATTGGGATTCTACCTGACAGCGGTGGATCGACAGGTGAAAAACGAACAGGACAACCCGACTATTGGTCTTTTGCTCTGTAAGAGTAAAAACAAAGTGGTTGCCGAATATGCCTTAGGAGATAAGTCCCAGCCAATGGGTATTGCTGAATACAAGTTAGTTGAATCGCTGCCAGTGGAATTGCAAACCAGTTTACCCAGTATAGAACAGCTGGAGCAGGAGCTGGCAGGGGGAGATTTCCCTGCTCATTAGACATCCGTACTTTTTCACCAGTTAAAAGGGTTGCCTCGTATCCGTAACTAGCGAGCTTTTTTGAAAACAAAAAGCCCGCTCAGGTTTCCCTGAGCGGGCTTCTCTAAATATGGCTCCTCTGACTGGACTCGAACCAGTGACATACGGATTAACAGTCCGCCGTTCTACCGACTGAACTACAGAGGAATCGTGTGAACGAGGCGCATATTAGCGATGCCGATCCCTGTTGTCAAAGCCCTATCGCACACTTCTGGTTTAAGTGCGCGTAAAAGCAGCGGAATGCTGTTTTTCTGCCTTGAACGTTCAGATTTCAAACTGCCAGCAAGATCTCACTTTAAGCGCATTTCCTTTGAGATGTTAGATGCATGTCAAAGTTTTGTTATTTGCCGATTTTAAAACAATCATTTCAGTGCTTTTATGATGAAAATTTCAAATGCTGATCAGATGAAACAAATGAACTGCTTATCATCACGGGTGAAATCAGTTTTGAAGTCTGAAACAGCATTTTGAAAATAACCTTTTGATAAGTAGATAGTTGCAGGAAAGAGCAGTACCGAAACGATAGCGTTAGACCAGAAGCCTTACCTCTACAACCAGATAAATAACGCCAGTGCCGTTGAGTGAATGTAAAAAATATTTTTCATTCGTCGTATCAGCCCAACTGAGCATGTTAACGAATAAGAAGGGTTACCTATGAAATTCAAAAAAGCGTTAGTGACTTCCCTGTTAGCTTGCATGTTACCTGCCGCTGTTATGGCAAAAGACCTTCAGGTGGGCGTCTCTATGGCGCTGTTTGACGATAACTTCCTGACCATTCTGCGTACCGCGATGCAGAAAGAGATGACCAAAGATGGTGTTCAAGGTCAGGTCGAGGATGCGAAAGGCGACGTTTCCCAGCAGCTGCAACAAATTCAGAACTTCATCGGTCAGGGCGTTGACGCCATCATCGTTAACCCGGTGGATACCAATGCGGTTAAACCGCTGATGGATGCGGCTTCTAAAGCAGGTGTGCCACTGATCTTCGTTAACCGCAAACCGGCAGGTGAATTGACCGACAAAATGGCTTACGTCGGCTCTGACTCCGAGCTGGCGGGCCGTCTGCAAATGGAAGCGCTGGCAAAAGCGATGAACGGTAAAGGCAACGTCGCCATTTTGATGGGCGATCTGGCTAACGAATCCACCCGCGACCGCACCAAAGGTGTTGAAGCGGTAGTGGCTAAATACCCGGGCATCAAAGTGGTTCAGAAACAGACCGCGAAATTCACCCGTAACGACGCGGTCGACGTCGTGAGCAACTGGATGACCGCAGGCGATGACATTCAGGCGATTGCGTCTAACAACGATGAAATGGCGATCGGTGCGCTGCAGGCGCTGGGTAAAAACCCGAACCACATCCTGATTGCGGGCGTGGATGGTACGCCGGATGCATTGCAGATGCTGAAAAACGGCAAGATGGTCGCCACTGTATTCCAGGATGCTAAAGGTCAGGGTGAAGGCGCCGTACAGACTGCTGTGAAACTGGCGAAAGGCGAGAAAGTGGAGAAGGTGATTAACATCCCTTACCAGCTGATCACCAAAGACAACATGGCGCAGTTCGAATCTCGTAACCAGAAATAATCGTTCCCGACTCAGCCGTACGGAGGTGATGTATGACCGCTTTTGCGCTTGAAGCCGAAGGCATCAGCAAGTTCTTCCCCGGAGTGAAGGCACTCGACAATGTCTCACTACGCATTAAACCGGGGTCGGTACATGCCCTGATGGGTGAAAATGGCGCGGGCAAATCCACTTTAATGAAATGCCTTATCGGGATGTATCGTCCCGATAAGGGCACCATTCGCATTAAAGGGGAGCCGGTGCAGTTTCAGGACACCATGGATGCGCTGCGTTCTGGCATTTCCATGATCCACCAGGAACTGAATCTGGTGCCTTACATGACTGTGGCTGAGAACATCTGGCTCGGTCGCGAACCGATGAAGTACGGCTTTGTTGACCACGCGTTGCTGAACAAGCAAACGCAGGAATTACTCAACAAACTTAATATCCGTTTAAAAGCCGATCGTATGGTTGGCGAGCTGAGTATCGCGGCTCAGCAGATGGTGGAAATTGCCAAAGCGGTGTCGTGGAACTCCGACATTGTGATTATGGACGAACCGACCTCGGCACTGACGGAAACCGAAGTGGCGCATCTGTTCACCATTATCCGCGACCTGCGTGCACAGGGTAAAGCCATCATCTATATCAGCCACAAGATGGATGAAATCTTTACCATCACCGATGAGATCAGCATCTTCCGTGACGGAACATGGGTGGGCAGCAATAGCACCTCTGAATTTACTCGTCAGTCATTAATTACCCAGATGGTGGGCCGTGAACTGACGCAGCTGTTCCCGAAATTCAATGGTGAGATCGGGGAAGAAGTGCTGACGGTGCGCAACCTCACCTGTAAAGACCGTTTCACCGATATCAACTTCACGGTACGCAAGGGTGAAATCCTCGGCGTTGCCGGCCTGGTCGGGGCGGGGCGCAGTGAGGTAATGGAAAGTTTGTTCGGTATGGAAAGCTTCGACAGCGGCGAAGTGCTGATCGATGGCGTACCGGTCAAAATTGATTCGCCTTCCACGGCGATAGAGAAGGGCATGGCGTTCCTGACCGAGGACCGTAAAAAGTCCGGCTTATTCCTGGTGTTGTCGGTGATGGAGAACATGAGCATCGTCAACATGCCGGATTATGTCAGTAAAGCCGGTTTCGTTAGCCACATGAAGATGGCGCAGGACTGCATGGAGCAGATCCGCAAGCTCAATATTAAAACGCCGACCATGGATCAGATCATCAACAACCTCAGTGGCGGTAATCAGCAGAAGGTGTTGATTGCGCGCTGGCTGCTGGCGCAACCGAAGATTCTGATCCTCGATGAACCGACGCGCGGTATTGACGTCGGGGCAAAAGCCGAGATTTACCGCTTAATCAGCGAACTGGCGAACCGTGGCGTGGCCATCATTATGGTCTCGTCTGAGTTGCCGGAAATTCTGGGCATGAGCGACCGCGTGATGGTTATGCACGGCGGACGTATAACTGGCATCCTCGATAAAGAAGAGGCCAATCAGGAAACCATTTTGTCGTTGGCATCCGAGTGAGGCGCGAGACATCTATGAGCAACGTAAAAATTACGGCCCCGCAGGCCGCGGAATCGACATCCTTCTTTGGCAATCTGCGCCATAAGCTGCCAAAAGATACCGGCATCTTTGTGGTGATGTTAGGTATTGCCCTAATCTTTGAAATTGCAGGCTGGTACGTACGTGACCAATCTTTCCTGCTCAACACCAACCGTCTGGTTTTAATTGTGTTACAGGTGGCGATCATCGGCATTATCGCGGTGGGCGTGACGCAAGTCATCATCACCACGGGGATTGACCTGTCGTCTGGTTCGGTGATTGCACTGACCGCGGTGGTGGCGGCCAGCCTGGCACAAACCTCTGACAGCCTGACACCGATGTATCCTTCTCTGGTTAACCTGCCCGCAGTCATTCCGATTGTGGCGGGGATCGGCGTAGGTCTGCTGTGCGGGGTAATGAACGGTTTCCTGATTACCAAAACCGGTATCCCGCCATTTATCGCGACACTGGGCATGATGGTGTCAGCGCGTGGTCTGGCGCAGTACTACACGCAAGGTAACCCGATTAGCTTCCTGTCAGATGGTTTTACCTCCATCGGCCAGGGTGCAATGCCGGTGATTATCTTCCTGGTGGTGGCCTTCCTGTTCCATATCGCCCTGAAGCATACGCGTTACGGTAAGTATGTGTATGCCATTGGCGGCAACATGACCTCGGCCAAAGTGTCAGGGATTAACGTTAATAAATACCTGATCATCGTCTATACCATTGCCGGTGCGCTCTCTGGTCTGGCGGGTGTGGTGCTGGCGGCGCGTGTGAGCAGCGGCCAGTCAAGTATGGGTATGGCATACGAGCTGGATGCGATTGCCGCAGCCGTTATCGGCGGTAGCAGCCTGATGGGTGGCGTGGGCCGTATTACCGGCACGCTGATTGGTGCGGTGATTCTGGGTCTGATTAAGAGTGGATTCACCTTCGTCGGTGTGGATGCTTACGTGCAGGACATCATTAAAGGCATCATTATTGTTGCCGCAGTCTCCATCGATATGCATCGCAACCGCAAAAAACGCTGATACGCGTCGTCCTTCGCGCTGTAACTGCGTTGGCTACGCTTGTTCACCCCGGTCACATAGTGGCCTATGTTACCGGGGATGAACAATCTTGCCGCCTTGTTACAGCGCGAATGACTTAGCGTATCTGCTTTGAGTAGGGTGTAAAACAATACATTTTTGCATTCATCTCCATCCGCTATCTATATCCCCCTGGCTGAACGGTCTTTTCAGTTTTACACCGCGAATGAGTGAACATATCGCCTTGAGCGTGCTTAAATCAAAACTCCGCTTCTTGAGTCCTGTCACGCTTTAGCTGCCTTGCCTCACAATAAGTTTTCCCACTGGTTGATCCTGTTCCTTTCCCCGCGTTTGCTTTCGTTCTGACCGTTTTTGGTCACTTTCTGCGACTTCTGCACCACTACAACGCTTTGGGTCATCACTTTTTTGCACATCTGCCACGCAATTTACGCACCATGGTGGTGCATTCTGATTCGTTTTTAATCACTCTGCGTCATGCGCTCAGCTTATTAACTCTTAAGAGGTAATCAGAAAGGCTTATTTTCCGTGCCGTTAGGAATATTCTGGCACTGCTTTTTCACGCTTCGAATAAACCTGGCCTGCATATTGCAACTTCATGAACACAAGCCAGCAGGCTGAGACACCCAAACGGGTTATTCGGGGATTGACGGAGGCAATATGAATTTAAGACGACTGAAGTACTTTGTAAAAATCGTCGATATCGGCAGCCTGACTCAGGCAGCAGAAGTGCTGCACATCGCGCAGCCTGCGCTTAGCCAGCAAGTTGCGACGCTGGAAAACGAACTCGATCAGCAGTTGCTGATTCGCACCAAACGTGGCGTAACGCCAACCGAGGCGGGCAAAATTCTTTATGCTCATGCTCGTACTATTCTGCGCCAGTGCGAACAGGCGCAAACGGCCGTCATCAACGCGGGCCAGGCGTTAAATGGCCAGGTATCAATTGGTCTGGCACCGGGCACCGCCGCTTCTTCGCTGACGATGCCGCTGCTGCAAACGGTGCGTGAACAATTCCCGGATGTACTGGTGTATCTGCATGAGAACAGCGGCACCTCTTTAAATGAAAAAGTGATGAACGGTCAGTTGGATATGGCGGTGCTGTATGACCGTGCTCCGACAGCCGGCATTAACAGCATTCCATTAATGAAAGAAGAGTTGTATCTGGTTGGCGCGACCGCATGCCCGGGCGCTACCGTTGATCTCGCCGACGTGGCGCAGATGAATTTGTTCCTGCCGCGTGACTACAGCGCGGTGCGCAAGCGTGTTGATGAAGCTTTCTCTCTGCGTCGTCTGAGCGCAAAAATCATCGGTGAAATCGAGTCAAT
The DNA here is from genome assembly GCF_051336905.1 of Pantoea sp. C8B4. Lineage (NCBI taxonomy): Bacteria > Pseudomonadati > Pseudomonadota > Gammaproteobacteria > Enterobacterales > Erwiniaceae > Pantoea > Pantoea sp. C8B4. The sequence goes on from NZ_JBGMNK010000005.1 coordinate 7,011, forward strand.
CTCAACCCTGACCGCCGCGGTTTCCAGCGGTATGGGAGTGACCGTTCTGCCGGAATCAGCGGCTCGCGCCCTGGTGAGTTCAACTCACGCGTGGATGGCTCGTATTAACAGCCCATCGCTGAATCTGCCGCTCTCGCTGAATATCTCTGCGCGCCTGCCACTGTCACCTTCCGCGCAGGCAGTGAAAAACATCCTGCTGTCACTGCTGAATAAGCCGATGACGGAAGAACGCGAGTTGATGTTGGTCGGTTAATCCCTTCTTCTTTACCCCAGCTATCTCCGGCTGGGGTAAACCCTTCACGGTTAAACACCCGCAAACGCGTCGGGATATCACCCCCCCTTATTACTATTCCGCATAACACACCGTTTTTTATTATTTCCTGCAATGACACCAACTTCATAACATGGACGAAACAGGGCAGGGAACAGGAGAAAAGGGTGTGAATTTCCAGCAACTTAAAATTATACGTGAAGCAGCACGTTGCGAATTCAACCTGACAGAAGTGGCGAACACGCTGTTTACCTCACAATCTGGGGTCAGCCGCCATATTCGCGATCTGGAAGATGAACTCGGCGTCGAGATTTTCATTCGTCGCGGCAAGCGATTGCTGGGCATGACGGAACCGGGCAAGGCGCTGTTAACCATTGCTGAACGCATTCTTGATGAAGCAGGCAAAGTACGTCGCCTGGCGGATGTGTTTACCAATGAAACCAGCGGCGTGCTGACGATTGCCACCACGCATACGCAGGCCCGCTATAGTCTGCCGCGTGTGATCAAAGCATTCCGACAGCTCTATCCTAATGTTCGTCTTGAACTCAATCAGGGTTCGCCGCAGGAAATTGTGGCCATGCTGCTGGCGGGTGAAGCTGATATTGGTATTGCCTCCGAGCAACTGGTGAACAACAGCAGCCTCGCGGCATTCCCGTGGTTTAGCTGGCACCACTCGTTATTGGTGCCACACGACCATGAACTGTTACAGCATCAGCCGATCACGCTGGCTAGCCTGAGTCGCCATCCATTGATCACCTATCGTCAGGGGATCACGGGTCGCTCGCGTGTTGACCGCGCGTTCCAGGCGGCGGGCCTTAAGCCGGACATTGTGCTCAGCGCGCAGGATTCTGACGTCGTGAAAACCTATGTTGAGCTGGGTCTCGGCGTCGGCATTCTGGCTGATCAGGCATGTGACATCTATGAGGGTGAAGATTTGGTGAAAATTGACACTCACCATCTGTTTGATGCCAACACCGTATGGCTGGGATTGAAGCGCGGCCAGTTGCAACGCAATTACGTCTGGCAGTTTCTGGAACTGTGTAATGCCAATCTGTCGCTGGAAGAGATTAAGCGTCAGGCGCTCTCCTATGAAACGGAGTCTGAACCCGCTATCGATTTCCAGATTTAAGCCACAGGTCGCCATGAAGGGTGACCCAACATTCCCCGTAGGGTGCGCATTCATGCGCACCTGGCCACAAACCGCACCGTAAACGACGACGCATTCATGCGCATCTTGCCACAAACCGCACCGTAATTGATGACGCATTCGGTGCAGCATAAAATTTCTTTTGTCGCCCTAAAACGCATCCCAGCCCAGTTTCCACCCCGTAGAAAAACATCCTGCACTGCTGCGCCACGTTACAGTGAAATGAACAGGATAAAGGGGATGAAAATGTCGCGGATTCAATTAAAAGATGCAGAACTGTTGCGCCAGCAGGCGCTGTTTGGTGGACGTTGGCAGGACGCCCACGCGGGCGCCACGCTGCCGGTCATCGATCCCTCTACTCAACAGCAGATTGCTACTATTCCGGCACTGGGTGCAGCCGAAACCGAGCAGGCGATAGATTATGCCGAGTCGGTGCGCGTTAGCTGGGGCAAAACCCCGAATGCATCGCGCGCCGCGCTGTTGGATAAGTGGCATCAGCTGATTCTCGATAATGCGGACGATCTGGCGATCATCATGACCGCCGAGCAGGGCAAGCCGCTGGCAGAAGCGAAAGGCGAGGTATTATACGGCGCCAGCTTTGTGAAGTGGTTCGCTGAAGAGGCGCGCCGCATCTATGGCGACACCATTCCGGCGCCCAGCGAAGACCGCCGCATTCTGGTTCTGAAACAGCCCGTTGGCGTGGCCGCCGCGATCACACCGTGGAATTTCCCGATTGCGATGATTACCCGCAAAGTGGCACCTGCGCTGGCCGCCGGTTGCCCGATCATAGTGAAACCTTCTGAGCTGACGCCGCTGTCGGCTCTGGCCCTGGCAGTGCTGGCAGAGCGGGCAGGTTTTCCCTCTGGCGTGCTCCAGGTGCTCACCGGATTGCCGACCGAGATCGGCAGCACACTGACCGCCAGCCGCACGGTACGCAAAATCTCCTTTACTGGATCCACACGCGTCGGCCAGTTGCTGATGCAACAAAGTGCCGACAGCATCAAACGCCTGAGCCTTGAACTGGGCGGCAATGCCCCTTTGATAGTGTTTGATGATGCCGATCTCGATGTCACCATTCCCGGTGTGATGGCGAGTAAATTCCGTAATGCCGGGCAGACTTGCGTCTGTGCCAACCGCATTTTGGTTCAACGCGGCATCTATGAGCGTTTCAGCGAGAAACTCCTTGAGGCAGTGGCAACCCTTAAAGTGGGGGATGGATTTGAACCCAGTAGCACGATTGGGCCACTGATTAACGATCGCGCTGTTGAGAAGGTGAACAGTCATATTGATGATGCGCTTAGCCAGGGCGCCACCTTACTGCGTGGCGGGATCAGTGCAGCGAATGGCACCTTTGTTGAGCCGACCGTGTTGGGTAATGTCACCAGCAGTATGCGTATTGCGCATGAAGAAACTTTCGGCCCGGTCGCACCGCTTTTTGTTTTCGACACGGAAGAGGAAGCGATACGCATGGCGAATGATACACCTTATGGATTGGGCGCTTATTTCTTTACGGAGAATATACGCCGAGCCTGGCGCGTGGCGGAATCATTAGAATTTGGCATGGTCGGTTTTAATACCGGTGCGATTTCATTAGATGCGGCCCCCTTTGGCGGAATTAAATTATCCGGATTAGGACGTGAAGGTTCGCGCTATGGAATTGAAGAGTATCTGGAGCAGAAAACGTTTCATATGGGCAGTTTATAAATGCAGCAATGCGTGTTAAATCGTACCGCTTCAAATAGGTAGCCGCGCAATTCATTGCGCATAATGACTTTCATCATCAATTTCATAATCAGCGCCGGCAGCCTCAGGTTCCTGGCGCTGTTTTATTTTGTGCGCGCCGTCATACTTTTCCGGCTCATCACCGTTTTAGTGCAAGTTTCGTGCGAGCTGCACCGTAGGGATGCACGAATTTTGTGAAGTAAATCATCTGTTTATTCCTTCGGCAATTCCGCAAATTTTCCCTCTCCAATACGGCAGAAAATTTTTCTGGGCTGTTTTTTACGCATTTTTATTTTTTACTGGGCTGGCATACTTTCTGCATTAGCTTATTAACGTGACAGATAAATGTAGTGCAGATCGTTAATTGGCGCACATGTGATGGGTGTAACAAATAAGGAATTTTCCATGTTAAGTTTCGACCCTGAAAAAGTTTCTCTCCCAATTGGCCATTATATTGGTGGCCAGCATGTCACCACCCAGGGCGCACGTTTCGCCGTAAAACGGCCGTCTGATGGCAAAGTCTATGCCGAGCTGAGCGAAGCCCAGGCCAGTGATGTTGATCGGGCTGTCACCCTGGCTCATGAAGCGCTAAAAACCAGTGGCTGGCGCAGCTGCCCACCACGGCAACGTGGCAAAGTGTTACGCCGCTGGGCGGATCTGATTGAAAGCGATCCGTTACTGGCTCAGCTCGAAGCGTTGGGGTCGACGCGGCCTATCAGCGATGTGGTACAGCATGAAATTCCGTTCACTGCAGAAGCTATCCGTTTCTACGCCGAGTGCGCAGACAAATACAGTGGCGATCTATTTCCGACGCAAGAAAGCAGCCTCGGCATGCTGATTTCGGAGCCGTACGGCGTGATTGGCGCGATTACACCGTGGAATTTCCCGTTGTCGATGGCGTCATGGAAATGCGGCCCAGCACTGGCAGCAGGTAATGCGGTGGTGCTGAAACCTTCGGAGCTGACACCTTTCTCTACGGTGCGCATGGCAGAACTGGCGGTGCAGGCCGGTTTACCGGCGGGCATTCTGAATATTGTGCAGGGCAGTGGCGCAGTGACCGGCAGCGCGCTGGTCACTCATCCGCTGGTGCGCAAAGTCTCGTTTACCGGTTCCACTGTGACGGGCGCTCGCATCATGAGTGACGCAGCACAGCATGGCATGAAGCCTGTCACGCTGGAGTTAGGGGGTAAAAGCCCACAGTTGGTGTTCGATGATGCGGGCGATATCGATGTGCTGGCACAGCGCATCCTGCGCGGCTTCACCGCCAACGGAGGACAGGCATGCGTCGCGGGTACTCGCCTAATTGTGCAACGTGGCATCGCTCAACCGCTGCTGGATCGCCTGGTGGCGCTGTGTCAGCAGCCGCAGCCAGGTGTCACCTGGCAAGACAGCAGCCGTTATGCGCCGCTGATCGATGAGCGCCAGGGCAACAAGGTGGCATCAGTGATTGCTGAAGCCAAAGCGCAGGGCGCGGAAGTGTTAGTGGGTGGTGAGCGTTTTGCCGACACCGATGGCGGGTGGTTCTGGCAACCGACCTTGCTGTGTGGTGTAGCGGCAGACAACCCAGCCGTACAGCAAGAGATTTTTGGCCCGGTGCTGACCGTGCAGGAGTTCGACAGCGAAGAGGAAGGTCTGGCGCTGGCCGCGCATGAGACTTACGGATTGTGTGCGGGCGTGCATACGCTGAGCCTGCCGCGCGCCATGCGAGCGATGCGTGCCATCGAATCTGGCACTGTATGGATCAACCGTTATGGCCGCTCCGGTGATTTTATTATTCCTACTGGAGGCTTTCTTGGCTCCGGTATTGGCAAGGATCTGGGACGTCAGGCATTTCAGGCCTGTCAGCGCCAGAAGAGTGTATTAATCGATTTTTAAATTCACGTATCAGACAACGACGAGGTCGCGTCATGGCACTGTTTAAACCGAAATTCATCACCTTTGATTGCTACGGCACCCTGATTAACTTTGACATGGCGGGAGCGGCTGAACGCTGCTTTAAGGATCGTGTATCCCCGCAGGAGATGCTCGCATTCACCACCGATTTCGCCATCTATCGCCGCGATGAAGTGCTGGGAGCGTGGAAGCCTTACTACGATGTGGTGAGCGATGCGCTGCAGCGCACCTGTAAGAAATGGGGCGTGCAGTGGAGCCAGGCAGACAGTGATTTTATCTACACCGATTGCGCCACCTGGGGACCGCACCCCGATGTGCCGGCTGGGCTGGCAAAAGTGGCAAAAGAGTTTCCGCTGGTGCTGCTCACCAACTCTATGAACGATTTGATTCCGCACCATGTGCCGCGTCTCGGTGCACCGATCCACATGACCATCACCGCGGAAGAAGTGGGTGCGTACAAGCCACAGATGAAAGGCTTCGAGTACATGCTGGACAAGCTGAATTGTGGTCCGGAAGAGATCCTGCACGTTTCGTCGAGCCTGCGCTATGACCTGATGACCTGCTACGACATGGGCATCAAAAACAAAGTGTGGGTCAATCGCGGTCACGATCCGGCCAACCCAGCGTATGAATACACCGAGATTAAAGACATCGGCGGTCTGCCCGCTGTGGTTGGACTCTAAGCCCGGAGGCGGCGATGAAACTCGAATCATTCTGGCAAGCCACCGCACCGGAATTTACCGGCGCAGCGAGCGGCGCACTGCCGACGGTTGCGGATGTGGTGGTGATTGGCGGCGGATTTACCGGCATCTCAACCGCGCTGAATCTCGCACGACAGGGTATCAACGTAGTGGTGCTGGAAAGTGGCAACGTGATGAGTCAGGCCTCCGCGCGTAACGGTGGGCACTGCAATACCGGCGTGTCGCAAAACTTTGCTTCGTTGGTGGCCAGCCAGGGGATCGAACAAGCCAGTCGCTTCTACCGTGCTTTTGACGACGCCGTGAGTTATGTCCAGCAACTGGCGCGGGAAGAGCAGATTGATTGTGATTTTCGCCTGTGCGGCAAGCTCAAGCTCGCCAGCAAAGCGTCGCATTTCCCCGGGCTGCGCAGCGCATGGCAACTGATGCGTGACACCGTTGACCCGGAAATCGAGTTGATCAGTAAAGATGAGATTCGCCGTGAAGTGGGTAGTGATGCCTTTCACGGTGGCTTACTGCAAAAACGCGGTGGCCAGATGCATATGGGCAAGTTCGGCATGGGTCTCGCCAATGCGGCGGCCCGCGCGGGAGCGAAGATCTTTCCGCATCACGCGGTGACCGGCTTGACACGTCTGGATGGCTACCGTCATCGCGTCACCACCGCCAGGGGCGAGATCATCGCGGAAAAAGTCATGATGGCCACCGGCGTATCGAATGAAGGGCCATTCCCGTGGTTCCAGCGCCGCATCGTGCCGGTAGGCAGCTTTATCGTGGTGACTGAACCGCTGGGTGATGCGTTGATTGAACAAGTGCTGCCCAAAGATCGCACCTACGTCACCTCGCTGAACATCGGCAACTACTTCCGCACCACTGCCGATCGTCGCCTGGTGTTTGGGGGGCGCGCACGTTTTGCCGTCAGCAATCCGACCTCGGATACGCGCAGCGGCGAAGTGTTGCGCGCCGCGATGACCGCGCTGTTCCCGCAGCTGGGCAAATCGCGCATCGATTACTGCTGGGGCGGCATGGTGGATATGACGTCCGATCGCCTGCCGCATGCGGGTGAGCACGATGGCGTGTTCTATTCACTGGGTTACAGCGGCCATGGCACACAGATGTCGGTGTGGATGGGGCGGGTGATGGCGGATTTACTGGCAGAAAAACGTAACGAAAACCCCTGGCAGCGCGATGCATGGCCTGCGCTGCCAGGTTACCACGGGAAACCCTGGTTTTTGCCTCTCGCGGGGCTGTATTACAAGGCTAAGGATCGGCTCTCCTGATAGTTAGTCTGGTGCGCATCAATGTGCACTCTACGCTGGGATTCTTCAGGTCGCTATTGATGCGCGCCAGAGGGTTCTCTCGAGGGGAGCGCATAAATGCACATCCTAAGGTGTCAATGATTTGGCATTCATGCGGGCGCTATCCGGTTTGGTCGGGGCCACATTAATGGCGATGTGATTGACGCTCGATTATCAAAACAAACAACTTTTCATATTGAGGGTGTGCAGATGAGTAAATTCGATAAAGAGTCTGACGCTGTAAATCCGGCCCTGACACGTATGTTGACTGAGGGATCTCTGTCACGTCGTGGCCTGATGAAGTTGTTGTCTGCTGGTGCAGTCATGAGCAGTGGCTTGATAGGTTTTCCGCAGATGAGCTTTGCGGCTGACACCCCGGTGAAAGGCGGCAAGATGCGTGCAGCCATGTCCAACGCCTCCGCTACCGATACACTCGATCCTGCCAAAGGTAATAACAGCGGTGACTACACCCGCCAGTTTATGGTTTACAGTGGCCTGACCGAACTCGACCAAAAGTTGGCGATTCAACCGGGGCTGGCGGAATCCGTGGAGTCTTCGGATGGTGTCACCTGGCACATTAAATTGCGCAAAGGGGTCACGTTCCACGACGGTAAACCCCTCACCGCGAAAGACGTCATTTACTCACTCAGCCGCCACAAAGATCCTGCTGTGGCTTCCAATGCCTTTAAGCTGGCCGATCAGTTCAAAACCTTCACGGCGGTGAACGATAACGAAGTCACACTGGAGCTGAGCAGCGCCAACTTTGATGTGCCTTATATGCTCGCCAGTGCCCCGTTCCTGATTGTGCAGGATGGCACCAAAGACTTCAGCAAAGGCATTGGCACGGGTCCGTTCAAATTGAAAGAGTTCACGCCGGGCGTACGCTCTGTTGGCGTGAAGAACCCGAACTACTACAAGCCCGGCCTGCCACATCTCGACGAAATCGAACTGCTGGGCGTCACTGACCAGGCGGCACGCGTCAATGCGCTAATGTCGGGTGACTTGCATATCGTATCGACTCTGAGCGCAGCCGACAGTAATCGTTTGAAAGCCACGCAAGACTTCGCGGTGCTGGAAAGTAAGGCGGGCATGTACACCAACCTGATCATCCGCACCGACATGAAGCCGGGTAGCAGTGAAGATTTCGTGCTGGCGATGAAGTATCTGCAGCCGCGCGAAATTGTGCTGAAAACCGTGTTACAGGGTTATGGCGATATCAGTAACGATACACCCGTGCCGCCGTGGCATCCGCTGTTTAACGCCGATCTCAAACCGCGTCCACTGGATGCCGAAAAAGCCAAATTCCACATCGAAAAAGCCGGCATGAAAGGGGCAACGGTGGAGATCATCACCACACCCAACATTGAAGGTGCGGTGGAAGGGGGCCAGTTAATCCAGCAAGTGGCACGTAACACCGGGCTGAACGTTAAGGTACGTCGCGTGCCGTATGACGGCTACTGGTCAACGCACTGGACCAAAGATCCGGTGGGCTATGGCTCGATCAACCCGCGTCCAACGTTGGATATGCTGTTCTCTCAGTTCTATATGTCGAGCGCGGCCAACAATGAATCTGGCTGGAAGAACGATCAGTTTGACCAGTTGGTCGTTGCCGCACGCGGTGAGCGCGATCAGGGCAAGCGCAAACAGATGTATGGCGATATGCAGAAGCTGATCTATGACCACTGCGGCACCATCATCCCCACCTTTATCAGTACCCTCGACGGGTACAGTAAAAAAGTGGGCGGCGTCGAAGCCTGGCCAAGCGGCATGATGATGGGTTACCGCTTCCATGAGTTCGCCTGGCTGAAAGCCTAATTCGTCATCCGTCAGAGGAGAACGCCGATGAATCGATACATGTTGTTTCTGATTGCCCGGCGCGCAGGTGCGGGCATCCTGACCTTGCTTATCGTCTCGGCGGTGGTGTTTTTTATCACCAGCCTGCTGCCTGGCGACGCCGCGCAGATGATCCTGGGGCAAAACGCCACGCCGGAAACGGTGGCGGCGTTACGCCAGCAGTTGGGGCTGGACCAGCCGTTGTTGATGCGTTACTTCAGCTGGCTTGGCGGAATGCTACACGGTGACTTTGGCACCTCGTTTGCCAGCCATCTGCCGGTGACGCAACTGGTGGGACAGCGTATTCCTGCCACGCTGGAACTGGCGGGTATCACCACGGTAATCTGCGTCCCGCTGGCGCTGGTGATCGGCATTCTGGCCGCCATGAATCGTGGTTCAGCACTGGATCGTTTTCTGGTGATCGCCACCATGGCGACGGTGGCGGTACCGGAGTTTCTGGTGGCCACCGTGGCGGTGTTGATCTTCGCGGTCAAACTGCATTGGGTCTCGGCGATGTCGTTTGGCAGCCCCGACATGGATCTCGTCAGTTATCTGAAAGCTTACGCACTGCCGGTGCTGACGTTGTGCTGCGTATTAGTGGCGCAGATGGCACGGATGACGCGTTCGGCGATCATTAATCAGCTCGACAGCCCGTATCTTGAGATGGCGTTGCTGAAAGGGGTCTCGCCGCTGCGTGCCGTGTTGCGTCATGCGCTGCCGAATGCGGTGGGACCGATTGCCAACGCCATTTCGCTCAGCCTGTCTTACCTGTTTGGTGGGGTGATCATTATTGAGTCGATCTTCAGCTACCCCGGTCTCGCCAGTGCGCTGGTGGATGCCGTGAGTAACCGCGATCTACCGGTGGTGCAGCTGTGCGTGATGATGTTCGCCGCCTGTTATCTGGTGCTGCTGCTGATTGCTGACATCCTGACTATCGCCTTTAACCCAAAATGGAGGAGCTGATGAATAGCTTGCTGCTTCCTGTACGAATTTTTCAGTCGCTGTCGATCTCCGGTCGCATTGGCCTGGCGATCTCTCTGTTTTGGGTACTGATGGCGCTGTTCGGCAATCAACTGGCGCCGCATAGCGTAGAGGATATCGGTGGTGGCCCGATGCTAGGAGGGATGACCGCTGACAACCTGCTGGGCACCGATTATCTCGGTCGCGACATCCTCAGCCGCATCTTATACGGTGCGAAATTCTCCATCGGTCTGGCGTTGACCGCTGCGCTGGGTGCCAGTTTAATCGGCACCTTGCTGGCGCTGTTGGCCGCTGTGGCCGGTCGCTGGCTCGAGGAGTTGCTGGGCCGCATTAACGATGCCATGTTGGTGCTGCCAGGCAAAGTGCTGTCGCTGATGATTGTGGCCGTGTTTGGTTCGTCGCTGCCGATGCTGATTCTGACTGCTGTCTTCACTTACTGGCCCGGTGCGTTCCGTATCGCGTTCGCCATGGCCAGCAGTTTGCGCAATATGGATTACGTCCGTGCTTCACGACTGCGTGGCGAAAGCCGCTGGTATGTGGCCATCCATGACATTCTGCCGAATATGGTGCATCCGATGCTCACCGATTTTGGCCTGCGTTTTGTCTATATCGTGCTGTTACTCAGCGGCTTGAGCTTCCTGGGCTTAGGCGTGCAACCACCTTATGCTGATTGGGGCACGCTGGTGCGTGAAAATCTGCAGGGCCTGTTTAACGGCTCACCTGCGGTATTGATGCCGGCAGTGGCGATTGCCAGTTTAACCATCGGCGCCAACCTGTTTATTGACAGCCTGCAGCAGATGCGTCCGCTGACGCTGGCGAAGGAGGGAGCATGAACGTGACACCCCATACAGCCATGCCCGTGATCTCCGTTGAAAACCTGCGTGTCACCGCCGAGACGGATAAGGGCGAAGAGATCGATCTGGTTTCAGATATCCGTTTTACCGTACAAAAAGGCGAAGTGCTGGCGCTGATCGGCGAATCCGGTTCGGGTAAAACCACCATCGCCATGGCGCTGATGGGTTATGCGCGCCACGGCTGTCGCATCGCCGAGGGCAACATTCATCTGGCGGGCACCGACGTACGTAGTCTGTCGCCCGGCCAGCTGCGCGAATTTCGCGGCAACAAAGTGGCCTACATCGCCCAAAGTGCGGCAGCTTCCTTCAACCCGGGGATGCGTATTCTCGACCAGGTTATCGAGCCGGTGGTGATCCATGGCACCATGAAACGCAAAGCCGCCAAAGAGAAGGCGATCACGCTGTTTCGCGAGCTGGCATTGCCGAATCCTGACACCATTGGCGACCGTTTCCCGCATCAGGTCTCTGGCGGACAGCTGCAACGTCTGATGACGGCCATGGCACTGATTGGCGATCCGGATGTGGTGATCCTCGACGAGCCGACCACGGCACTGGATGTCACCACTCAGGTTGAAGTACTGAAAGCGTTTCGCCGTGTGGTGGCACAGCGCGGTGTGACCGCGATTTATGTCAGCCACGATCTGGCGGTGGTAGCGCAGATGGCGGACCGAATTCTGGTGCTGCTGCGCGGAAAAATGGCGGAATATGGCACCACTGAGCGGTTGATTGGTGCGCCGCAGGCCGAATATACCCAACTGTTAATGGATGCTGCACGCCAGAAAGAGCGAGAAAGCAGCTGGACCTGCGCAGAGGCTGATGCGCAGCCGCTGATGGAGGTGCGCGATCTCAGTGCCGGATATGGCCCGCGTGATAGTGAGGGCAAACCGAAAACGCTGATTCTGGAAGATATCAATCTCAAGCTGTGGAAAGGGCAAGCGATTGGCATTATCGGCGAGTCGGGTTCGGGTAAAACCACGTTGGCACATGCGATTGCGGGGCTTAATGCCCCGAGTCACGGTCATATTCTGTTTAATGGTCACTACATCAATGGCGACATGCATAAACGCCCGGATAACGAACTGCGGCGGATCCAGTATGTGTTCCAGATGGCGGATACCGCGCTGAACCCGGCACACAGCGTGGAACGTATTCTGACTCGCCCGCTTGTGCTGTTCCACGGTCTGAAAGGGGCCGACCTTGAGCGTCGTTTGCATCAGTTACTGGACCTTGTCAAATTACCGCGCTCAGTGTTGTGGCGCCGCCCATGGGCGCTCTCCGGTGGGCAGAAGCAGCGTGTGAATCTGGCCCGTGCCCTTGCGGCGGAGCCGGATCTGATTCTGTGCGATGAAGTGACATCGGCATTAGATACGGTGGTCGCCGCCGCCGTACTGGATCTGATCAGCGAACTGCGTCGTGAGTTGGGGCTGTCGGTGCTGTTTATCAGTCATGATATGCATGCGGTCCGCGCCGTTTGCGATGATATCGTGGTGATGAAATCAGGCCGCATCGTCACGCAAATTTCACGTGCTGATTATGATAAGCCGACCAGTGAGCTGTACTTCGAGCGTCTTAAACGGGCGGTGCCGGAGCTGCGCCAGGGTTGGCTGGATGAGCACGAAGAAGTGCTTAAAGCAGAATAAACATCACGACATCCGTAGCGATGCGATAAATCGCACATCTCAATGGCGAAACCGCTCGCGCAGCAGATTGCGCCGCTACGTCGCGGGGGCGTTTTACAAGAAAGGAGCAGCAGATGATCACATTACGCGCCATGACGCAGGACGATATTGAACACGGCTATGCCATCACCCAACAGCTCAAGTGGCCGCATCGTCGTGAAGACTGGCAGCAGGCGTTGGCATTGGGTGAAGGCGTGGTCGCTGAAGAACAGGGCAAATTTGTCGGCAGCGCCTTTGGCTGGCGTTGGGGTGAACACGCCGCAACCATTGGCCTGGTGGTGGTGAATCCCACCTGCCAGGGGCGCGGCATTGGTAAGCAGCTGATGCTGGCCGTGATGGAAAAATTCCCGGACGCCGTGATTCGTTTACATGCGACGGAAATGGGGCAGGGGTTGTATGAGAAGCTCGGCTTTAAGGTGACGGGCAGCATCCAGCAGCACCAGACACGTGAGCTGGCAGCCGTGCCTGCGGTGAGTATCCCCACCGGTCTGACGCTGCGTAATGTCGAGGCGAATGACGTCGAACTACTCACCGAATTAGACCATCAGGCTCACGGTATGTGGCGTCCACAGTTGATGCAAACGCTGATCGCTGATCATCAAACGGTATTGCTGCAGGACGCGCAGCAGCGGGTACAAGGTTTTGCCAGTCTGCGCCGCTTTGGTCACGGCTGGGCAATTGGCCCGGTGATTGCGCGCGATATCGAGACGGCACAGGCGTTAATTGCCGCGCTGATGCAGGGTTTGCGCGGCGAGTTCGTGCGCATCGATACCGATGCGGCTTTACCGCTGGCGAGCTGGCTGGAAAAACGGGGGCTGGTCAAGGTTGACGCGCCCACCACCATGTATCTGGGAACGCCGTGGTCACCGCAAGCCGGTGAGATGCAGGCGTTTGGGTTGATGACCCAGGCGATGGCCTGATGCATATCGTTTATAAATCGGAGGCCACGCGTGGAGCCCACTGGCAGCGCTGGCTGGCTGAGCATGCACCGGATGTGCAGTTGCATATCTGGCCGGATGTGGGTGACGCAGAACAGGTTGAACTGCTGGTGGCCTGGCAACCGCCGGAAGATGTCATGGCGACGTTCCCTAATCTCAAAGCGCTACTGTCGGTGGGCGCGGGGGCCGATCAGTTCGATCTAAGCCAACTGCCACCCCATTTGCCGGTGGTGCGCATGATCGAACCCGGCCTGACGCAAGGCATGGTGGAGTACGTCACCTTTGCCGTGCTGGGGTTGCATCGTGATATGCCGCGCTATTTCCAACAGCAGCGCGCAGCTACGTGGCAAACGCATCCGATTCGTACCGCCCATCAGCGGCGGGTGGGTGTCATGGGATTAGGCGAACTCGGCCAGGCATCTTTGCAGCAGCTGGTGTCATTAGGTTTTGACTGTGCTGGCTGGAGCCGGACACCGCGTGAACTCGAGGGTGTGCGCTGCTGGCATGGCGCCGAGCAACTGGCTGAGTTTCTGGCACACAGCGACATTCTGGTGTGTTTGCTGCCGTTGACTGACAGCACACGCGGTTTGCTTAATGCTGAACTGTTTGCGCAGTTACCTGCCGGAGCCGCACTGGTACAGGTGGGGCGTGGCCCGCAGTTAAATCATGACGATCTGCTCACGGCGCTGGCCAGCGGACAATTGAGTGCAGCCGTGCTCGATGTGACCGATCCCGAACCTTTACCGCCGGAACACCCTTTCTGGCAGCATCCTGCCATCTGGCTCACGCCGCATATTGCCAGCCAGACGCAAACCGATAGCGCAGTGGCGGCGCTGCTCGACAACCTGCGCCGCTACCAACGCGGCGAACCGATGGTCGGCCTTATCGATCGCAAACGGGGATACTGAGATGGAACTGGAACAATTAGTCGCTCTGCGACGGGATCTGCACGCCCATCCCGAGCTGGGGTATCAGGAAACACGCACCAGCGACATTGTGGCGCAGGTACTGCAAGAACATGGAATTGAAGTGCACCGTGGCATGGGAAAAACCGGTGTTGTAGGCGTGCTGAAGCGTGGCAACGGCACGCGCATCATTGGCCTGCGCGCTGATATGGATGCGCTGCCGATGCAGGATAACGGCACCCAGGCATGGAAAAGTGTGCATGCCAATGTCTGCCACGCCTGCGGTCACGATGGCCATACGGTGATGCTATTAGGTGCGGCTATCCAACTGGCGCAACAGCGTGATTTTGACGGCACACTGGTGTTTATCTTTCAGCCGGCAGAAGAGGGACTCGCCGGCGCGAAAGCGATGATCGATGACGGACTGTTCCAGCGATTTCCTTGCGATGCGGTATTTGCCCTGCATAACTGGCCCGAACTGCCGCTGGGCGACGTGCAGACGCGACCGGGCGCCATCATGGCGGCGGCGGATCGCTTTGATATCACGGTAAAAGGTGGCGGCGGTCATGCCGCACAGCCGCACCTGACGCGCGACACGCTGCTGGCGACCAGCGAGCTGGTGGTGCAACTCAATACGCTGGTGGCGCGTGCACTTGATCCCTGCGAGCCGGGATTGCTCACGGTGACGCGCATGCAGGGCGGATTCTCCCACAACATGATTCCAGCGGAAGCCAGTATCACCGGCACAGTGCGAACATTCAGCCCAGCGGCGCAGGACATCATTGAAAGTCGTTTGCGTGACATGGCGCAACATGTCACGGCGGCGCACGGCCTGCAGGCAGAGGTGAGCTATCTGCGCTATTACCCGGCCACGGTCAATCATGCGGGGGCTGCACAAGTGGCGCTGGAGGCATTGCGCGAGGCTGGCATCCCTGCTGAACAAGCCAGGCAACCGGCACTGACGTCAGAAGATTTTGCCTTTATGTTGCAGGCAAAACCGGGCGCCTATCTGTGGATCGGGTCGGCACCTAGCCAGCCCTTACACCATTCCTCTTACGACTTTAACGACGCACTGATCCCGCACGGTATTCAGACTTTGACGGCCATCGCCCGCCACGCGCTGCGTGCAGAATTTCCCTGCTGATTGGCAGAAGATTTTGAAACGAAATGCCGCTGCTTTGCTGATTACGGCAGCGTGAGAAACCAACGGGTTGCGATACTTGAGCCAACCGAACGTTACGTGGATGAGGATTTTGAAAATGCAGAATGTCATGGCGGAGCAGCAAGCGTATAGCGATAACGGCCTGTTACTGGATGCACGTGAGCAGAATGTGCCACGTGGTGTGGTCACCGCGCATCCGTTGGTGATTGAACGGGCAAAGGGCAGTGAAGTGTGGGATGTTGAGGGCAATCGCTATCTCGATTTTGTCGGCGGGATTGGGGTACTCAACGTGGGTCATAACCATCCGGCAGTGGTGAATGCGGTGACAAAACAGCTTGGGCTGGTGTCACACGCCTGTTTCCAGGTTGTTGCCTATCCGGGCTATATCGAACTGGCGCAGCGCCTGAATACACTGGTGGGTAAGGGTGAAGATTTCAAAAGCGTGTTCTTCACTAGCGGCGCGGAGGCGGTAGAAAATGCGGTGAAAATTGCCCGTGCGCACACCAATCGCAGCGGCATTATCGCGTTTGACGGTGCCTTCCATGGCCGTACCTTACTGGGCTGTACCCTGACGGGGATGAGCCAGCCGTATAAACAGAACTTCGGTCCGTTCGCCTCAGAGGTGTATCGCCTTCCTTATCCTAATGCCTTCCATGGCGTCAGCGATGATGACTGCCTGCAAGCGCTGGAACAGTTGTTCGCCGTGCAGATCCTGCCGGAGCGAGTGGCGGCAATCATCATCGAGCCTGTTCAGGGTGATGGTGGCTTCCTGCCAGCGGGTGCGAACTTCATGCAAGCGCTGCGTCGCATTACCGAAAAACACGGCATCGTGCTGATTCTCGATGAAGTGCAGACCGGATTTGGTCGTACCGGTACGCTGTTTGCCTTCGAGCAACTGGGCATTACGCCGGATCTGGTGACAGTGGCGAAGAGTCTGGGTGGCGGTCTGCCGATTTCCGGCGTAGTCGGCAAAGCGGCCATCATGGATGCGCCATTACCTGGCGGTCTTGGCGGCACCTATGGCGGTAACGCTCTGGGCTGTGCGGCGGCGCTGGCGGTGCTGGACCTGCTGGAAAACGACAATCTGCTGGCGCGCAGCAATCAGCTGGGTGAACAGCTTAACGCGCGTCTGCAACAGCTGGCGGAGAAGTATGCCTGTATTGGCGAAGTGCGCGGTGTGGGCTTTATGCAGGCGGTGGAGATCATCGACTTCGAAACCAAACGCCCTGACGCAGCGATGACGCAGAAAATCCTCGACTGCGCCTGCCAGGAAGGTCTGTTGCTGATCAAATGCGGCCTGCATCGCAACGTGGTGCGCTTCCTCGCGCCACTGGTGACCACAGATTCGCAGTTGGAAGAAGCGTTACATATCTTTGATATTGCGCTGGCCCGCGCCAGTGGTCGCCTGGGATAAATCCGGCTTCCTCATTGATATCTCTGGAATTATTGACTCGACCAATGAATGACGTGACGTGCGGAAGTCGCTAGCGCCGTCACGTCAAAGCGTGATATACCATCGTATCAGCCTGCGCGATTGGTCAACAATGAGGGGTGCTATGAACGGCTTAATGAAACTCGACCGCATCGACATCAACATCCTGGTGCAACTACAAAAAGATGGCCGTATCAGCAACGTCAATCTCGCCGATGCCGTTGGACTTTCGCCCAGCCCTTGTTTGCAACGGGTGAAGCGCCTGGAGCAGGCTGGATTTATTACCGGATATGAAGCCCACATCAATCTGACCAAAATTACCGATTCCGTCACCGTGTTTACTGAAGTGACGCTCTCGGGCCATCGCCGCGAAGATTTTATGAAATTTGAAAATGCGGTACGCGATGTGGATGAGCTGATGGAGTGCCACTTGATTACCGGCGGCTACGACTATTTGCTGCGCTTTATTACCCGCAGCATTGAGCATTACCAGGAAGTGATTGAGAAGATGCTGGATGCGCAAATCGGCATCGATAAGTACTTCAGCTATATCGTGATCAAATCGCCGATTATGAAAAGTACCGTTCCACTGCGATCGCTGATTGCTAAGCATAACTCAGTTGATTTTAGTGTCTGATGTTCTCTCATGAGACCTTCTCCCGTTGTGGGAGGAGGGATCCACTAAGCCCCTGCATTGACGATACGGGAACATGATTCTCCCCTCCCTCAGATCTCATTTTTCGTTTCAGCTAACCCAGCCATTGTCATGTTGCCCGCCGCATCGATTGGCGCGGTTGCTTGCGGGTGGGAGATAACGGTAACACGCGCTTTGACCCCGCAGCATAAAATTTCTTCTCTGCCGTAAATTCCCTTTATCTTTACTGTTCAGGTCGTGGCTTCACGCGCGCCCGGTGCCTGCATATCCGTACACTCAATTTATCGCTTTACAAGGAGTTGCCATGACCGCTCTAACCCTTGCCGATCATCAATGGCAGCGCGACGACTTCACCATCTCTACCGAACGTCAGCGCCTTGATATGGATTACATCCACCAGCAATTGACTGAGAAGTCTTACTGGGCCAGCGCGCAGCCACGCGCGAAAACCGAACGCGCGTTTGCCGGCTCGTTACCGTTCGGTGTTTACCATCTTCAGCAGCAGATTGGCTTCGCGCGGTTGGTCACGGATTACACCCGATTTGGCTGGCTGTGCGATGTGATGATTGATGAAAACTGGCGGGGTCATGGCCTGGGCAGCTGGCTGGCAACCTGTGTGCGTGCGCACCCGGAACTGGCCACGGTGCACCGCTGGATGCTTTCAACCAATGATGCCCATCAGCTGTATCAGCGCCTTGGCTGGCGCGTGGTGCAGGACCCACAAAAACTGATGGAATTTCCTCTCTCCTGATAACGGAGCTTGCTCACCATGGGTTACCGCGTTGGCGTTGATATTGGCGGATCCTTTACGGATTTTGCCGTGCTGAATGAACAAACTCATCAGATCCATACCTTAAAAGTTCTGTCGCGGCCGGATCAGCCCGGCAGCGAAATTCTCACCGGGCTGTCGCAGTTGCAGCAGCGTGACGGTATTGAACCCCAGCATATTGACTACTTTACCCACGGCACCACCGTGGGCATCAACGCGGTGATCCAGCGACGTGGCGTGCGGCTGGCGCTGTTTGCCACCGAGGGATTTTGCGATGTGCTGGAGCTGGCGCGTCTTAAAATCCCCCATATCCACGATCTCTTCTCGCGACGTCCGGCGCCGTTGATTACCCGCGACCGTGTGTATGCCATCAAAGAACGCACTGACCGCCACGGCGAGGTGTTGCAGCCAGTGGACCGGCAAAGTGTGCTGGAGGCGATTGAAAAGGCGCGTGCGGCGGGTTGTCAGGGCATTGTGGTGTCGCTATTGCACAGCTATCGCAATCGCCAGAACGAAGCGGCGGTCAAAGCGATCATCGAGGACGTGGCGCCTGAACTGCTTACCTCTTGCTCTGCCGACATCTGGCCGATTATTCGTGAATATGAACGGACCATCACCGCCACTATCAATGCTTACGTGCAGCCGATGGTGATTCATTACCTCGAATCGTTTGAACAGGCGTTACACACCATGGGCGTTAAGCCTCCGCCGCGTATCACTAAGTCCAACGGCGGCGTGATGGGTGTGGAGCAGGCAAAAACTGAATGCGTGCAGATGGTGCTGTCAGGTACGGCTTCGGGAGTGATCGGTGCCAGCTTCCTCGCCAGCGCCTGCGGTTTCGACAAAATTCTCAGTCTGGATATCGGGGGCACCAGCGCGGACGTGGCGGTGATCGTCAATGGGCAAGTCGCGCAGGGCAACGGTGAAATCATCGGTGATTTCCCCATTTATATTCCGTCGGTGGCCGTTACGTCGGTGGGACAGGGGGGCGGATCGCTGGCGTGGATCGATAACCAGGGGGTACTGCAAATGGGTCCAGACAGCGCCGGATCGCTGCCGGGACCGGTGTGTTTCCAGCGCGGGGGGACGCAGCCAACCGCGACCGATGCTTTTGCGGCCTGTGGGATGATCGGTCATGGCGATCTGGGCTACAACGCGGTGAAAGTCGATGTCGCCGCCGCGCGTGCCGCCTGGCAGCCGCTGGCGGAGCAACTGGGCATTACGGTGGAAGAGACGGCGGAAACGGCTATCGAACTGGCGATCTCCAGTATGTACGGTGACACCAGCGGATTGCTGTCGCGTTTTGGGCTGGATCCGCGTGAGTTCTGGTTCCTCGCCTTTGGTGGCGCGGGCCCGATGATGGGGTGTTTCCTCGCCCGCGAACTCAACATGAAAGGGGTGATCGTGCCACCTACACCGGGCGTACTGTCTGCGCTGGGAGGGCTGGTAGCCGACATCCGCAATGATTTTATTCGCACGCTTTACAGCGATCTGGACGCCAGCCTGGCGGATAGGCTGGCAACGGAAGCGGAAGCCCTGAGCCAACGTGCGCGTGGCTGGCTGCGCGAGCAACACGGCGCGGATATGCCGTTCACTTTGCATTACAGCGCCGATATGCGCTATCGCGGCCAATCGTTTGAGATAGAAGTCGCATTGCAGCCGGAGTGGCTGGTGCAGGCCAACGTGGCGGCCTTACATGAGGCCTTTGACCGCCAGCATCAGCAGCTGTTTGGTCACTGTGATGCCGATGCGTCGGTGCAGATTATCAATCTGCGGTTGGTGATTGCGTCTCCCACACCGAAACCCACGCTCAATCTGTTGCCTGCGGCCACTGATGCCGTCGAGGTCGCAAAACAGGTGCATGCCTGGATTGACGGTGCGTCACATCCGGTCGATGTGGTGTTGCGTGCCACTCTGCGTGCCGGACATCATCTCAACGGACCGGTGATCATCGCACAGGATGACTGCACCACCTGCGTTCCACCGTTCATGCAGGTGGATGTCGATAGTTTTGGCAACTTGCTGATTACGCCTCTGGAGGCAAACTAACATGGCCATTAACGGACGTAACCTGCAAATTCTGGCGAACTATTGCGCGGCGGCGGCCGATGCGATGGCGTTTACGCTGATGCGCACCGCGCACTCCACTTTCGTCAAAGAGACCGAAGATTTTTCCTGTCAGATTGTCAGTCGTGATGGCATGGCGTTCGCCTCACCGCGCAGCTTTGGCGCGCCCTGGTACAGCGGCATTGATTACGGCCCGGTGCTGGCGTTAATCGACAGCTATCAGGAGGGCGATATCTGCATCACCAATGATTCGTATGCGGGCAATGTGGCAACCCACTCGCCGGATATCCATATCTGGAAGCCGGTGTTTCACAACGGGGCGATTGTCTGTTTTGTGGTGGGCCATATTCATAACACTGATGTGGGCGGCGCGGTGCCGGCTTCGCTGTCGCGATCGCTGACCGACATCGTGCAGGAGGGCATCCGCATTCCGCCACTCAAGATTGTGCGCAACGGCGAGTTGAATGAAGAAGTCGCCAGCATCATGCGCCTCAACGTGCGTGTACCAGAGCAAAACTGGGGGGATTTCAAGGCGCAGATTGCCTCGGTGAACGTGGGCGAGCGTAAGATCCATGACATCATCGCGCGTTTTGGTGTTGAGGATTTCCTGCAGGGTATCGAGGGTATTTTGGACTACGCCGAAGCGCAGGCGCGCAGCATTATTGCCACTATCCCGGACGGGGAGTACTTCTATGCTGACTTTGCCGATGAAGATGGTGAAGGCGGCTATCCGTGCCGCGTGGCCATCACGCTGCGCATTAGCGGCGACACGCTGGAGCTGGATTACACCGGCAGCGATCCGCAGCTGGCCTCATCGCTGAATATGCCCACGGGCGGCCGTGAACGCCACCCGCTGGCGCTGGTGGGTGTCACTTATGTGCTTTCCACGCTGGATCGCCATCTGCTGCTCAATGCGGGCACCTTACGCCCGACGCGCGCTATCCTGCCGCCCGGTACGGTGATGAACTGTGAAGCGCCTGCCGCGGTGGGCATGCGATCGCTGACCTGTGCGTTATCGCAGATCGCCACCATTGGCGTCTTTTCCCAGGCGTTGCCCGATCGCTTACCGGCCAACTCACCCGGCGGCAACTCGATCATGAATATCCGTACCAGCGATAGCCAGAACCGTAGCGTGGTGGCTTCGCTAGGACCCGTCGGCGGTGGCGCGGGCGGTACACCACGTCATGATGGCCCGGATGGTTCTGGCGGGTTATCGGCGTTTCTGAAAAACACGCCTATTGAGATCAACGAGGCAGAAGTACCCATCCATTTCCATCGCTATGGGCTGGCAGCGGACAGTGCCGGTGCCGGGCGCTATCGTGGCGGCCTGGCCACGGAGATGGCGTTTGAAATTACCGCGCCCAACACCACGGTAACGGCGCGCAATCGCAACCGGTCAGTGTTCGCCTCGGCTGGCGTGCTGGGCGGTGAGTCAGGGGCATTGTCGCACTTCCGCACGTTGCGCAACGGCAAGGCCATTGAACACGGCAACACCGATGTCATTCGTTGCCAGCCGGGCGATATCGTTGAGGTGCGTGGCCCGGGCGCGGGAGGGTATGGCCTGCCAGTGGAACGTGACACGGCGGCAGTGCTGCAGGATGTGCGCTGCGGATTCGTCTCCCGCCAGATGGCGCGTGAGCGCTACGGCGTGGCGATCATTGATGATGAGGTGGATGCGGTCACCACAGCGCGTTTACGCGCTGAGATGCAGCACGAAGCCCGGCAGCATTTTGATCACGGCCCAGCCCGCACCGCGTTTGAACAGCAGTGGACACCGGCGCGCTATGCGTTGCTCACCGCGTTCCTGGCACAAGCGCCTGTCAGCTGGCGCCACTTCCTCAAGCAGCAGGTGTTTGACGCCGTGGCAGTGGAGGCACAACCGGCAACACGTGAGGCGGTTGCAGCAGATCCACAACCGGCAATGCTTGAGGCGCAGATGCAGGCCATCTTCCAGAATCTGCAACAACGCTATCCGGCGATGATGAACAGGTCGCACTAAGCGCTAATATTCAGCTTCAGGCTTTGCCATAGTCTTTTGTTGCCCGATGACGGTTCATCAGGCGCTTTTAAGAGGATGTCACTATGGCTTCAGCAAACACGCCCGTTTGGTTTATTTCTGGTTGTTCAACCGGCTTTGGCCGGGAGCTGGCGCAGCAGACCATTGCGCGCGGCTTTCATACCGTGGTGACCGCGCGTGACCCGGCAAAAGTGCAGGATTTGGTGGCGGGGCATGACAACGCCCTTGCGGTGGCACTGGATGTGACCGATGCGCAAAGTATCGAGCAAGCCGTTCAGGCCGCACTGGACAAATTCGGTACGGTAGATGTGCTGGTGAACAATGCTGGCTATGGCTATCAGAGTTCAGTGGAAGAGGGCGATGAGCGTGAGATCCGTGCTCAGTTTGATGCCAACGTCTTTGGTCTTTTTGCCTTAACGCGCGCGATTTTGCCGGCGATGCGTAAACAGCGTCGCGGACACGTGATCAATATCACCTCGGTCGCCGGATTCATTGGCTTTGCCAGTTCAGGCTATTACTCGGCCAGCAAACACGCGGTGGAAGGCTGGTCTGATTCCCTGGCAGTGGAAGCGGCGCCTTTAGGCATTCATGTCACTTGTGTCGAGCCGGGCCCATTCCGCACGGATTGGGCAGGGCGTTCACTGCACCAGACGCCGAGCACCCTACCGGAATATGCTGATACGGCGGCAGCGCGCATGAAAGCGACTTCCGAATACAGCGGCACCCAGGCGGGCGATCCGGCTCGTGCGGCCACGGCGATGATCGCCATCACGGAGCACGATAACCCTCCGCGCCATCTGGTGATGGGCGCATGGGGTTATGAGGCAGTGACCAGTAAGTTGAAAGAGAGACTGGCACAAATCGAAGACTGGAAGCAGACGTCGATTGATACGGATTTTCCGTCATAACCCTGATGCACGGTAGATCGCGCCGCCACCGCTAACCGGGATTAAACGCGAGCGGCGCGGCATTGACGCCAATGCCCGCAGGGCGGAACACGCTCCTCCCGCCGGGCATTTATATCATCTTTTCAATCTCTTCAAACGGTACGGCCTGGCTGAACAGATATCCCTGTAGCTGATTACAGCCCGCATCGGCCAGCGCCATCTTCTGGCCTTCGGTTTCTACTCCTTCGGCGGTGACGGTTAAGCCCATGGCGTGACCCAGACGCACCACGGATTCAACGATTGCCGCAGAGTTTTGCGCGACGCCCAGTGATTGGGTGAAGGAGCGATCAATCTTGATTTTGTCGACCGGGAATGTGCTGAGATAGTTAAGGCTGGAGTAACCGGTGCCAAAATCATCCAGCGCAATGCGAAAACCGGCCTCACGCAGCGCGATGATGTTATTGCGTGCTTCGTGCTCATCCTCAATCAATACGCCTTCGGTGATCTCCAGTTCCATATGATGCGGATTGGCGCCTTCTTCACGCACAATTTCAATGATGCGCTCCACAAAGCCACTGGCGCGAAACTGCACGGGAGAAACGTTAACCGCCACAATCACCTGCGGCAGTTTCAGTGAGGTTTTACAGGCTTCACGTAACACCCATTCGCCCAGCGGAATGATCATCCCGGTCTCTTCGGCGATGGCGATAAAGTCACCCGGCGAGACATCACCACGCACCGGATGCTGCCAGCGCAGCAGGGCTTCTAACCCCACCACTCGCTGTCCGCTGATCTCCATCAGGGGTTGATACCACACGCGCAGGCCATCGAAATTGACCAGCGCCTGACGTAAATCCGTCGCCATCTGCTGGCGGGTACGCAGCGATTCATCCATCACTTTTTCGAACTGGCGATACTGGCCGCGACCACTGTTTTTTGCCTCATACAGCGCGATGTCCGCTTTACGCATCAGCTCCAGACGGTCAATGCCATCTTTAGGGGCCAGCGCCAGCCCGATGCTGACCCCAACCCACACTTCGCTGCCTTGCAGCTCATAGGCTTCACTCAGCTCACTGATAATGCGTTTTGCCAACGCCTGCACCTGACCGATGTTATCGACGTCCGGCATCATCACAATGAATTCATCCCCGCCGATGCGCCCTACGGTATCGCTGGCACGCAAGATGTGCGAGAGGCGGCGCGCCACCTCAATGATCAGCTCATCGCCCGCATGATGGCCATAGGTATCATTGATGTTTTTAAAGCGATCGAGATCAAGCAACAGCAGCGCCACACGCTGATCGTGCCGGGCGGATGCAGCCAGCGCCTGGGTCAGCCGATCTTCCACCAGTGCCCGATTAGGCAGTCCGGTAAGCACATCGTGAAAAGCCAGATGCTGTGCCTGCGCCTCACTGGCGCCGAGCTTAAGCAACGATTGCGACAGATTGAGAGAGGAGGTCCAGATGCGCCTGACCATAAACAGGCAGAGCAGGGTAATCAGCACCACGGATAACAGTGTTGAAGGGCCGAGCATGCGCAGCATCTGCGCGCCGGGTTTATCCGGTAGCCAGCTCAGGTAACCCACTGCATCGCCTTGCTGTGAATTCAGTTGATAGAGTGCATCTGTTCCAGGCTGCGGTGCGCCATCGCTGAAATGTAGCTGTTGCAGTTGGCTGCGATCCGCCAGATTACGTAAATAGCCATCATCGAGGAATTTGATACTCACTAATCGATAGCGGCCTGCTTCACGGGTACTGCTGATATCGCCCACAGCAAGGGCCGCGGCACGTTGCCCAATGCGCACGAAATCGGCGCGATCGCTGGGACCCGCCACTTCATCACTGCTCACCACGAGCGGACTGGCCAGCATGTCTTTTAGGTATTGCCCCACGCTGTCACTGGGCACGCGTTTACCCTCACGCCAGATCGCCAGCGGCTGATTGTTACGATCCATCAGCAGAATCAACTGGTGGTCAAACATGTCATAAAGCCAGCCGCCGATATTTTGATCTAACCAGCTCTGATCCGGTACGCCCAATGCCAATTGGTCCGCGAGAGGCGACCAGCGAGTCAAACTGCGCAGCTGACGCAAATGTTCATTCAAACTTTGGCTAAAGGAGGCCTCAATCATGCGTTGCTGTTGATCGCGAGCCTGTTCATTGCTCAACGAGGTGCCCCAGAACAAGCCAACACCTGCTCCGGCAAAGGTTAAAACTAAAATCGCCACCAACGGCAAAATCACTTCCCGAACGAAATTGCGTCTGAATCCATCTGACAGTTTGATTGTATTAATCATTTTAAGGTTCGCGTGACAAGGAGGGCTCATCAATAACGTTAGCAGACTTTACGCAAGCTGCATCCCGTAAGGGAAGCGATAAAGTGGTGAAAATAAGCGATAATTTTTTGAACACTGTCACAAAGGTAACAGTTAAAAATTTTTTATTAAAACCACAGCCGTTTCGCTTCGATCCTGCTGCCCTAAAGCAAATTCATCCTCACGTCATTGAGTCGTCACGGCGCTGTCATCTGGCTCGCGCACTGTAGTCGCCATCTCGCAGCACTTGTCGTTGCGCTCCTCAACCCATAGCGAATGAGGTATTGAACGTGATGGAGATATCCAGACATCCGACCACTGTGTATCAGGCGGTCGCCGCCCAACTGGAGCAGGCACTGCAAGAGCGTTATCGCTGTGGTGACTATCTGCCTTCTGAACAACAGTTAGCCGATCACTATGAAGTCAACCGCCATACGTTGCGCCGCGCGGTAGATGAACTGGTGAACAAAGGGCTGCTGCAACGCCGTCACGGCGTCGGCATTTTGGTGCTGATGCGTCCCTATGATTACCCCTTACATGCGCAGGCGCGCTTTAGCCAAAACCTGCTGGAGCAGGGCAGCCACCCCACCAGTGAGCGACTGCTGGCGGTGCTGCGTCCCGCCAGTGGTGATGTGGCCAGTGCGCTCGCCATTAATGAAGGCGACAACGTGATTCATCTGCGCACGCTGCGCCGCGTGAATGGCGTGCCGGTGTGTGTCATCAATCACTTCCTGCCGGAACTGAGCTGGTGGCCGACGATACAGCAGTTCCAGAACGGCTCGCTGCATGACTTCATGCAGCAGCACCTTGGCCTCGATTTAACGCGTTCGCAAACCCGAATCAGCACCCGCCGCGCACAGGCGAAAGAGTGTAAACAGCTGGAGATTGCCCTGCAGTCACCGCTGCTGTGCGTGCGCACCCTGAATAAACACCGTGACGGTCAGGTAGCGGAATACTCCGTCAGCCTGACGCGTGGCGACATGATTGAACTGACTCTGGAGCATGAATGAAACAGCAAACCGCTCGCCAGCATTGGCTATCGGTACTCGCGCACAGCGAAGCCAGCCAGCTAAATGCCCACTGGCAGTCGCTGCACCTCAAAGCGCAATTTGAAGCGATTCGTCCCGCCGAAACCGGTTTAACCCGTTTGCAGGCGCGCATGGGCGGTAGCGGCAAACGCTTCGTGATGGGCGATGCCACCGTCACGCGTGCCGTAGTGAAACTGCATGATGGCACCCTCGGTTTCAGTTATGTGCTGGGCCGCGATAAAGCCCATGCCGAACGCTGCGCCGTGATTGATGCGCTGCTGCAACAGCCGGAAACCCATGCGCTGTTGCAGGAAAAATTAATTGCCCCGCTGGCGGCCCTGCGTGAAGAGCAGCGTCAACTGCGCGCACGTGAAATCGCCAGCTCTAAAGTGGACTTCTTTACGCTGGTACGCGGAGATAACTAATGACATTACTGGCCAGTTTTAACCATCCGGTTGCCGATTCACAGCGTGCCTTCCGCCGCATTCTTAAAGCGATGAGCGAGCCAGGCGTGATGGTCTCTCTGCCACTGGAACAGGGCTGGGGCGACCTGTCGCCTGCCGCAACGGCGGTACTGCTGACGCTGGTGGATCAGGAGAGTGCGTTGTGGCTGGATGGCCGCGTAGATAGTGAAATCGTGCGTAACAACCTGCGTTTTCACACCGGTGTGCCGATTGTGGAAGAGCGCCATGCACCCTTTGCCCTGACGCATGCGGCATCCAATCCGGATCCCGCGCAGTTTGCGCCGGGCGACAATATGTCACCGGAAAAAAGCACCACACTGATCATTGAAGTGCCATCACTGAACGGCGGCTTAACTCTGCGCCTGTCTGGTCCTGGCCTGCGTGAGTCACGCGCCATCGCCCCGCAGCTTCCCGAAGCCATTCTGACCTATCTGCGCGAGCGTCCGCACCCGTTCCCACTGGGCGTGGATCTGATTTTCACCTGCGGTGAAGCGATGATGGCCTTGCCACGCACTACCGACGTGGAGGTGTGCTGATGTACGTTGCGGTGAAAGGGGGCGAGAAGGCGATAGCCAGTGCTCATGAGCTACAAGCTGATTTGCGCCGTGGCGACCGCGATATCGCAGAACTCGGCTGCGATCAGGTCGCACAGCAGCTGGGATTAGCGGTGGATCGCGTGATGACCGAAGGCGGTATCTACGATCCCCAACTGGCGGCACTCGCCATTAAACAAGCCAGCGGCGATTTGGTCGAAGCGATCTTTCTGCTGCGTGCCTATCGCACGACGCTACCACGTCTGGCTGACAGCCTGGCGCTAGACACCGATGAGATGCGCATCGAACGTCGTATCTCGGCGGTGTACAAAGATTTGCCGGGCGGTCAGGTGCTCGGTCCCACCTACGATTACAGCCATCGCCTGCTCGACTTCACGCTGCTGGCTAACGGTGAAACCCCGGCGGCACCGCGTGACGATCAGGCGCTGCCAGAGCACTGCCCGCATGTGTTCAGCATGATGACCAGAGAGGGCCTGGCAGCGCGCGAAGAGGATGATGGCAGCGAGCCTTGTGATATCACGCGTGAACCGCCTGGTTATCCGGCCACGCGCGCGGCACGTCTGCAACAGTTGGTGCGCGGCGACGAAGGTTTCTTGCTGGCGCTCGGCTATTCGACGCAGCGCGGTTATGGCCGCAACCACCCGTTTGCTGGCGAAATCCGTACCGGCTATCTCAGCGTGTCGATCTGCCCGGAAGAACTGGGCTTTGAGATTGATATCGGTGAAATCCTGCTGACCGAGTGTGAAATGGTCAACGGCTTCACCACGCAAACCGAAGGTGCACCGCACTTCACGCGCGGCTACGGGCTGGTGTTTGGCCGTTCAGAGCGCAAGGCGATGGCGATGGCACTGGTGGATCGTGCTCTGCAAGCACCCGATTACAACGAACGTATTGCCGGCCCGGCGCAGGACGAAGAGTTCGTGCTGTCGCATGCCGACAACGTGGAAGCGGCGGGCTTTGTTTCGCATCTGAAACTGCCGCACTACGTCGATTTCCAGGCGGAGCTGGAGTTGCTGAAACGGCTGCGTGAACAGGTTCAGGAGCAAAACGATGAGTGAGTTAACCGGCTATAACAACGGCTATCTGGATGAGCAGACCAAGCGCACCATTCGTCGCGCGATCCTCAAAGCGGTAGCGATTCCGGGTTATCAGGTGCCGTTTGCCGGACGTGAAATGCCGATGCCTTACGGCTGGGGCACCGGCGGTATCCAGATCACCGCCAGCATCATTGGCGACAGCGACGTGCTGAAGGTGATTGACCAGGGCGCGGATGACACCACCAACGCCGTGTCGATCCGTCGCTTCTTCCAGCGTGTCAGCGGGGCAGCTACCACCGAAGCCACCAAAGACGCCACGCTGATCCAGACGCGTCACCGCATTCCGGAGACGCCATTGCAGGAAGATCAGGTGCTGATTTTCCAGGTGCCGATTCCTGAGCCGCTGCGCTTCATCGAGCCGCGCGAAACGGAAACCCGCACCATGCACGCACTGGAAGAGTACGGCATCATGCAGGTCAAACTGTATGAAGATATCGCCCGCTATGGCCATATCGCCACCACTTATGCCTATCCGGTGAAGGTCAACGATCGCTACGTGATGGACCCTTCGCCGATCCCGAAATTCGATAACCCGAAAATGCACATGATGCCTGCGCTGCAGCTGTTTGGCGCCGGGCGTGAAAAGCGCATTTATGCCTTGCCGCCTTATACCAAAGTGGAAAGCCTCGACTTCGACGACCACCCATTCACCGTACAAAGCTGGGATGAACCCTGTGCCCTGTGCGGTTCACGCCACAGCTACCTCGATGAGGTGGTCATGGATGATGCCGGTACGCGCATGTTTGTCTGCTCCGATACCGATTTTTGCCACCAGCAGCAGGAACAACAACATGCACAGTGAACAGCCGCTGCTTGCGGTCAACAATCTGACGCACCTTTATGCGCCAGGCAAAGGTTTTGAAGACGTCAGCTTTGAACTCTATCCAGGGGAAGTCTTGGGCATTGTGGGTGAGTCGGGTTCCGGCAAAACCACCTTGCTGCGTAGCCTGTCTGCGCGTTTAGCGCCGCAGCAGGGCAACATTCTTTATCGTGCTCAGGATCTTTATCAACTGAGTGAGAGCGACCGCCGCCGCTTGTTGCGTACCGAATGGGGCGTGGTGCATCAGCATCCGCTGGACGGATTGCGCCCGCAGGTCACGGCGGGCGGCAATATCGGCGAGCGCCTGATGGCCGTCGGCCAGCGTCATTACGGTGACATCCGTAAAGAGGCGATGCGCTGGTTGCAGGACGTCGAAATCCCCGCCAACCGCATCGACGATTTGCCGACCACCTTCTCCGGCGGTATGCAGCAGCGTTTGCAGATTGCACGCAACCTGGTGACGCAACCCACGCTGGTGTTTATGGATGAGCCGACCGGTGGTCTGGATGTGTCGGTGCAGGCACGACTGCTGGATCTACTGCGTACGCTGGTGCGCGAACTCAATCTGGCGGTGGTGATCGTCACCCACGATCTCGGCGTCGCGCGCTTGCTGGCGCACCGCCTGCTGGTGATGAAGCAGGGCAAGGTGGTGGAGAGCGGTCTGACCGACCGGGTGCTGGACGATCCGCATCATCCTTACACGCAACTGCTGGTCTCATCGGTGCTGGCTTAACTTCATCAGGACATCAACATGCAACCTTTATTGCGCGTAGAGAAACTTAGCAAAACCTTCGTGCTGCACAACCAGAGCAGTGCTGAACTGCCGGTGCTGCAGGATGCCAATCTTGAGGTTGGCGCCGGTGAATGTGTGGTGCTGCACGGTCGTTCCGGCAGCGGTAAATCCACGCTGCTGCGCGCGCTGTACGGCAACTATCAGGCCAACAGCGGCCATATCTGGCTGCAACATCAGGGCGCATGGATCGACATGGCACAGGCACCCGCGCGGCAGATCTTGGCGATTCGTCGCGAAACCGTTGGCTGGGTCAGCCAGTTCTTGCGTGTTATTCCCCGTGTGCCCACGTTGGAAATCGTCATGCAACCTCTGCTCGAACGCGGTGTGGATCGTGCTTTTTGCGAGAAGCGAGCCAAAGACCTGCTGACCAGGCTGAATGTGCCTGAACGTTTGTGGTCACTCGCACCGTCCACGTTCTCGGGCGGTGAACAGCAGCGCGTGAACATCGCACGGGGTTTTATCGCGGATTATCCGGTACTGCTGCTGGATGAACCCACCGCCTCACTCGACAGTGCGAATAGCGCAGCGGTGGTGGAATTGATTGAACAGGCGCGCACCCGTGGTGCCGCTATTGTGGGCATTTTCCATGACGAAGCGGTGCGCGCACGCGTGGCCGATCGCCTGCACGTCATGCAGCCGGTTAAAACAGGAGCAGAAGCATGATCGTCAATAATGTCCGCCTGGTGCTGGAAAATGAGGTTGTCGCCGGTTCGCTGGAGATCCGCGACGGTCGCATCGCCAGTTTCAGCGACAGCACCAGCCAATTGCCTGGTGCGCTGGATGGCGAAAACGCCTTCCTGTTACCAGGACTGGTTGAGCTGCATACCGACAACCTCGACAAATTCTTCACGCCGCGTCCAAAAGTGGATTGGCCCGCGCACTCGGCAATGAGCAGCCACGATGCGCTGATGGTTGCCAGCGGCATTACCACGGTGCTGGATGCGATTGGCGTGGGCGATGTGCGTGATGGCGGTCATCGCCTCGAAAACCTGAGCAAAATGATCAACGCCATTCAGGACAGCAACCGCAAAGGTATCAACCGGGTCGACCACCATCTGCATCTGCGCTGTGAGTTGCCACACAACACCACGCTGCCGCTGTTTGAAAAGTTGATGAGCACGCCTGAGCTGTCACTGGTATCGCTGATGGACCATTCGCCAGGCCAACGTCAATACGCCTCGCTGGAGATGTATCGCACCTATTACCAGGGCAAATACTCGTTGAATGATGAGCAGATGGACCAGTTCGAACGTGAGCAACTGGCACTGGCTGCTGAGTTCTCGACGCCGAACCGCAACGCCATCTCCAGCCTGTGCCGTTCACGGGGGATCCCGATTGCCAGTCATGATGATGCTACTGCCGCGCATGTGGCCGAATCGCATGAGGTGGGCAGCACCATTGCGGAGTTTCCCACCACCATCGAGGCTGCACGTGCCTCGCGTGAGTGCGGTATGCAGGTGTTAATGGGCGCGCCGAATATCGTGCGTGGTGGATCGCACTCGGGCAACGTGGCAGCCTGGGAGCTGGCCAGCCATGGGCTGCTGGATATTCTGTCATCAGATTACTACCCAGCGAGCCTGCTGGACGCGGTGTTCCGCTTAGTGGCAGATGAACGCAACAGCCTGACGTTGCCACAGGCCGCCGCGTTGGTGACACGTCATCCGGCGCGTGCCATTGGCTTGCACGATCGCGGCGTGATTGGCGAAGGCATGCGTGCCGACCTGGTACTGGCGCATACCGAACATGGGCATCCACACATTCGCCACGTCTGGTCGCAGGGCAGGCTGGTGTTCTGATGGCGCGCCTGATCTGGCTCACCGGGCCTTCGGGCTCGGGTAAAGACAGTCTGTTGAATGCGCTACGTGAAGCGCCGCCAGATAACCTGGTGATCGCCCATCGCTACATTACGCGCCCGGCTGATGCCGGGGGCGAAAATCATGTGGCGCTGAGCGAGGCTGAGTTTCGGCGTCGCCAGGCCATGGGATTGTTTGCCATCAGCTGGCAGGCACACGGCCTCTACTACGGGCTGGGAGAAGAGATCGACCACTGGCTGGCGCGCGGGTTGAATGTGCTGGTCAACGGTTCGCGTCTGCATCTGCCGATTGTCGAGCAACATTACGGCACACAACTGTTGCCGCTGGTGCTGCACGTTTCACCGGCGGTGCTGGAAATGCGCTTACGGCAGCGCGGACGTGAAAGTGAAGGGGAGATTCGTCAACGCCTGGCGCGCGCATCAGAACCGCTGCCTGCGCACTGCCATCCGCTCAATAACGATGGCGCACTCAGCGATACCCTCAACGGGTTGCGTCAATTGCTGGAGCATCCACCATGAAACTCACTTTTCTCGGTACGGGTGGCGTGCAGTCTGCGCCGCTGTTTGGCTGTGATTGCCACGCTTGCGAACGTGCACGTCTTGAGCCAAGGCGCGCGCGTGCCGCGACCAGTGCACTCATTGACACGGGCAGCGAGCGTATATTGCTGGATGCCGGACGCCACGACCTGCATCAGCGCTTTCGATCCGGTGAACTGAGCCGTATTTTGCTCACCCATTTTCATATGGACCATGTGGCAGGACTGTTCAGTTTACGTTGGGGATTAGGTCAGCCGATTCCGGTGTGGGCACCGCCGGATGAGAAGGGCTGCGATGACCTGTTTAAACATCCTGGTTTGCTGGATTTCCGTTCTGCCCTCACGCCTTTCGTCCCTCATAGCTTTGGTGCGTTGCAGGTGACACCTCTACCGCTGCAGCACTCAAAACTCACTTATGGTTACCTGTTCGACTGGCAGGGTACGCGTCTCGCCTGGCTTTGTGATACCTGTGGATTGCCACCTGACACTGCAGATTTTCTTCATGGTCAACCGCTGGATCAACTGGTGGTTGACTGTAATGACCCGCCACGAGAAAGCGTACGCAATCATAACGATGTGACGCGCGCATTGCAGATTATTGAACAGCTGGCACCGCGCCAGGCGTGGCTTGTCCACCTCAGTCATGAGATGGATGGCTGGTTACTTAATAATCGCTTACCGGACAATGTGCTGGCGGCCACCGACGGCCAGACGATTACGGTCGGCTCCTCACTCAGTGTCACTGTTTAATCATTTAACTGTCATTAAGTCTTCATCGGATTTGCCCGTAATAACGGGCAATCAAGACCTCAGAGAGATGGAGTGCAACATGGCACAGGCATTACTGAAAACCGTTATCGACAATCCTTATGTTCCGCACGCCGGGCAAGGCAACAAGGTGCTGTCGGTGCAGGGACTGTGCAAGGCGTACGGCGAAAACCGCGTACTGGATAATGTCAGCTTCGATCTGCATGCGGGCGAGCTGGTGGCCGTGATTGGTCGCTCAGGCGCAGGCAAATCGACACTGTTACACATGCTGAACGGCACCATCAGTGCTTCGCAGGGCGCGATTCTCAGTAATCGTCAGGGTGAAGCCGATCGTGATGTGGTGACGCTCAATAGCCGCCAGATGCGCGAATGGCGCAGCGAATGCGGCATGATTTTCCAGGATTTCTGTCTGGTGCCGCGTCTGGATGTACTGACCAACGTACTGCTGGGGCGCCTGAGCCAGACTTCAACACTGAAATCGTTCTTCAAAGTGTTCACCGAAGCGGACCGCGCGCAGGCGATTGAGCTGTTGCAGTGGATGAACATGCTGCCGCAGGCGCTGCAGCGTGCGGAGAACCTGTCAGGTGGGCAGATGCAGCGCGTGGCGATTTGCCGTGCGCTGATGCAAAACCCGCGCATTCTGCTGGCAGATGAGCCGGTGGCCTCACTCGATCCGAAAAACACCAAGCGCATCATGGATGTGCTGCGTCAGGTGAGTGAGCAGGGCATCAGCGTCATGGTGAACCTGCACTCGATTGAACTGGTGAA
The DNA here is from genome assembly GCF_051336905.1 of Pantoea sp. C8B4. Taxonomy (NCBI): domain Bacteria; kingdom Pseudomonadati; phylum Pseudomonadota; class Gammaproteobacteria; order Enterobacterales; family Erwiniaceae; genus Pantoea; species Pantoea sp. C8B4. The sequence goes on from NZ_JBGMNK010000005.1 coordinate 41,171, forward strand.
GCAGTACTGCACCCGTGTTATCGGCATTCAGCGCGGCAAAGTGCTGTTTGACGGACATCCTTCTCAGTTGACCGATGGCTTGCTGCATGAGCTGTACGGCGACGAAATTAACCAGCTCCACTAACTTCCACGGCAAGAGAAAAAACACGAATGAAACTGACCTCTTTAGCTTTATTGACTGTTGCAATGACTTTTGGCGTTAACGCAGCGGATGCACCAAAAGAATTGAACCTCGGGATTTTGGGTGGACAGAACGCCACTCAGCAGATCGGCGATAACCAGTGCGTGAAAGATTTCTTCGACAAAGAGCTGAACGTCGATACCAAAATGCGCAACTCGTCTGACTACTCAGGCGTGATTCAGGGCCTGCTGGGTAACAAAATTGATATGGTGCTGAGCATGTCTCCAGCATCTTATGCGTCGGTTTATCTGCAGAACCCGAAAGCGGTTGACGTGGTCGGCATCGTGGTGGATGACAAAGACGGATCACAGGGTTATCACTCTGTGGTGATCGTGAAAGCAGACAGCCCGTACAAAAAGCTGGAAGACCTGAAAGGCAAATCCTTTGGTATGGCCGATCCGGATTCAACTTCTGGCTTCCTGATGCCAAACCAGGCGTTCAAGAAAGAGTTTGGTGGTACGGTTGACGACAAGTACAACAACACCTTCTCCAGCGTTACCTTCTCTGGCGGCCACGAGCAGGACATCCTGGGTGTGCTGAACGGTCAGTTTGAAGGTGCTGTGACCTGGACTTCAATGATCGGTGATTATGACAAGGGTTATACCTCTGGTGCCTTTGGCCGCATGATGCGTATGGACCAGCCTGATCTGATGAAGAAAATCCGCATCATCTGGCAGTCTCCGCTGATCCCGAACGGTCCAATCCTGGTGAGCAACAACTTGCCCGCTGACTTCAAACAGAAGCTGGTGGCTGCGATCAAGAAGCTGGATAAAGAAGACCACAGTTGCTTTGTTAAAGCGGTGGGCGGTGCTCAGCACATCGGCCCGGCAACCGTTGCCGATTATCAGAACATCATCGATATGAAACGTGATTTGATGAAAGGTTCACGCGGTTAATGAACCTGCGGGGCAGGTGTGCTGGCAAAGCATACCTGCCTGATGCACTTGCAGCAAACCGTAGCGGCGCGATGAATCGCGCGGTTTTCACTCGCAGATGAGCGGGTATCAGTGTGCAATGAATCGTGCCGCTACACCGTTGTGCCACGCAATATTACCTCAAATACAGGACATCCCCCTTGACCGATTTCGAACACTACTACCAACGCATCCGTCGTCAGCAAAAACGCGACACTGTGCTCTGGTCGCTGCTGTTGGTGGCGCTCTACCTCGCTGCGGGCAAGATGGCGGAATTCAATCTGGTCACCGTCTGGCAATCACTGCCACACTTTTTTGATTACATCGGCGAAACCGTGCCGGTGTTGCATTGGTCGGTGTTGTTCGCGGATGTCAAAACCGAAGGCTCGCTGGCCTACTGGGGCTACCGCCTGCATTTTCAGCTGCCGCTGATTTGGGAAACTTTGCAGCTGGCGCTGTCGTCGACCATCGTTGCCGTGATGATCGCTGGGGTACTGGCGTTTTTCGCCGCCGACAACACCCAAACGCCGCGCAGCGTCCGCTTTGCGATCCGTGCCTTTGTCGCTTTCCTGCGCACCATGCCTGAACTGGCGTGGGCGGTGATGTTCGTCATGGCGTTTGGCATTGGGGCGATTCACGGTTTCCTCGCACTGGCGCTGCACACCGTGGGAAGCCTGACCAAACTGTTTTATGAATCGATTGAGAGCGCTTCGGACAAACCGGTGCGCGGCCTCGCGGCCTGCGGAGCCACCAAATTACAGCGCATGCGCTTCGCCTTCTGGCCACAGGTGAAACCGACGTTTCTCTCCTACAGCTTTATGCGCCTTGAAGTGAACTTCCGTTCTTCCACCATCCTCGGATTGGTCGGTGCGGGCGGTATCGGCCAGGAGCTGATGACCAACATCAAACTGGACCGTTACGATCAGGTCAGTATTACGCTGCTGCTGATCATTGTGGTGGTTTCGCTGCTGGATACGATATCCGGCTGGTTGCGCCGTCGCGTGGTGGAAGGGGATATCAAATGATCGCATTAGCACCGGATGTAGCGAAACTGAAGCAGGAACATCCTGCACTGTTCGCCGCCCAAAACCGTTATCTGCGACGGGTGGCTGGCATTGCACTTGCCATCGCGCTCTATTACCTGTTCTTCTTTGAGTTCTTTGGCATTGAGTGGAGCCGAGTCATTATCGGTTGCGAGCAACTAGGGCGTTACTTCCTGCGCATGTTCGTTTGGCAAGACTTTATGAATTGGCCATTTGGCTATTATTTCTCGCAGATTGGCATAACGCTGGCGATTGTATTTGCCGGGACATTGACTGCATCGCTGATCGCGTTGCCAGTGTCGTTCCTTGCGGCGCGTAACGTGATGCACGATCCCATTGCCCGTCCGATCTCCTTAGTGGTGCGCCGTTTGCTCGACATCCTGCGCGGTGTCGATATGGCCATCTGGGGCCTGATCTTTGTGCGTGCGGTTGGCATGGGGCCGTTGGCGGGCGTACTGGCGATTGTGGTTCAGGATGTGGGCTTGCTGGGTAAACTGTACGCGGAAGGGCATGAAGCGGTTGAACGTTCGCCAAGCCGTGGTTTAGGTGCGGTGGGGGCCAATAGTCTGCAGAAACATCGCTTTGGCATCTTTACTCAATCCTTCCCGACCTTCCTGGCGTTGAGCCTGTACCAGATTGAATCCAATACCCGTTCGGCGGCGGTACTCGGCTTTGTCGGGGCAGGTGGCGTCGGCCTGGTGTATGCCGAGAACATGCGTCTGTGGAACTGGGATGTGGTGATGTTCCTGACCATCCTTCTGGTCGGCGTGGTGATGATTATGGATGTCATCTCCAGCAAATTGCGTAAACGCTACATCACGGGGAAACCGTTGCCGCTGTGGCAGCCTGCCGTGCGCGATTAAGCCGTTCACTGCGTTGCCAGGCGCGCTCCAGCGCCTGCGCCAACTGCACCTGTTGCCAGGGTTTTGCCAGCCGTTCACACAGCGGCAAAGTGACCTGACTTTGACGCAAATCCTGACCGCTAATCAGCAGCGTGGCCAGTTCCGGCCACTGCTGTTGAGCCTGACGAATCACATCCGCGCCGTTTAACGCCCCGGGTAACATCAAATCACTGATCAGTAACTCAATGTCCGGCGTCTGCCGCAGCAGCGTTAACGCGGATTCGCCATCGTCACACTCTAATGTGAGATAGCCGAGCTGATGCAAGTGCTCACACAATGTCTGCCTGACGGCGGGTTCATCATCCAGGACCAACACCAGACGGTCGCTGCTGGCAACTGGCGTGAATTCCGGCAGCGCCGGTGCAGACTGGGCCGCTTCCGGTGCACGCGGCAGTAACAGGCGCACGGTGGTGCCCTGGCCGGGGGCGGTTTCCACCTCAATCTGCCCGCCAGATTGACGCACAAATCCATATACCATCGACAACCCAAGTCCGCTGCCGCTGCCCGTCTCTTTGGTGGTGAAAAATGGCTCAAACACCTGTTCTCGCACCTCGGCTGACATGCCGCAGCCGTGATCGATAACTTCAATGGTCACGCGATCGCGTTTGCCATCCGCTTCCTGCATTCGCTGATTCCAGATGCGCAGGCGAATTTCCCCGCTTTGTTTCTCCATGGCATCGCGTGCATTGACCACCAGATTCATCAGCGCATTTTCCAGTTGCCCGGCATCGATCCACGCTGGCCAACCGGGGCGTTGCGCATCTACCACTAATTGCTGACCGGGCAACAGTGAATGCTGCAACAGTGAGTGCAGATTATCGACCAGCTCAATCACTGATACCGCACGCGGATAAAGCGACTGTTTACGCGAGAAGGCCAGCAGCCGCTGGGTAAGCTGTGCCGCGCGGTCGGCCGCCAGCCGCGCACGATCGATTCGACTGGCCAGCGAACCAGAGGGGAGTTGGCCCACGGTGAGCGCCAGACTGCCAATAATCACGGCCAGCAGGTTGTTGAAGTCATGAGCGATGCCGCCGGTGAGTTGGCCCACCGCTTTCATTTTTTGGCTGTGTAGCAGCGCTTCTTCCAGCGTCTTGCGCGTGGTGCGCTCCAGTACGGTATTGACCATGCCACGGCGTGGCACCGGGCTAAAGCGCAGTTCCAGCGTGCGGCCGTCGGGCAGGCGAACTTCCTGCGCATCGTGCAGGCTGGTGAGTTGCACATCCATCCGCTCTAGCAGACGTTGATAATGCAGGCCGCGATGCAGGTCGCGCGCCGGAATGCCGAGCAACTCGGCATATTGTGCGTTCCAGACCACCAGTTGCCCGCTGTTATCGAACAACGCAAAGCCATCGCGCATCGCGAGGAAGGTGGATTCCAGTTGATTACTTTTCTCTTTTAACAGGCGCGAAGTGTGGGCCAGTGAAGCGGTATTGCGCGCAAAGACGTTAAAGGCGCGAGCCAGATCGCCAAGCTCATCGCGGCGGGCCAGTCCCGGAACATTGACGCTTTTCTCGCCCTGGGCCAGACGCGTCATGGCGTGGGCGATAGCGGTCAGGCTCGAACCGAGATTACGATAGATGTAGTAACCCGCGTAACCGGTGATCAACAGTGCCAGCAGCATAAACAGGCCAATAAACCCGATGATGGAGTCCAGCTCCTGATGCGTCACCGTGCTACGTGCATCGCTCTGCTGCGCGACCAGTTGCACATAATGGGTGATGTCACCATTCAGCATCGCAACCAGTGCTTTGATGCGATAGGTCGCGTAGGCAATGGCGATATCGCTCTGCTCAAGCTGTTGAGCGACGGGTTGTAAGCTGCGCGTGGTGTCGACCAAGCGGTCACGCTGCACCGCCAGCGCATCCTGTAGCGGCAGGGCGGACCAAATGGGCAGTACCTGTTGTAATTGCTGTTCAGCAGCTTGCGGTGCCGTGGACTGGATCGCCACCTTTAACAGGGCATCCGTTTGCTGGCGCAGCGGCAAAAAAGTGCCGTCGCTGGCGAGTACATCAATGCGATTCAGCAGCAATTGCGCCTGCCACAGACCACTCAGCATCACGTTGCGTTGTAAGTGGCGTTGATGACCAACCCGCAGCAGCTGATTGATGCTCTGTTCCAGCATCTGGCTGCGTTCACGAATGCGCGCCAACAGCGCGGGTTGCTGTGCGGCCAATGGCGCGTTCGCCAGCAGGGATAAAGACTGCTGCAAGGCTTGCTGCGTCTGTTGCAGACGTGCCGACTCGCTCTGGTACTCCAGCGCACCCACCACCTGCGCCAATCGTACGGCGGCGGTGGCCACATTGGCCGTATCCCGCGCCAGCGCCAGGCTGCCGTTCATATCCGCCAGGGTTTGCGCCTGTGCCTGCTCCTGAATGTGACCCGCGTGGCGAAATCCAAAAATAGCCACCAGGCTCACCGCCAGCGTCACGCTCACCACTAACAGGTTAAACAGCAGCAAGCGACCCCGTGCGCCAGCGTGCCAGTGCAGACTCTGACTCATTTACGGACACTCCTTACCTCTCAACTCCCGGCGAGTATAAAAGCGTGACCGGGGCGCAATATGACAAATATGAATGGCCGCTGACATTTTCCATTTATCTGGCGTTGCAACACTCGGCGACAACTTCACACAGCAGGAGCCTGGAGATGGCGGCGACACCGATATTAGAAATGCGCGAAATCACCCGACGCTTCGGCAGCTTCTACGCCTTAAAAGGCGTGGATCTGACCGTGTGGCCGGGTGAAGTCCATGCGCTGATGGGCGAAAACGGTGCCGGAAAAAGTACGCTGATGAAGATTCTGGCCGGTGCGTATATCGCCAGCAGCGGGGAAATTCTTATTGATGGTCAGCCCTACGCCATCAAAGGCCCGAAAGAGGCGCTGGCAGCGGGCATCACACTGATTTATCAGGAAATCAATCTGGCGCCCAATCTCACGGTGGCAGAAAACATTTTTCTCGGCAGCGAGATCACGCGTGGCGGGCTGGTGAAACGTCGGCAGATGGCAGAAGAAGCACAGCAGGTGATTAATCGTTTGGGTGCGCAATTCAGTGCAACCGATCTGGTGAGCAGGCTGAGCATTGCCGAGCAGCAGCAGGTGGAAATCGCCCGCGCGCTGCATCGCAACAGCCGCATTCTGGTGATGGATGAACCCACTGCCGCACTCTCCAATCGTGAAACCGAACAGCTGTTTGCGCTGATTAAACGCCTGCGCAGTGAAGGCATGGCGATCATTTATATCAGTCATCGCATGGCGGAAGTGTATGAGCTCTCCGATCGCGTCAGCGTGCTGCGCGATGGGCAGTATGTCGGCAGCCTGACACGTGATCAGCTCAATGCCAGTGAACTGGTACGCATGATGGTCGGGCGTCCACTCAGCGATCTGTTTAATAAAGACCGCGATATTCCCTTCGGTGAGATCCGCCTGGCCGTTAATCATCTCACCGATAACCGTAAAGTGCATCCTAGCAGTCTCTCGGTGCGCGCCGGGGAAATTGTCGGGCTGGCAGGTTTGGTCGGTGCCGGGCGCAGTGAGCTGGCACAGCTGATTTTTGGCGTGCACCAGCCGAAAGGCGGCGAGATCTGGATCGATGGGGAGAAGGTGAAAATTCACTCCCCGCGAGATGCCATAGCACGTGGCATTGGTTTCCTGACCGAGAACCGTAAAGAGCAAGGGCTGTTTCTGGAACTGGCCGCGCAGGAAAACATCGTGATGGCCACGCTGGAGCGTGATGCCAGTTACGGTCTGCTCAATCGGCGCAAAGGGCAAAAGATCGCTGGTGATGCCATCGAATCACTCAATATCCGTGTGCCGCACGCCCAGGTACGGGCAGGTGGATTATCGGGCGGTAACCAACAGAAGCTGCTGATTTCACGCTGGGTGGCGATTGCACCGCGCATCCTGCTGCTGGACGAACCCACGCGCGGCGTGGATGTCGGCGCTAAAAGCGAAATCTACCGCATGATGAATCAGATGGCGCAACAAGGCGTGGCGATTTTGATGATCTCCAGCGAGCTGCCGGAGGTGGTCGGGATGAGTGACCGCGTCTACGTGATGCGCGAAGGCAGCATTGCGGGCGAGCTGAGCGGCACAGAGATCAGCCAGGAAAACATCATGACACTGGCCACCGGCGCACAGCCGGTTCAGGCCTGAGGAGACCGAAATGACCAGTGAAACCGCACGCGTAAAAAGTCCTACGCTCAAACGCGCCTTAATGAGCGATCTGCTGCAAACGGTGGGCATTCTGCCGATTTTAATTCTGATTGTGGCGGTATTTGGCTTTGTCGCACCGAACTTCTTTACCGAAGCCAACCTGCTGAATATCACCCGCCAGGCTTCGATCAATATCGTGCTGGCGGCAGGCATGACCTTTGTCATCCTCACTGGCGGGATAGATTTATCCGTCGGTTCGATGCTCGGCACCACGGCGGTGGTGGCGATGGTGGTGTCACTCGATCCCGCCTTTGCCGGGCTGACGATACCGGCGGCGCTCGGCGCAGGGCTGATTATGGGGCTTTTCAACGGCATGTTAGTGGCGTGGGCCGGTTTACCGCCCTTTATCGTCACGCTCGGCACCTATACCGCCTTGCGCGGCGCGGCTTATTTGCTGGCGAACGGCACCACCGTCATCAACTCTGACATCAATTTTGAGTGGATAGGCAACGGTTATCTCGGGCCGATCCCATGGCTGATCATTATTGCCTTTGCCGTCATCGCGCTGTGCTGGTTCATTCTGCGCCGCACCACCCTGGGCGTGCACATCTACGCTGTGGGCGGCAACATGCAGGCGGCTCGTCTTACCGGCATTAAGGTCGGCATGGTGCTGGTGTTTGTCTATGCCATGAGCGGCATGTTGTCGGGATTGGGCGGATTGATGAGTGCATCACGCCTTTACAGTGCCAACGGCAATCTGGGGGTGGGATACGAGTTGGATGCGATAGCGGCGGTGATCCTGGGCGGTACCAGTTTTGTCGGCGGCATCGGCACCATCACCGGCACGCTAATTGGTGCGCTGATTATCGCCACGTTGAACAACGGCATGACGCTGATGGGCGTGTCTTACTTCTGGCAACTGGTGATCAAGGGCGGAGTGATCATTATTGCCGTGCTGATCGATAAGTACCGTACGCGTCATCACGTGGGTTAAGGGCTATTTGCAACAGGTTGTCACACAACGGCGATCTGCTGGGTCGCCAATATAATCAAAAAAGCAGGAGAACATCGACTATGCGTTTTAATCCGATTATTACCGGACTGCTGGCGGCGACGTTGTTGAGTGCGCCACTGGTGCAGGCAAAAGAACTCAAATCCATTGGTGTCACGGTCGGCGATCTCGCCAACCCGTTCTTCGTGCAGATCACCAAAGGCGCAGAGCTCAAGGCGCGCGAACTGGCGGGCGACAAGGTCAATGTGACGCTGGTCTCCAGCGGTTACGATCTCGGTCAGCAGGTGGCGCAGATTGATAACTTCATCGCCGCTAAAGTGGACATGATTATCCTCAACGCCGCCGACTCCAAAGGCATCGCGCCTGCGGTAAAACGTGCGCGTGACGCCGGTATTGTGGTGGTGGCGGTGGACGTAGCCGCAGACGGTGCTAACGCCACCATTACCTCCGATAACACCCAGGCTGGGGCGATGGCGTGTAAATACATCTCTGATCGCCTGAAAGATAAAGGTAACGTGGTGATCATCAACGGACCGCCTGTATCGGCGGTGCAAAACCGGGTTGAAGGCTGCATGAACGAGCTGAAAACCCATCCGGATATCAAACTGCTCTCCTACAACCAAAATGCCAAGGGCAGCCGTGATGGTGGCCTGGAAGTGATGACTGGACTGCTGTCAGCCAATCCGAAGATCGATGCGGTATTTGCGATCAACGATCCAACGGCGATAGGTGCGGATCTGGCGGCTAAACAGGCACAGCGCAGTGAGTTCTTTATTGTCGGCGTCGATGGATCGCCTGATGGTGAAGAGGCACTGAAACGTAAAGGTTCGCTGTTTGTCGCAACGCCAGCACAGGACCCACAGGTGATGGCGGCCAAAGCGGTGGAGATTGGTTACGACATCCTGCAGGGCAAACCCGCGCCTGACAAATCGGTGCTGATCCCGGTCACCATGATCGATCGCAACACCGTCAGCAGCTACAAAGGCTGGACAGTGAAATAACGTTGATCACTTGAGGCGGTCTCTGGGCCGCCCGCATTGGGAGAGGAGTTATGCATCGATCCGAAGTGAACGCCATTCTGCAACTCACCCGAGAATTCTTTATGCGTCAGGACGTGCATCTGCCGCCGTGGGCCGATTATGGCCTCAGCCAATGGCGTGCGCTGGATAAACGCAGCGCAGAAGAGCTGCTGGCGCTGCATCTGGGCTGGGATGTCACCAGTTTTGGTGCTGATGATTTTTCTCAGACCGGCTTAACCTTGTTTACTCTGCGTAACGGATCGCGCGGCGGCCAGCCGTGGGGCAAACCCTATGCCGAAAAGATCATGCACGTGCGGGAAGGGCAGGTGACGCCCATGCACTACCATCCGCAAAAAATGGAAGACATTATCAATCGCGGCGGCGGAAATCTGATCGTGACACTGCATAACCGCGCGGGCGACCGGCTTGATGATTCGCCGGTAAACGTCACGTTGGATGGCATCCGCCAGACTCACGCCGCGGGATCGCAACTGCGCCTGTCACCGGGTGAGAGCGTAACCCTGCAGCCCGGAATCTGGCACAGCTTCTGGGGCGAAGAGGGCTATGGCGATGTGCTGGTTGGCGAAGTCTCGATGCCCAACGATGACGAGCATGACAATGTCTTTCTCACGCCGCTGGCGCGCTTCAACCCGATTGATGAGGATGAAGATCCGCGCTGGTTGTTGTGCAACGAATATCACCGCTGGCTGGCATAAAGGAGTTCACGATGGCACTGATTTCTCTGGCGCAGGGTCTGGCCCACGCGCAGCAGCACCAATACGCACTCGGCGCATTTAACGTGCTCGATACCCACTTTCTGCGCGCCCTGTTTCAGGCGGCAGAGCAACAACGATCGCCGTTTATCATCAATATCGCGGAAGTGCACTTTAAGTATGTCAGTCTCGCGTCTCTGATTGCGGCTATTCGCACCGAAGCGACGCTGCATGATATTCCGGTCGTGCTTAATCTCGACCACGGTTTGCACTTTGAAGCGGTGATGCAGGCGATTCGCCTCGGTTTTACTTCGGTGATGTTCGATGGCTCAACCCTCAGCTATGAGGAAAATGTGCGCCAGACGCGCGAAGTGGTGAAAATGTGCCACGCCATTGGCGTTTCGGTTGAAGCGGAACTCGGCGCGGTAGGCGGCGATGAAGGTGGGGCGCTGTTTGGCGAGGCTGACAGCAACAAGTTTACCGATCCTGCTTTGGCGGCGGAGTTTGTCCAGTCGACCGGGATCGATTGTCTGGCCGTGGCGATTGGCAATGCGCACGGCAAATACAAAGGCGAACCGAAACTTGATTTTGACCGTCTGGCGGCCATCCGCGCGGCCGCAGGCATTCCTCTGGTGCTGCATGGCGGCTCAGGGATCAGTGACGCCGATTTCCGCCACGCCATCAGCCTGGGCATCCATAAAATCAATTTCTACACGGGCATGTCGCAAGCCGCACTCGGTGCAATTGAAAAGCAAATTACCCAGCGTGATGCCCGCTACGATGCCTTTGCTGAACTGCTGATGGCGGTAGAACACGATATTGCCAATGTGGTGGCGCAGCAGATGCAGGTGTTTGGCAGCGCCGGGAGGGCCTGACATGGTGCAACGCAACGGTATTCTCGGTGCGGGCAGTATGCTGGTGGATCATGTGCAACGCATCACGCATTGGCCGGAACAAGGCTGGTTAGCCGAGATTACCCACAGCGAGAAGTGCAGCGGAGGCGCTGCACTGAATGTGCTGTTCACCCTGGCGCGCATGCAGGTCAATTTGCCGCTGGCGGGTGTCGGCATGGTGGGCGGGGACAGCGACGGCGATTACATCGTGCAGTTGCTGGACGAGCATCAGATTGATCGTCAGTTTGTGCAACGTACGCGCACTGTCAGCACGGCGATGACGCAAGTGATGACCACGCCCGATGGTCAACGTACGTTTTTCCATGCGCGCGGGGCCAATGCCGAGCTGGATTTGCCCCATTTTGCTGAAGTTGCCACGTCACACCGTATTTTTCATCTCGGCTATTTGCTGCTGCTGGATAGTCTCGACCAGCCTGATGAGGTGTTTGGTACGCGCAGTGCGCATCTGCTGGCACAAATGCAGCAACGCGGTTACCTCACTTCGCTGGATTTGGTGTCGCGAACCGGGGAGTATCGCCCGTTGGTGGTGCCGGCGTTACGCTGGCTCGACTATCTGGTGATTAATGAACTGGAAGCGCAATCACTCACCGGAGTGACGCTGCGCAGTGCTTCGGGGCTGGCAAGGCCCAGCGCGTTTGCCGAGGCCGCCGCCTGGTTAATGGAACAGGGCGTGCGCCAACGCGTGGTGATCCATGCCCCTGAAGGTGCGTGGGGACAAGAGAGAATGGGTGAGAAAGGGTGGCAGCCGGCGTGGTGCCTGAAACCAGAAGAGATTGTGGGCAGTGTTGGCGCGGGAGATGCATTTTGCGCTGGGGTGTTATTTGCCAGCCATGAAGGTTGGCCCCTGCTGGAGACCTTGAAGTTGGCACACACCTGCGCCTGTTTCAATTTGCATGCAGCAAACGCGCTGGACGGCACGCGGCCATTGGCCGAGATGCAGCGCTGGATGGATCAGGCAATCTGTGTTTCACGTGCGGCTGAAGCCGGACGCAATACATCAGCGGAAAACACGTAACCGAGGCCACGGATGGTGCGGATCAGGCTGGGTTGATGTGGATTGGCTTCGATTTTCCGCCGCAGTCGCATAATGAGCACGTCTATAGTACGGTCGAACACCTCAAGACTTTCATTGTGGGTCAGTTCCAGCAGTTGATCGCGCGTTAGCACTTTGCGTGCGTGACCTACAAGGGCGCGCAACAGGGTATATTCGCCTTGGGTGAGGGCAACACTTTCGCGCTGAGGATTAAACAGCTGACAACGCGCATCATCCAGCCGCCAGCCATTGAATTGCCATCCTTCATCCTGCTGCGCATCAGCTTGTGCCAGACGCCCACAGCGGCGCAGTGCCGCACGTGCACGCGCGACAACCACCCGAGGATTAAAGGGTTTGGCGATGTAATCATCAGCACCCATCTCTAATCCCACCACCATATCTGCTTCCGACCCCATTCCGGTCAGCATGATGACCAACAGGTCCGGCCGCTGTCGCTGCATCTGTTGCAGCACCAGTAAGCCGTTGGTGTCCGGTAGCATCATGTCCAGCATCACCAGGGAGATCTCGGGATGCAGGCTGAGCAGCGCAAGGGCATCTTTGCCCTGATGGCAGCTGTAGACGGTAAACACATGTTCACTCAAAACATCGTGCAGCAATTCACACACGGCACGATCATCATCAACGACCAAAATCGCGGGCTTCATTGCACTGTCTCTTATGTTGCGAAAGGGTTAAAAAGCAGTGTAACCCGATGTTTTTAAGCTGCTGCCCTATGCTGCAGAAACGTGAGCGCCATCGCTGAGCAGTGTGCGAAAGCGTGCGGTGCTGCAATCTTTTTTCTCCTGAGGGCAGTAGAAGGGAAAACGATTGCGCAGCCATGGTGCAATGCACCATAATCGCGCCCTGATCGGGTTCAGAATTATCCTAACCGTAACCGCATTTTGAAACGTAAACGATTGCGTACGGTGATGGCATAGCTATTGCTATGTGGACAGGGGAAAGCGGAAGGTGTGTCTACCTTGGGTCCAGCGTGTGTCGCTTTCATCAATACAATAATTAGTTTGTTAACCACATTGGCAAGAGAGAACGTGCACCCGTGCCGTCTCCGCTCATGAGAGATGATGATGTTAGAAAAACTCTTCAAACTTAAAGCGCACAACACCACCGTGCGCACCGAAATCATTGCGGGTATCACTACCTTCCTGGCCATGGCCTACATTCTGTTTGTTAACCCGAGCATTCTCGGTGCGACCGGCATGGATAAAGGTGCGGTCTTTGTGGCGACCTGCTTAGCGGCGGCAATTGGCTGTGTGCTGATGGGGCTAATCGCCAACTATCCCATCGCGCTGGCACCGGGCATGGGGCTCAATGCTTTCTTCACTTATACCGTTGTGCTGCACATGGGGTACACTTGGCAGATCGCACTCGGTGCGGTGTTCCTGTCAGCAGTGATCTTCTTTGCGCTGTCAATTTTCAAAATTCGTGAGTGGATTATTGCCAGTATCCCGCTTCCCTTGCGCGCGGGTATCGCTGCGGGTATCGGCTTGTTCCTGGCATTGATCGCGCTGGAAGGCGCGGGCATCGTGGTGGATAACCCGGCAACACTGGTTGGCCTGGGCGATCTGACCAAACCGGGTCCGCTGCTGGCACTGTTAGGGTTCTTCATCATTGTGGCACTGGAAGCGCGTCGCGTAACCGGCGCGGTGCTGATTGGCATCCTGATTGTCACCTTTATCTCGATGGGGATTGGCCTGACGCCATTTGGTGGCGTGTTCTCCGCACCACCGTCAATTGCACCGACCTTTATGCAGTTGGATATCGCGGGTGCGTTTAACGTGGGTCTGGTGAGCGTCATCTTCGCCTTCCTGTTTGTGGATGTGTTCGATAACACCGGCACGTTGCTGGGTGTGACCAAGCGTGCCGGTCTGGCTGATGAGCAAGGCAATGTGCCGAAAATGGGGCGTGCGCTGATCGCTGACAGTGCGGCTGCGCTGTTTGGTTCATTACTGGGCACCTCAACCACCACCAGCTATGTGGAATCGGCTGCGGGTGTCAGTGCAGGTGGTCGTACCGGTTTGACAGCGATTGTGGTTGCGGTGTTGTTCCTGCTAAGCCTGTTCTTCTCACCGCTGGCCGGAAGCGTTCCGGTATACGCTACCGCACCGGCATTGCTGTTTGTGGCGGTGTTAATGGCTTCTGGTCTGGCCGAAATCGACTGGAAAGATATCACCACGGCTGCGCCAGTGACCGTGACCGCGCTGACCATGCCTTTGACTTACTCAATCGCTAACGGCATCGCCTTCGGTTTCATTACCTGGACCGTAGTCAAACTGCTGAGTGGCCGTACGAAAGAGATCAATGCCGCACTGGTGATTCTCTCGATTCTGTTCGTCATCAAACTGGGCTGGCTGAGCGCTTAAGTTTTGGTTTCCGGAAGCCCGCTCGGGCTTCCGTGTTTTCAGTTTCATCCCCGCAAATATTTCCTGTGCGATTTCTCGCAATCCTTCGCTGTGGCGTCTTTTGATATTTCTCTGCCAGTTTTAGCCTGTGCGGCGTATTGGTGCCTGCCTGATTTTTTTTGCCGTGTATGGCGGGTTCGTGGAATGTTTAATCGGCTCGAATCTGTTTCACTACTCTGCAAGGTGAAGAGGTAGCCGGGACGCTCTGGAGGTTTGTAATGGAATACGCCATGCGTACTGCCCCGTTTCTTCCGCCACTTATTTACGTCGTCAGGAATATCGGAGATTCAAAAATGGAAGAACTCACTCAACGAGTCGGGTTGTTGGAAAAGACCACCCATCAAATTCAACAGGATGTTGCCGTCCTGACTGCACGATCGGAGAATTTTGCGACCAGGGCTGATATCGGCTCGCTGCGTAGCGAACTGCTGGGTGAGATGGGACAGTCGGAAAAGCGTAGCGATGGCAAGTTTGAAAAAATGGCGCTGCACTTTGACGACAAGCTTGGAAAAATGGCGTTGCACTTTGACGATAAACTGGAAAAGTTAGAAGTGCGTATCGACGACAAGCTGGACAAAATGGAACAACGCATCGATGTGAAGTTTGAGCGCATGGATGAAAAATTCGAGACGAAATTTGTCAGGATCGATGAGAAGTTTGAAAAGCTCAATGTGAAATTTGAAAAGCTGAATGATCGACTAACCTGGTCGATTATGGTGCCCGCTATTCTGGCTGTGCTGGCCTGGTTTGTGAAAGACCTGCTGGTGAAAGTTTGACCTCTAATCCAATATCATTCCGGCCCCAGTGGGACCGGAATGAAGCATTTATCTGAACGGTGGTTCATTAAAGGTGCGCAGTTTCCTTGAATGCAACTTATCGCCCTCAGCACGCAGCAGCTCAACCGCGCAGATGCCGATCTGCAGATGCTCAGAAATTGCCCCTTCATAGAAGCGATTCGCCTGGCCCGGCAGCTTAATTTCGCCGTGCAGTGGCTTATCCGAAACGCACAGCAAGGTGCCATAGGGAACGCGGAAGCGATAACCCTGTGCCGCGATAGTGGCGCTCTCCATGTCTACCGCGACCGCGCGGCTCAGGTTGAAACGCAGCGCAGAAGCAGAGTAACGCAGCTCCCAGTTGCGATCGTCCGTTGTTACCACCGTACCCGTGCGCAGCCGCTGTTTCACCTCTTCTCCCGGCATGCCGCTCACGGCCTTGGTGGCGTCATACAGCGCTCGCTGCACTTCAGCAATGCTTGGAATAGGAATGTCCGGCGGCAGCACGCTATCCAGCACATGGTCGTCTCGCAAATAAGCATGCGCCAGCACGTAATCACCGATGGTCTGGCTTTCGCGCAGGCCGCCGCAGTGACCAATCATCAACCAGGCGTGTGGACGTATCACTGCGAGATGGTCGCAGATGGTTTTGGCATTGGACGGACCCACACCAATATTCACCAGCGTGATGCCACGACGATTTGGTGACGTCAGATGCCAGGCGGGCATCTGGTGCTTTTTCCACGCGAGATCAGACATCATTGCAGTGGGGTCCTGGGTGTCAGCGGTGATCACCACATCGCCAGCACAGGCAAGGCTGTCATAAGGTGTGGAAGGATCCTGAACCTGTTCAATGGCCCAACGCACGAACTCATCAACATAACGCGTGTAATTGGTAAACAGCACAAACGGCTGGAAGTGCTCCACAGCGGTGCCGGTGTAATGGCGTAAACGCGCCAGAGAGAAGTCGGTGCGCAGCGCATCGAAATGTGACAGCGGGAAAATTGCGTTGGCATGGAAGAGGCCGTCTGCGGTTTCATCGCCAATCTGTGACAGTTCAGTGGTGGGGAAATGGCGCGCAATGCTGGCGCTCATCGAGCGATCCAGTGTCAGGCCATCAATCACGTAGGGGTACGGGATCTCCTGCTGGGAAGGCACCACTTCAACCAGGACGTCGTACTCTTTCTCCAGCATCTGCAGCTGCTCACTCAGATAGTGGCGCAACAGTGCCGGGCGGGTAATGGTGGTGCTATAGCTGCCGGTGTGGGTAAAACGTCCCCATGCACGAGTGCGGTTTTGCTGAGGGCCTTCACCCAGCCAGGTGATGCGCAGTTCCGGATAAACAAACAGGCCTTTCTGTCGCGCATCCTCATCCGGTAGCGTGCCCTGTGTCGTGAAATCGCGAATCGCATTACGCAGTGCTTCCACCGCACTGTCATACAGGCGCTCCAGCTCATCCAGTGCTTGCTGGCTACTCAATCCGTTCCGTTGCGTATTCATAGATTCTCCTTCAGGAAACGTGGACCGATTTGACCAGAGCATAGCGGATAAACACCCCAGCACGATGAATAATCTGTGATCGACCGCATTCTGCACCATCACGGTGCTGGTATGCGGCTTAACTCTGGCTATGTTTATGATTAGCAGGGATGTCAGCTCGCGCCTTGTCTGCCCTGGCGCGATGTCACTGCAAAAAGCTGCCACCGACCGTCTTCTTTGGCGAGTTTCTTGCTTATTTCATAACCGTGGCCCTACCAGCCACACAATGCGCTGCAAAAGTTTCAGAAATTGATTTCTCCCAGGCCGTGGTATGGCTCCGTTCCTGACCCGTTGAGGATTGAAAGCATGTCTTTGAAATTCATGAAACACCCAGTGAAGGTGGTACTTGCAGGTTGCCTGAGCATGGCATTTTACGCTCAGGCAGATATCAAGATTGGTGTGGCAGGCCCGTTCTCTGGCCCGAATGCGACCTACGGGGCGCAATATTGGAAGGGCGCAAGTCAGGCAGCCGATGATATCAATGCCGCTGGCGGTATTAACGGCGAAAAAATTGTGCTGGTGCAGGGCGATGATGCCTGTGAACCCAAGCAGGCGGTGTCGGTAGCAAACCGACTCGTCGATCAGGACAAAGTGATGGCGGTGGTGGGGCACTTCTGCTCCTCTTCCACCATGCCCGCGTCAGAGGTGTATGACGAAGCTGGCGTGCTGGCGATTACTCCCGGATCAACCAACCCGCAAATTACCGAGCGCGGCATGAAAACCATGTTCCGCATGTGTGGCCGTGACGATCAGCAAGGTGCGATTGCAGCGGACTTCATTATCGACAAACTGAAAGCGAAAAAGGTGGCGGTCATCCATGACAAAGACACTTACGGTCAGGGGCTGGCCGATGCCACCAAAGCTGCGCTGGAAAAACGCGGAGTAAAAGAGGTGCTTTATGAAGGGCTTTCTCGCGGTGAGAAGGACTTCAATGCGCTGGTCACCAAGATTGGCGCGGTGAAACCCGACGTGGTCTATTTTGGTGGCTGTCACCCGGAAGCCGGTCCTCTGGTGCGCCAGATGCGTGAACAAGGTGTGAATGCCGCCTTCTTCTCCGGTGACTGCATCGTGACGGAAGAGATGGTAACAGCGGCAGGCGGCCCTCAGTACACCAAAGGGGTATACATGACCTTTGGCAATGACCCGCGCACCATCCCGGATGGCAAAGCGGTGATTGAGAAGTTCCGTGCCAGCGGTTTCGAACCGGAAGGTTACACCCTGTACGCTTACGCCTCTGTGCAGGCCATTGCGGCGGCTTACAAAGCGGCGGGTAAAGACAACGCGAAAGCCAGCGATTGGTTGAAAGCGAATAGCGTTGACACCGTCATGGGTAAAAAAGCCTGGGATGGTAAAGGCGATCTGAAAGTCTCGGATTATGTGGTTTATCAGTGGGATGACAAAGGCAAATATCACCAACTGTAATTCGATACGCGGCCCCATATCACGGGGCCTTTCGCCATTGGGCGCGAGGTATGCGCTCCCTTTACGCGCGGGATGGATTTATGGACGCCTTCTTCTTACAGCAGTTGATCAACGGCCTGACGCTGGGCGCAGTGTATGGGTTGATCGCCATCGGTTACACCATGGTTTACGGCATTATCGGCATGATCAACTTCGCGCATGGCGAGGTGTATATGATCTCCGCCTATTTGTGCGCGATAGGCTTAGCACTCCTGAGCTTCTTCGGTATTCACTCCTTCCCGTTGCTGATTTTTGGCACTTTGCTGTTCACCATTATTGTCACGGCGGCTTATGGCTGGGCCATCGAGCGTATTGCTTATCGCCCCCTGCGTAACTCGACACGTCTTGCACCGTTGATTTCCGCCATCGGCATGTCGCTGATTCTGCAAAACTACGTGCAGCTCAGCCAGGGCCCTAACCAGCAGGGCATTCCGACGCTGCTCACGGGGGTGTTGCGCATGGAAGTGGATGGCGGCATTGTGCAAATCACCTGGACCAAGGTCTTTATCCTGATTGCCGCGTTCTGCGGTATGGCGCTGCTCACCTGGATTATTCAGTACACCAAACTTGGGCGCATCTGCCGGGCTGTTCAGCAGGATCGGCGCATGGCATCCATTCTCGGCATTAACACTGATCGCGTGATTTCGCTGGTGTTTGTCATCGGCGCAGCCATGGCCGGACTGGCGGGTGTGCTGGTGACCATGAACTACGGCACGTTTGATTTTTATGCAGGATTCATCATTGGTATCAAAGCCTTTACGGCGGCGGTACTGGGCGGTATCGGTTCTCTACCCGGTGCTATGCTCGGTGGATTGCTGCTTGGGGTAGCGGAAGCGCAGTTTGCGGGGCTGGTTAACTCTGACTACAAAGATGTGTTCTCGTTTTCGCTGCTGGTGGTGATTTTAATCTTCCGTCCGCAGGGACTGCTGGGTCGTCCGCTGGTCGCGAAAGTGTGAGGAAGCCACGATGAATGCAATGACGCAAAAAGCGGGCGTGCGTGAAGCATTGCTCGACACGCTGCTGGCGGGAGTAATTGCGCTGGTGGTGTTTGGTCCGATTGTGGGTGTGGTGCTGGATGGTTACAGCTTCAAACTGTCGCCGCAACGTGTGGCGCTGTTGGTGGGACTGGTGATGGCAGGGCGCTTAATGCTCAGCCTGTTCAGCAGTACGCCTTATGGTCAACGCTTTACACGCAAGTTTGAAGGCAATGATGATGGTGTATATGTCCGCGAGCCGGGTTATCGCTCGCGGATGCGCTGGATATTGCCGCTGATACTGATTGCTGCACTGGCCTTTCCTTTTCTCTCCAGTAAATACCTGCTAACGGTCGCTATTCTGGGGCTGATTTATGTGCTGCTGGGGCTAGGGCTCAATATTGTGGTGGGGTTGGCCGGATTACTCGATTTGGGTTATGTCGCATTTTATGCCATCGGCGCTTATGGCCTGGCACTGGGCTACGAGTATCTCGGCCTGGGGTTCTGGAGTATGTTGCCGATCGCGGCATTAATGGCGGCGTTTGCCGGAGCGTTGCTGGGGTTTCCGGTGCTGCGCATGCATGGTGACTATCTGGCGATTGTGACCCTCGGCTTTGGTGAAATCATCCGTCTGGTCTTAACCAACTGGTTGTCATTTACCGGCGGCCCCAATGGCGTATCGGTGCCTTCACCGACATTTTTTGGCCTCGAATTTGCTCGCCGGGCGCGGGACGGGGGTGTGCCTTATCACGAGTTTCTGCATCTCGATTACAACCCCAATATGAAATTCATCTTCATTTATGTGGTGCTGGTACTCGTGGTGCTGCTGGTGCTGTTGATCAAGCATCGGTTAACGCGCATGCCCATTGGCCGCGCCTGGGAAGCATTGCGGGAAGATGAAATTGCCTGCCGCGCCATGGGGCTTAATCATGTACTGGTCAAACTCTCCGCCTTTATGTTGGGTGCCTCGACAGCCGGGATTGCCGGGGTGTTTTTCGCCAGCTATCAGGGGTTCGTCAATCCCACTTCCTTTACTTTCTTCGAATCGGCGTTAATCCTGGCGATTGTAGTTCTGGGGGGGATGGGCTCGACACTCGGCGTGGTGCTTGCCGCCTTTGTGCTGACGGTCGCGCCGGAACTGCTGCGTAGTTTTGCCGAATATCGCGTGCTGCTGTTTGGCATGCTGATGGTGTTAATGATGATTTGGCGACCACGCGGATTGGTTCGTACCGCGCGTGTGGGTGTTCCGCTGCGGAAAGGAGTGCGCCATGAGTGATGCCATTCTACAAGTTGATCACTTAATGATGCGCTTTGGCGGCATCAAAGCCCTGAACGATGTCAGCCTTTCTGTGGCGCGCGGTTCGGTTACCTCATTAATCGGTCCGAACGGGGCGGGAAAAACCACGGTGTTCAACTGCCTGACCGGGTTTTATCGCGCCACCGGCGGGCGCATCATACTCAATGCCCACCAGCGCAGTACCGACGTGATTCAGGTACTGGGGCAAAAAATTCACCCGCAGGACTGGCTTCATCCGGCACGGTTGGGATCGCGTGTTTGGTACAAAATGTTTGGCGGCGCGCATCTGGTTAACCGTGCTGGACTGGCGCGGACGTTCCAGAACATCCGCTTGTTTCGTGAAATGTCGGTGGTAGAGAACCTGCTGGTGGCGCAGCACATGCAGGTCAATCGTCAACTGCTAGCCGGTGTATTGAATACCCGTGGTTATCGCGAAGCGGAAAACCGCGCGTTAGACCGCGCGTTCTACTGGCTGGAAAATGTGGATTTGGTCTCCAGTGCCAATCGACTGGCTGGCACGCTCTCGTATGGTCAGCAGCGCCGACTGGAGATTGCGCGCGCCATGTGTACGCGACCGGAACTCATTTGCCTGGACGAGCCCGCAGCGGGACTCAATCCCGTTGAAACCGATGCGCTGAGTCAGATATTGCATCGCTTACGCGCCGATCACCGTATCAGCGTGTTGCTGATTGAGCACGACATGCCGATGGTCATGCGCATCTCCGATCACATTGTGGTACTGGATCATGGCGATGTCATTGCACAGGGGACGCCGCAGCAAATTCGCCACGATCCCAACGTTATCGCCGCTTATCTCGGCGCAGATGAGGAGAGCGACCATGACTGAACCGATGTTAAGTTTTGAACAGGTGGACGTATTTTATGGTCCGGTTCAGGCGCTCAGACAGGTTTCCCTGACGGTGAACCAGGGGGAAACGGTGGCACTGATCGGTGCTAACGGCGCGGGAAAATCTACGCTGCTGATGTCGATTTTTGGCCAGCCGCGCATTGCCAGTGGTGACATTCGCTTACGCGGCGAGTCGATCAGCCATCGCAGCACCCATTTTATCGCCGCCAGCGGCATTGCGCAGGCGCCCGAAGGCCGCCGCATCTTTCCCGATATGACGGTGGAGGAGAACCTGCTGATGGGCACGATTGCGGTGGGCGACCGCTTTGTGAAAGAGGACAAGGAGCGGATGTACCAGCTGTTCCCACGTCTGCTCGAACGCCGCAAACAGCGTGCGATGACGCTTTCCGGGGGGGAGCAGCAGATGCTGGCGATTGCGCGTGCGCTGATGAGCCGCCCTAAATTGTTACTGCTGGATGAACCGAGTCTCGGACTGGCGCCGATTGTGGTGAAGCAGATCTTCAGCATCCTGCGTGAATTGACTCAGCAGGGCATGACGCTGTTCCTGGTAGAACAAAATGCCCGTCATGCACTGCGACTGGCCGATCGCGGTTATGTGATGGTCAACGGAGAGATAAAACTGAGCGGCAGTGGGGAAGAACTCCTAAATAACGATGAGGTGCGCAGCGCTTATCTCGGTGGTGCAGCGGATCCTGCGGTGGTGGCGACAAAAAGTTTGTAATAATGATTAAATGGTGATGGGAAACACTTTGCATATTTCTCAGTGGCCTATCATCATTATTACTCATCTTCCTCTCCAAAGTGATTTGGTACTCCCTTGCAAAATCCTGGCGTAGCAGTGATGCGGGCGGTCAGAAATACGGCGTGGTATCCGAAACGTCGCTCTTATCGCACGCTGTTGTGGCGTGAAATTACCCCGTTAGCCGTGCCCATCTTTATTGAAAACCTGTGCGTGATGCTGATGGGCGTCCTGAGTACTTTCCTCGTGAGCTGGCTGGGGAAAGAGGCGATGGCGGGCGTGGGTCTGGCCGACAGCTTCAACATGGTGATTATCTCCTTCTTTGCGGCGATTGATCTCGGCACTACGGTGGTGGTGGCTTTTAGCCTCGCCAAGCGCAACGGCAAACGTGCGCGCGCAGCTACGCGGCAGTCGCTAGGCTTGATGACGGTGCTGGCATTCGTGCTGGTGATTGTGATTGAGATCTGGGGGCATCTGATTATCGATGTTATTGCGGGCAGCGCGGAACCCAAGGTGAAGGAACTGGCGCTGAGCTACCTGCAAACGTCGGCGTGGAGCTATCCGGCCGCGGCGATCGCCCTGATCGGTAGCGGTTCGCTGCGCGGAGCGGGAAACACCAAAATTCCGATGCTGATTAATGGCGGCATGAATATCCTTAACATCGTGATCAGTAGCGTACTGATTTATGGTGCGATGGGGTGGGAAGGGATGGGCTTTGTCGGGGCCGGGTTGGGATTAACCATCTCACGCTATATCGGCGCGGCGGCCGCCATTTATGTGCTGTATCGTGGCATTACGCCGGCATTAAGAATCAGTATCGCCAGCTATTTCCGTCGCTGGGATCGCAACATCCTGATGGAAGTACTGGGGATTGGGGTGCCGGCCAGTATTGAGTCGGTGCTGTTTAACGGCGGTAAATTGCTGACGCAGATTTTTGTGGCAGGTATGGGCACCAATGAAATCGCCGGTAACTTTATCGCCTTCTCGATTGCCACTTTAATTAACCTTCCGGGCAACGCCCTCGGTTCGGCTTCCACCATCATTACCGGTAAGCGGCTGGGTAAAAATCAGGTGATGCAGGCGGAAAGGCAGATAAAACATGTGTTCTGGCTGGCGATGATTGGGCTGTGCACACTGGCATTGATCACCGTACCACTGGCGGGCACGCTGGCTAAATTTTACACCCGCGATCCCGAAGTTATCGAAGTCACCAAACACCTCATCTGGCTCAATGCGGCCTTTATGCCAATCTGGACCGCATCCTGGGTGCTGCCTGCTGGTTTGAAAGGCGCGCGCGATGCGCGTTACACCATGTACGTGTCGATGTTCAGCATGTGGGGGGCGCGCGTAGTTGCCGGCTACGTGCTGGGGATCATGCTCGGTATGGGTGTGGTCGGGGTGTGGCTGGGTATGTTCCTCGATTGGACGGTGCGCGGTGTGTTCTTCTGGTTCCGTTTGACCAGTGGCAAGTGGCTTAACAATTATCGACGCATGCTGGCCAAGAGCCGGGCATAACCTGCATGGCCGCCGCAGTAGAAGGCGGCCATGAATATATGCATTAATTGGGATTCCAACGCATATCTAATCGTTTTGGTTATAAAGCAAGTTACGCTTTACTGTCAGGGTCAACCATTACTGGAGAACCTGACGATGAAAACGATGCTGTCACAGTGGTTCCATCGCCTGATCAACGCCACATCGACACCCGCTGAAGAGCGTGAATTCGATCTCAGCAATCATATTGATCTGCTGATCCCGGTCAGCCAGCTTTATGGCATTGAATTCCACCCGTCGGTTTATCGCTACTATGAGCGATGAACGTCTGCATCACGCTATGCGTTACAGTTACTGGAATGAACTGTGCGCGCTGCTTAAAAACCCGCTGCCCTGTCCAGCGGGTTTTTTGTGCCTGAAAGACAGCCCTTCCTGACGACTTCTTGAGCAAACCCTGACGAAACTCTCCTGCTGGCACTGATTGTATTAATTATGTAAGGCCACCGTAAAGAAATGTATTCCCAAGCCGCTGCGCTCATGCAAGAATAAAAAAGTAAATGATAACCATTGGCGTTATCATTTAGGTGTTGCATCCCGAGGCAGTGGACGTCAGGGCAGGTTACATGCGCTGATTTGCCGGATGCGATGAGCCCGTCAATAACGATAAGAAATTTACCTTTTAAATGGATAACAATCGCAATTTGCCGTTTGGCAGTTTCAATTCGCTGACCCTGTTCACCGGGCTATGTATTGGTATTTCACCTGCTGCCGCTCTGGCCGCTGATAATGCCAACAAAAAAACAGACGATACTCTCGTGGTGACGGCGCAAACGCCTTCACTTTATGCGCCTAATATATCTGCCGATCCCAAATTCACGCGCCCGCTGGTGGATACCACCCGCACCATGACGGTGATTCCTGATCAGGTAATTAAAGATCAAGGCGTCAATAACCTTACCGATGCACTGAAAAATGTGCCAGGTGTGGGGGCGTTTTATGCCGGGGAAAATGGCAGTTCTTCGACCGGTGATGCCGTGTATATGCGTGGCATGGATACGTCGAACAGCATCTATGTGGATGGTATTCGTGATATTGGTAGCGTGACACGCGATACCTTTAATACTCAGCAGATTGAGGTGATTAAAGGGCCGTCTGGCACCGATTACGGTCGCAGCGCGCCGTCGGGTTCAATCAACATGATCAGTAAGCAGCCGCGTCTGGACACGGGCCTGGATGCATCGGTCAGTGTCGGTAGTGCGTGGATGCGCCGCGGTACGCTGGACTATAACCAGGCTATCAACGACAACAGCGCGTTTCGCCTCAATCTGATGGGCGAGAAAACCCACGATGCCGCACGCGATAATGTACAAAATGAGCGTTATGGTGTCGCGCCTTCACTGGCATTGGGTCTGGATACGTCAACACGTTTATACCTGAACTATCTGCATGTACATCAGAACAATACGCCAGATGGTGGCATCCCAACCATTGGCCTGCCAGGATACGCTTCGCCGACGGCAGCCACTTCTGCACTCAACCATTCTGGCAAAGTGGCGACCAGCAATTATTACGGCACCGATTCCGATTTCGATAAATCCACCACGGATAGCGGCACCGTTCGCTTCGAGCACGATCTCAGCGACAGCACCACGATTCGTAACACCACACGCTGGTCGCGCGTGAAGCAGGAATATCTGCTGACCGCGGTAATGGGCAGCACCATTACCACGCCAAATCCTAATGATGTTGGCACCTGGACCTGGACGCGCAACGCAAACCTGAAAGATGTCAGTAACCGCATCCTTACCAACCAGACCAATATTACCTCGAAATTCTATACCGGTTCAGTGGGACATGATGTCAGTGCTGGCGTGGAATTCACGCGTGAAAACCAGACCAACTACGGCGTCAACGCCATTACTGCGCCTGCGGTTAACATCTACCATCCGATCAGCAGCATTTCTGTGGGAGGGCTGGATCGCAACGGCGCCAATGCCAACGGGCAGACCGATACCACCGGAATTTATGCCTTCGATACGCTGGCTATGACCAAAAACTTCGAGCTCAACGGCGGCATTCGTCTTGATAGCTATCACACCGATTATGACAGTGCCACGGCGTGTGGCGGCAGCGGGCGCGGTGCACTGGCGTGTCCGACGGGCATCGCACGCGGCACGCCGCTCACCACCGTTGATACGGCCAAGTCTGGCAATCTGGTGAACTGGAAAGCGGGTGCGCTCTATCGCCTGACCGAGCAGGGCAATGTTTACGTCAACTATGCTATTTCTCAGCAGCCTCCGGGCGGTAGCAGCTTTGCGCTGGCGGCAGGTGGCGCCGGCAATAGTGCTAACCGCACTGATTTCAAACCGCAAAAAGCCAAATCAAGCGAAGTGGGAACCAAATGGCAGGTGCTGGATAAACGCCTGTTGTTGAATGCTGCACTGTTCCGTACCGATATCGAGAATGAAGTGGACGCCAACGACGACGGCACTTATTCGCAAGCCGGTAAAAAACGCGTGGAGGGCTATGAGCTTTCAGCGACCGGCAACATCACCCCAGATTGGGAAGTGATCGCTGGTTACACCCAGCAGCACGCGTCGGTGAAAGAGGGCGCAGCGGTTGCTCAGGATGGCTCCTCTGCTATCGCTTATACACCGAAACACGCCTTCACCTTGTGGACGCAATATCAGGCCACTGATGCGATTTCTGTTGGGGCGGGTGCGCGTTACGTAGGCAGCCTGCGTCGCGGCAGCGATGGTGCGGTAGGCACGCCAGACCATACAGAAGGTTATTGGGTGGCCGATGCGAAGCTGGGCTACAAGGTTAATAACAACCTCGATCTGCAGCTCAACGCGTACAATATTTTCGATACCGACTATGTGGCTTCCATCAATAAGAGTGGTTACCGCTACCATCCGGGTGAGCCGCGTACCTTCCTGTTAACGGCAAACGTGCACTTCTAAGATTCAACGTGGGGCGTTCGCGCCCCTATTTATGAGAGAACACCGCGATGATGTATCACATTCCTGCAGTGCTGACGCCAGAAGACGTGGCGAATTTCAGTTCGCTGCTGCAACAGGCCGAATGGATTGACGGACGCGCCACGGTGGGCAGTCAGGGCGCCACGGTAAAAAATAATCAGCAGATTGATACGCGTACGCCGCTTTATGATCGGTTGCAAACCGCAGTGATGCAGGCTTTAAACAACAACCCGCTGTTCTTCTCTGCTGCACTACCGCGCTCCATTTCTACACCGCTGTTTAACCGTTACGAACAGGGTGAAACCTACGGTTTTCACGTTGATGGCGCGGTGAGACATAACGGTGCCGCTGGGTGGATGCGTACCGATCTGTCGGCCACACTCTTTCTCAGTGAACCTGACAGTTATGACGGCGGCGAACTGGTGATTGAAGACACCTATGGTCAACATAAGGTGAAATTGCCTGCCGGCCATCTGGTGCTTTACCCTTCGAGCAGTCTGCACTGTGTCACACCGGTGACGCGCGGCGCACGTGTGGCGTCGTTTCTGTGGATTCAGTCGATGGTGCGTGATGATAAGCAACGCGCCATGCTGTTCGAACTGGACCGCAATATCCAAAGCCTCAAAGCGCGTCATGGTGATAGCGATGAGCTGCTGTCCCTGCTGAACATGTATCACAACCTGTTGCGGGGTTGGACGGAAGTGTAACGAATGAGGGGGCTTGCAGAGTGTGACCCTCCCCCGAAATCCTGCTCCATTCAGAAACAGAATTCCGGCATGATATTCACTCCCCTGAGTGGAGGTTGTGCCGATGAAAAAGTCAGCGCTTTTGCGACAGGCAGGTCTTGGTGTCCTCCATGCTGGCTAGTCGGCTCATCCACCACTGGCCTATAGGCGAAAGACTGATTGCTGATGCTCCTCCAAAGCAGCTCCGATCCGGAAGCCGCCTCGCATTTCATTTACCTGAACCGCGATAATCCTTTGAACCACAAAAACAGTTTTCTATTATCGGCCTTCTTTGTTACGCACTAAGCTCACGTCTGTACGAATTGCTTCATGATCTCAAAGAAGCGCCTGATGTATCTGGATGGTTGCCTTTTTGCCGGCAACGTTGCCTTCGAAAACTGCCGGATCTGTCCTTTAATGGATTACGGCTTTTTTCACGCTTTATTACGAAAAGGAAATCGCCATGAATCTGATGAATAATTGTGCACCGCCTGCCGTAGATGTTATATTAAAATATAATATTCGGAGGTGCTCTATGTATACCACTCGCCTGAAAAAGGTCGGCGGATCCATCATGTTGGCGGTTCCTCCCGCCGTGCTAAAAACGCTGGAGCTGTCGACGGACAGCGAAGTCGGCATGACCATTAGTAATGGCTGCCTGATTATTGAACCCCAGAAACGACCTCATTATTCGCTTGAGGAGCTGCTGGCGCAGTGCGATCCGCACGCCGAAATGAGCGAAGAGGATCGGGAATGGATTGATGCGCCTGCGGTGGGCAAGGAGATCCTGTAAATGGACAGAGGAGAAATCTGGCTCGTTTCACTGGATCCGATTGCCGGTCACGAGCAAAGCGGAAAACGTCCGGTGCTTATCGTATCGAAGGCATCGTTTAACAAGCTCACCCGGCTACCCGTTGTAGTTCCCATCACCAGCGGCGGAAACTTTGCTCGCACGGCAGGTTTCACCGTTTCAATGGAAGGGGCAGGGACAAAAACAATTGGCGTTATTCGCTGCGACCAGCCCAGAACCATTGATATGGCTGCCCGGAACGGTAAGCGGCTGGAACGCATACCAGACGATGTGGTGGATGAAGTGCTTGCCAGACTGGATGCTATTTTGAGTTAATAGCCAAGACGCGGAAAAACAAAAAGCCCGCTCAGGTTTCCCTGAGCGGGCTTCTCTAAATATGGCTCCTCTGACTGGACTCGAACCAGTGACATACGGATTAACAGTCCGCCGTTCTACCGACTGAACTACAGAGGAATCGTGTGAACGAGGCGCATATTAATGGCACCTCCTGAATGTGTCAACAGCTAAAAATACATTTGTATTCAACTGGCTAGCAATAGTACAAAGCGATCGCGATTTAATCAGAACCTGCTGAAAGACGCGCCATCGGATCCTGACGATAAAACAGTTGTAAGTGGCGATACATCGCAGGGAAGCGATCCGCCAGTAAATCAGGGGCGCTGAAAAAGTATTCCGATAGCACAGCAAAGCATTCGGCAGGATCGCTGGCAGCGTAGGGATCGATAGTCGCCGCCTGTTCACCGACCAATTCCACTTCCGCCTCTATCTCTTCCATCGCCCGTAGCAAGTCCTTCTCCCATTGGGCGACATCTCGTAAGGCAATAGCGGGAATACCGCTGGTATAGCCGCTGCCGCGTGCATCGAGTTTATGCGCGATTTCATGGATGACGAGGTTGTAGCCGGAAAGGTCGTAAGAGTCCTGAATATCCAGGGCATTTAACACCACCGGACCTTGTGTCCAGCTTTGACCAGCATGCACTGCAGGTGCCTGGTGGACTAAGCCGCTGCTGTCTTCCCAACGGTCGTCAACATTGAAGGGCTCGGGATAAATTAACACTTCATGAAAGCCATCCAGCCACTCCAGACCGAGCTTCAACACGGGCAGGCAAAACAGCAAGGCAAGGCGTGCAAGCTGTCGTTCGTCGAGTTGCAGTCCATTCAACAGCGAGATTTTTTTTTGTTGCAGAAAGCGTTGGGCAAGTGTGGTCAGGACGCTTTGCTCTTCAGTCGTGAGCAGCGAGAAGATCGGTTGCGCCAGCGCCTGTTGCCAGGGAAGTGCCGTGACGGTGGTATCTACCTGCGCATTCCATGGCCATTTGAACATCGCGCGACTCACTCTGCAGGGCGGAAAGGTTTATCCTGGCGCGACAAAAAAGAAAATGCCAGCGCGGAATCAAAGCCGTGTATTCAATCAGTTACTACAGGATTTTTCTGTGATTAAGATGGCAAAGCAGGAAAATTGCCCTCACCCAGGCGGGTGAGGGCTGAAGACAGTTAACTCTCGCGATCAACACGTTGAAACTCGATCACCCATACCCACGGGTTCACTTCCCAACTGGTGGCGCCATACTGCTTCTGCCACGCTTTACGATAGGCTTCTTTCGGCGATTCTGCGTTCATGTTCATCGTGAAGAAGTTATTCAGGAAGTGCGTATCTGTTTGTACGCCTTCAGCCATGATGTCATCTTCACTGATGTCCTGAATCTTTTCAGCACGTACCGAGGTAATCGCCAAATCAATACGGCTGGCCCAGCGCGGCATATGAATCGCCGTTTGCCAGCCAAACTGCTCGGCGTGCTCCACATCGTCATCCAACTGACCCAGCTCATTGCTGTCGGAACGATACTGACAGAAAGCCGGGCTACGGAACGGCAGTGGATCGCGTTCATATTCGGCGAGTTGCTCTTCTGGCACGATGGGGCCGCGCCAGGTTTCACGCACCCACAATCGGTCACCTGCCTGGCCAAACGGGCAGTGAGAGCTGACATCTGCCATCGACATCAATTTATAGCCATGCAAATGGTTGGCGCTAACGTCAAATGCATGCACGCCTTCGTGATGATCCTGGCCTGGGCCAAAAGCCTGGGTTTTCATAATGCGCCGGGTTTGCGTCTGCTGGCCAACCAGCAGGGCGCGGACCCGCTGTTCGGAAAAAAGAATCGGCCGTTCTTTCATTACGTACCTCATGTAGTGTTACTCACCCGGAAAACTTCGACGAATCACCCGCATCAGCAGATGTGAGAGTTAGCATAATGGGTTTGAATCAATTTGCTTAATAATTTGTCGCCTCAGTATCAGGCTATTCCTGCATATTCCGGTTTTAAAAATGGCGCTTAAGCAAAATACATGCTGGAAATGCCTTCTCAGGCGAGAGAAAACCAGAAATATCCCCTATACAGTACGTTATAACGGCCTGCATGGGAATCTTTTCAGATTTTCCCGTGAGCGTTTATCGCTTTTACCTTGTGATAGTTAGCATCATTAACTGGAATAATTCAAAAGCGTGAATACTGTTGATGGTAGAAATAGATTACGCCTGTTTAACAGAGTTATTTAACTGCAATGACGCTAAGGAAATGCCTAAAACGTGATCTCCGCTGGGAAAGCGACATTAACAGCGCTATAACAAGATCGGGATCGCATTTTTACGCTTTGCACATCCAGGAAGGATGTAAAAAAAGTGTCACGACCAGACCGCTATGATGTCCCCAGGAGCAGCACCCTGAATTGGCGGTGCTTTTATAACAGCAATAAGGAGAAGCACGATGTCACTCACCCGCTGGCAACAACGCTACGAGAACTGGCTGCAGCAAAACTGGCTGCACGATGATAAAGCCCATGATATCGCGCACCTGCGTCGTGTCTGGATGAGCGCCACGCGCATCATGCAGCATAGTGCAGCCGATCCTATGGTGGTCCTCACCGCCTGTTACTTCCATGACGTGGTTAACCTTCCCAAAAACCATCCAGAGCGCCATCTGGCTTCCACCTATGCCGCTGAAGAGACACGCCGAATTTTGCAGCAGTACTTTCCAGACTTCCCACAGGAATTGCTCGAGGGTGTCGCCCATGCTGTCCAGGCGCACAGTTTCAGCGCACGCATCACGCCACTGACCTTGGAAGCAAAAATTGTTCAGGATGCCGATCGCCTCGAGTCTTTAGGTGCTATCGGCCTCGCACGTGTTTTCTACACGGCCGGGGCGTTGGGCCGTCCGCTGTTTGACAGTGAAGATCCATTAGGAAAAGAACGTGAATTAGACGATGTGAAATGGACGCTGGACCACTTCCAGAAGAAACTTTTACGCTTGCCCGAAACCATGCAAACCGAAGCGGGGCGCATGCTGGCGGAGCATAATGCGGATTTCCTGGTGCACTATATGGCTAAGCTGTGCGCGGAATTGCAGGGCAATCTCACCAGCATTGATGAGTCTGTATTAAGGGATTTCAGCCCTATACACTCTTAATATTAAATTTTTATGACAGTCTGTTAACTTTCATCTTCTTCCGCTACGTTGTTGTAAATCAAAAGGGAGTATGAAGATGACCGAGACCGTTAACTTAACCATTAAAATTGACCCGGCGCTGAAAGAGCACATCAAACAGTTAGCCGCCGATAACCAAATCTCCATGAGTCAGGAGATCGTTAACCGCCTGCAGGCCAGTTTACATGCGGTTGAGCAACCGGCTGTTGATAGTCTGAATACCGAAGAAGCGGTGGCTGAACAACTCTCCGCGTCTGAGCTGAAGCAGGTACGTGCACTGCTGAAGAAAGGCAAAAAGAAAAAATAAGCGATATACAAAGACCCGTCATTGACGGGTTTTTTTTATCTTTGTACTCAAGCGGCATCGACGCGGAATTGCTGTGCCCGCTGGGCGAGGCGATCAGAGAGTTCACGCAATTGCGTAGCCGAATTGACCTGATGGGCGTTGAGCGCTTCGTTTTGCTGTAGCTGATTACTCATCTCCACCACTTCGTGCGCAATTTTACTGACGCGGTGACTTTGCGCAGTGCTATTTTGCTGCAACTCATCGAGTTGCGTTACGACCCCCGACACCGCGCCGCTGATTTGTGTAAACAACACTTCCAGCGCTTTCACTTTGTCAAAACCATCATTCACATGCTGCTGAGTGTGCTGAATTAAACCATCAATCTGACGCGTTGATTCACCACTCTTTTGCGACAGCAGCCCCATCTCTTTGGCGACAACGGAGAAACTGCGACCGTACGATCCGGCGTGGGCGGATTCAATCGCGGCATTCAACGACAGCAAACGGGTTTGCATCGACAGGCTATCCAGCATGCCGACAATTCCGGCGATATCACCCGAAGCTGTAACGATCTGCTGCATTTTGAGTTCCATATTGTCGACTTCCGTGGCGCAGTTGCGCATCAGGGCATCGGCTGACTGCGCCTCCTGCGTGGCCTGCTGCGAGAACTGCGCACCAATTTCGACCTCTTCAGACACGCGATGTAAACGCTGTGACAAATGGTGGAAGCTGGCATTCTGCGCCTGATGTTGTTGCATGACTTGTTCGTTATGCTGCTGCATATCTTCTGCACCGGCCGCCACGCTGACCGCAACAGTATTAATGTCACTGACAATCTGCTGCAGACCGAAGCGCATCGACTCGATCGACTGAAACAGCTGGCGCGTCTCTAAGCACTGGCGGCGTGGCGTATCATGACTCGGGACTAAATCACCGGTGGCAATCTGCTCCAGCTGCCGGTTGGCACGACGCAGCGGCAACAGCACGCCGCGCATCAACAGACTGGAGGCCAGCACCAGCAGCGCCATCAAAATGGCACTGACGATCAGCGACATGTTGCGACTCTGCTTTAGCGTACTGAGGGTATTTTGATTGACGCTGCTCAACTGATGGTTGGCTTGTTCAATCTCGCTGAACCAGGCATCGTTAAACTGCTGCTGGAATGCCTGCATCGGCACCATAAAGAAGGCATTGATGTCATTGGCCGCTAACCCTTTCAACTGCTCTTGCAAACCTTCCGCTAACATTGCAAAGCCCTGAGCCAGGGGGCTGTCCGCTTTAGCATGGTAGGCGGTGAACAGCGACTGGGCTTTTTTTAACGAATCATCGGAGGCGGCCGCCAGACTTTTCCAGCTATCGACCGAGCCGCTTTGCTGATCCTGCATTAAATAGATACCGGCACGGTGGCTGTTATCACTGGCGGTGAGCAACTCGATACGCGCTTTATCCAACAGGGCCAATCTTTCCCGCAGTTGATTGGCTTGCTGGAGTGAAATTTGCGTCTGATTAACGTGATTACTGAGCAGCAGTACGCCCGCGAACTGCAGTAAACAAAACAGCACGATAAACAGCAAAAACTGGCTGCGCAGGCTGGTCAGCCAAAGCGGCATACGCCAGGTAAGACGAGTACGTAAACGCAGCGGTAACGAGATTACAGAAAGGAGTGACATCTAACGCCCCCAAAAATAAAAAGGAGTATTGGGAGCGGGCGTGACAGTTCGGTGACAGCGGACGCGATTCAGCGCAAAACAGCATAATGCGCGTCCCTAAAGGAAATTATGGCCCTGTGGCGCTAAGTGTTTTGGCTAAGATGTTGTTCGATGAGCGGCAAAAGTAGCTGCGCCACAGCAGCAAAAACCGGCACCACCACGGAGTTGCCAAATTGCTTATAAGCCTGGGTATCCGAGACCGGAATACGGAACTGGCTTTGTCCCGGCGCCTCAAACCCCATCAGTCGGGCGCATTCCCGCGGTGTTAAACGACGCGGACGCTGAGCCATATTGCTGGCGTGCTGGAAATCCGCTTCACCTTGCGCCTGATCCCAGCCGCGATCGATCAGAATTTCTGAACCGTCTTTATAGTAGCGTGCTGACAAGGTGCGTACGCATACGTTGGGATTACGGGGATCGTTAAGACCAAAGCCGAAGCCATTACCTTTGGCCTTGTGCTTTTTGGCGTATTGATAGAGGTAATTCCACAACGTCGGTGACAGGGTGTACTTCGCGTCCGGTGTCGGCTCAAGCAAACTCTGTAACGTGGGTACCTGCTGCGGATAGTGTTGAGAGAGCGCGCGCAGTGAAAAGCCGTCGCTCAATCCGGTGTCACGACGAATACCCACCAGCACAATGCGTTCGCGATGTTGCGGCAGAAAATGGCGTGCATCCACCACTTTTGCATCCGGTGTCGCGCTGTCGGCGGCATCGGCAACGTCGTATCCGAGTTCGTCCAGCGTCGCCATGATGATGGCAAAGGTGCGTCCTTTGTCGTGGCTCTTGAGGTTTTTCACGTTCTCCAATACGAAGAACGGTGGTTTTTTGGCAGCCAAAATCCGCGCCACATCAAAGAACAAGGTGCCTTGTGCTTCACACTCGAAACCGTGTGCACGGCCTAACGCATTTTTTTTGCTGACGCCGGCCAGTGAAAACGGCTGGCAGGGAAAGCCAGCCAGTAGCACCTGATGGTCCGGGATGGTTTGGTCGATGTGCTGATAAATCGCCTGTTCGTCAGCGAGTCCTGCGGGCTGCGTCACCAATCGGATATCGCTGTTGAACTGGTGTCGTTGCGGATCGCTATAGTGATTGGCTTTATACGTGCGTACCGCTTCTTTATTCCATTCACTTGTGAACACGCACTGGCCGCCAATCTGTTCAAAGCCGCGACGAATCCCGCCGATACCGGCAAACAGATCGACAAATTGAAATTTAGGCGCGGCGTAATGTGCAGGGCGCGAAGGCAGTAACGCTTGCAGGCTGCTGACTTCACGGCTGGAAAGCGCAGGCACGCTGCTTTTGCCCTGACGAATGCGATTCAGACGCGGCACGCTCCAGTCGCATCCGCCCGCTTCGGTTAAGGTGTGCACCACATCGCGTGCGGCATAGATATCGAGAACCTGCAATAACAGCGATGTGGCGTCATCCGAAGGGGCAGAAAATGAGGAGGGTGAAACCGTCGCGGCGGGATCGATAGCAAGCATGCGTTTTTCCTTAACAGTGAAGCCGCTATGCTATCACTCCTCGCGCCTTCACACACTTGTTGCGCGTGCCTTTCGCTTTTACGCCAAACCGCTAAAGTTGAAAGAGCCTCATTAAAAAGGAGACGCCATGGTCGACGTCCACTCGCAAGCCATTCGCAGCAAAAATATGCGTGCCATTCGCAATCAGGACACGGCGATAGAGCAGCGTATCGCGTTGATTTTAAAAGATCGTGGCTTTAGCTATCGTGTGCAGGATAAAGCGTTGCCGGGTCGGCCTGACTTTGTCCTGCCACAGGAACGAGCGATTATCTTTGTCCATGGCTGTTTCTGGCATCGGCATCACTGCTATTTATTCAAGATGCCTGCGACGCGCACCGAGTTCTGGAATGGCAAAATTAACAGCAATGTTGAACGTGACCGCCGTTATATCGGCCAATTACAACAAAGCGGCTGGAAAGTGCTGATTGTCTGGGAATGCGCGCTACGCGGTAAATTGCGCCTTGAAGACGAGGCGCTGATTGAACGACTGGAAGAGTGGCTGCTGACCGCTACGCACAGTGGCGAAATCGATCATCAAGGCTTGCATCACTATCGCGTTGAATAGCGTGTGATTGTTGCTTTTAGCCGCCATAACGGTTTAGATCTTCTCTTTCTCTGGGACGCGGAATCGAGCCATGAGCAGCATCAAACTGACCGTCAAACGCCTGTATCAACTCCGTGATGAGCGGATGGTGAACACCCACGCAACGGCACGCATTTATTTGGGCGAGCAACTGGTGGCCACCGAGGAGATCAGCGGAATGACGGAAAGTCCGGTGAGCAAATATGTGCACGCTGGCGATCTGGCCGGGCAAACACTTCGCGTCGAATGGGACTGTGCGGGCATCGCTGATATGTCAGTGACGGCGGTTGAGCGATGCCCCTGTTGTCAGGATCACGAACCGGAATAAGGATAACTATTTTGGCAGGAACCAGTTTACTCACGCTTCTGGACGACATTGCAACGCTGCTTGATGATATTTCAGTGATGGGTAAGGTCGCGGCAAAGAAGACCGCTGGCGTATTGGGGGATGATCTCTCACTCAATGCGCAGCAGGTTACCGGCGTAAAAGCCAACCGTGAATTACCCGTGGTCTGGAGTGTAGCGAAAGGCTCTTTTCTCAATAAATTAATCCTGGTACCGCTGGCGCTGATTATCTCGGCGTTTGCGTCCTGGCTAATCACACCGCTGTTGATGCTCGGCGGCGCTTACCTTTGCTATGAAGGCGTGGAAAAGGTGCTTCATAGCCTGAATCACGATAAAGCAGAAAGCAGCCCGGAGGCACGTCAACAGCGCCTGGACAAGCTGGCGCAGCAGGACCCGCGCCAGTTCGAAAAAGATAAAGTGAAAGGTGCTGTACGCACCGATTTTATCCTTTCAGCGGAAATTGTGGCGATTACCTTAGGGATTGTCTCTGAAGCACCGCTGCTGAATCAGGTACTGATTCTGGCGGGTATCGCGATTCTGGTCACGATTGGCGTTTACGGCATCGTGGCGATGATCGTGAAAATCGACGACCTCGGGTACTGGCTGCGGGAAAAATCCTCCACGCTGGCTCAGGCGATCGGCAGTGCGCTATTAGCCCTGGCGCCCTGGCTGATGAAGGTGTTATCAGTGGTGGGTACGGTAGCGATGTTTCTGGTCGGTGGCGGCATCATTGTGCACGGTATTGCCCCGTTACATCATGCCATCAGTGAGTACAGCAGCGGCTTCCATGGCGTTATCTCCGCCTTGCTGAGCAACGGTGCCAATCTGGTACTCGGCTTTATCATTGGGTCGATCGTGCTGTTGGCGGTAAATCTGGTTGCGAAAGTGCGCGGTAAATCGGTATAAAGCGCAGGAATTTATCAATCACGGGTCAGGAGAACGATGATGAACGACGATATGTTTGAATTTGATATCGATGCACAGCTGGAACAGGCTGAAGCGAAAGCAGCTGAAAAAGCCAATGAAGTCCCGGCTGATATCAGTGATGAAGCAGACTGTGAAGGTTGCAAAATCTGATTTTCCCACCCGGGAAAGCATTCAAAGCCGATAATAATTTTTATCGGCTTTTTTTATAAACAACATTTTACACTGCTTATTCCGATTTCGTCACAGTAATAACATTATCCTATAGGCACAAATGGGGTTCAGCTGCTATAACTTTATTCGTTCATTCAACGGAAAAAGGGAGGGCGCGGTATGACCTTTGCGATCAGTGACGAAGTTCAGCATAAAGAGGGCGGACCCACGATGGTGGTGACCGGCTATGCCAGCGGAATGGTAGAGTGTCGTTGGTATGATGGCTACAGCGTGCGCCGTGAGGCGTTCCGTAGTGACGAACTGAGTCACTTATCCGGAGCGCGCCAGCTGGCCAGCTAAGCGTGTGCGGGACGGTGATGCCGTCCCGTTGCGTTTTTTACCTATTTGATTTTCCTTTGATCCCTGCCTGTACGACTTTTCTCCTGCTGACTACACTTTTCGCATCCGCCCTTTGCCGAATAACTGTTGCCCATGCCCACTTCGCCTTTGACGCCCCGCACAGGTAATCCTTTTTTGCCGGTGCATCTCTGCTTTCTGGCGGTCTTTTTGTTCTCTGCTTTTCTCACCGTGCATGAAGCGATTGAACTGAAAAATAACTATGAAGTGCGACAGCGCGCACAGCTGGCTGAAATCCAGAAAAGCCTCGACAGTCAGTTTCAGGAAAGCATCGATGAGCTGATGTTTTACGAGAAAATGCTCAACTATGCGTTGATGCATCCGCTCGATTCGAGCCAAACGCGCGAAGCGATTACCCGCTTTGAGCAGTTGCGGCAGCAAACCACCTGGCAATTAAAATTAGCCAGCCTGCGCAGTATGCCGCTCAATGGGGTGAGTGACAGTTGGCTGGCGCGTGATCCCTTGCTGCTGCGAAAAAACGATAAATTGATTGCAGAACTGCGCGCTGCAATGGAATTCAGCTTTATCATGCAGTTCAGCGATCCCGCGCAGGACTTTCACTCACGCTTTTGGTATATCTCGCGCGCTGGTTTCTTTATCAGCTCACGTCCGCCGCAAAGCCCGCAAGAGCTGGAAGAGAGTTATAGCACCATGACGCAGCGTCCCTATTTTCGCGACCAGGCACCCAATAATCCATTACATGCCCGGTTGCGCTGGACGGAAGCCTATCAGGGCGAATTTAACGAAGGGCTGATGATGACGGTAAGCACGCCGATCGTCAGTAATGGTTATTGGTATGGTGTGCTGTCAATGGATTTCACCCAGTCACGCATCCATGCGTTGATGGCCGAAGCACGACACAGCTTGCTGCAAGGCAAGCTGCTGATAGTGGACCGCTCGCTGAAAGAAATCACCCGCTTGCATGCACCCAACGATGAGCCGTTGACGCCTGAACAGCAGGCGCGTCTGGAGAGCCGAATTCGGCAACTCCCCGGTGGTGTCATGCGCCTTGGCACTCAGTTTGCCAGTTGGAGCAAATTAAAGAATGTGGACGCGTATATCGTTAATATTCAGAGCCTGAGCCAGGGGATGTCACAGGAGCTGGGCCGCGTTTCACTCTTCTTACTCAGCATGTGGCTGCTGTTTGTTCTGCTGCTGCTGGTGGCGCATCAGGTGATTATTCGTCTGGTACGTCGTATGGACGATCTTTCCGCCAAACTCACCTGGCGCGCCAACTACGACGGTATGACGCGACTACTCAACCGTAATGCATTCTTTGAACAGTTTGTCGCGATCTCTGCCCACAGTCAGCAGCAGCAAACGCCGCTTGCGGTGATTCAGCTGGATGTCGATCACTTCAAGAAAGTGAACGATACCTGGGGCCATGCGGCGGGCGATCAGGCGCTGATCAGAGTGGCAGGTGTGATTAGCCATACGCTGCGCAAATATGATGTGGCGGGTCGTATTGGTGGGGAGGAGTTTTGCATCGTGTTGCCGGAAACCACGCTGGCGGATGCGATTGCCGTCGCTGAGCGCATCCGTACGCGTTTAGCGGCAAAAACCATTCTGGTCAATTGTAATTCGACTTTCAACATTACCCTGTCTGCCGGCGTGACCGGCAGCGAAGAGCAGGGCGATTATGATGCGGAGAGCCTGCAAGCCACCGCCGATCGCCGCCTGTATCTGGCGAAAACCGGCGGCCGCAACCGCGTGGTAGCAGAAGATTAAACGTTGCCTTCGTTATCCTCTTCCACTGCCTGATAAATGCGCTGCAGAATATCCGGGAAAGCCGATTGCACGCGGCTCCAGCTCGGAATGAAAGGTTTTTCATTAGGCCGCTCAATAAAGGATTGTCCGGCATCGAGTATCGCCTGGGTGAACATCTCGACCGCCGCTTCCTCAATATGCTGATCGAACTTCAGGCCATTCATTGTCGCTTCGTGGTTGTAAATCTCCATCATATCCAGCGCGTTGCGATAATAAGTGGCTTTGAGCACGCGGAATGAATCACTGGTGAGCGGCACGCCCATGGTCGCCAGCTTACGCAGCAACGATTGCACAATATCATTGCTCATACGTTTCAGGCCGCCGGTGCCATCTTCTTCTGCCAGCGGCTGATGCTTGTGATCGTAGTTATTGGCAATCTCCACCTGACAGGTTTGTCGCGTGGTGTAGTTGCGGTAAATCTCCGATAGCACGCCAATTTCCAGCCCCCAGTCGCCAGGAATTTTGATGCCGTTCAGCACATGGGTGCGCATGGCAAATTCGCCGGAAAGTGGGTAGCGGAAGCTGGTGAGGTAATCCAGATATTCAGAATGGCCATACACTTTTTGTAGCGAGCGCAGCAACGGGCCTACCAGCAAGCGACCCACGCGGCCATTCAGTTTGCCGTCCGCAACGCGCGCATAGAACCCCTTACAAAATTCGTATTGAAACGAGGGGTTGGCGAGCGGGTAGAGTAAGCGCGCCAGCATGCTGCGCTCATAGGTGACGATATCGCAGTCATGCAGCGCCACGCACTGGGTGCGATCCGAGGCGAGCGTATACCCGGTGCAGAACCACACGTTACGGCCTTTGCCCGGCTGGCTCGGCGACAACCCTTCTTTATCCAGTTCAGCATCCAGCGCTTTCAATCGCGGGCCATCATTCCACAGGATGCGATGGCGTTGTGGCAAACGAGAAAAGAACTCACGAGCAAAGAGAAACTGGTCGCGGTCAGCACGGTCGAGACCAATGACGATCTCATCCAGATAAGGCACTTTAGCCAGCTCATTGACGATGTTATCCAGCGCCGGACCCTCCAGTTCTGAGAACAGGGAGGGCAGAATCAGCCCCATTTTGCGTTTGCGCGCGAAACGTACCATCTCTTTTTCCAGCGATTCAACGCTGCGTTGGGTGAGATTATGAAAGTTAGTAATGACACCATTTTGGTAAAAATCACTCATTTTCTCATCCTTAGGTCAGAGGGTTATTCGGGTTGCGCGAGAAAATAGTCCAGCCCTTCACGCCAGCCCTGCGGGCCGACATGCGCGGTGTGATAGACATTCTGTTGATCGCGCCGTGAGAGGATCACCGGGGTTTTACTGAATCCTTTAATCACCACGGCATAATCCACCTGCTCCAGCATCGGCACATCATTGGGGCCATCGCCGAGGCCGATGGTGGTGCGCTTCTCCCCGGTGCGTTGTTCGAGATGCTGCTGGAGCTGATGCAGTGCAATGCCTTTACCGCAGCCCGCTGGCATCACATGCCAGAATCGTCCTCCCTGGGTGAGCGCCAGGTTGTGTTCCGCCAGCGCCGCGCGAAAATCATCCAGCTTTTCGCCATCATCGCGCCAAAGTATGACTTCTGAAGCATCGCGCAAGCGGCTCTGGCTGGCTTCGGCCAGGGTTAATCCAGTGAAGCGGGCCACGTCCGCATCACTGAAGTCGTGAAAACCGGTGAAACGGAAGGTGGGTTGCAGTGTTTTCAATGAGCGGCACAGCGCAAGATAGTTTTCGCCCGGTTCCTCCGCTGCAATCTGCTCGCCATTAAAAGCAATAAACGCCCCGTTTTCAGCGATGAAAGGGGTACCGGAAAGACCCAGGCGTTTCTGTAAGGGGATCATTTCAGCGGCCGTTTTACTGGAACAGAACACCACGGGAATCGCCTGCTGCTTGAGGCGCTGCAACCATTCACTGGCGGCATCCCAGTTGTAATCATGATGATCCAACAGCGAGCCATCGAGATCGGTCACAATCATCAGCGACGAATTAAGTCTGAGCATCAACACACTCCTTACGCCAGGCGCGTCCGTAAAGCAGAGAGTAATCAGTATAATAGCGTTATGACGATCACACTTTTTATGCGAGTGGTTCACGTCAACTTCCAGGATAAATCCTAAATCAACAGGGTGAAGATTAGGGACGTGCACACATTGCGCATAAAAGAAACACAGTAGGCACACGGTGTTTTCGGTAACAAATGGGGAAGGTCATGCTTTTTAGTTCGTTTTACACGCAAGATTGGGACTTGTCTTGTGTTGACTAAAGCGTAGTCTGACTCAGGTGTTAAGAATTTCCTGGTGTAACGAATTTACTGAATTATTTTACCCGGCCATCCCGCCGGGTATTTTTTTATGAAATCGATTTCAACGGTTAACTTCAGTGATCGAGAAGTCACGGATATCGAGTTCAAATGCCTCAGCCAGTTCGATGTAAGAGTCATAGGCTTCACCATTCACTTTCACCCGGTGAGCGTGTTCCGCTTCCATGAACTCTTTAACCTCGCCTGAGGTTTTCTTCTGAATCGCTTCCAGCAATGCTTCAACGTCGATGTTCACTTCGCGCTGCACGTTGTCACTGTACTCTTTTGCGGTTGTCATAGTCGGCCTCCCAGAGGCGATGAGATTCTTTATCAGTATAGACAACGGGGAGAATGGGCAGGAAAGGGCGGATTTCAGGCAAAAAAAAGCCCGCGCTGCGCGGGCAAAAATCCTTGTTACTTTTAGGTTGACTGCGCCTTTGGGGTTGGTGCAGTACGAAGAAGTGTACGGGCTGCCCGCGTCAGAAGTCTCTCTGCGTACTGTTAAGAAAGTGAAAAGCCGCGTTCTGACAGAACTTTACCCGCCTGTCATCTCAATAATCGAATCAGCGGCTATGCTTAGAGCTTGACGATAAATAAGTGATATCAGGGAGTTAGTATGGATTTTATTCGAATTGTGATTGCGATTTTACTGCCACCACTGGGTGTATTTCTGCAGGTGGGCTTTGGCGGCGCCTTCTGGCTGAATATCCTGCTCACGCTGTGCGGTTATATCCCAGGCATTGTGCATGCCGTGTGGGTAATCGCCCGACGCTGATCCGGATCAGGCAGCCGCCATTTTCTTCCGTTACACTGTATTCAGGACAATATCTGGAGAGTAATCAATGCAGGTGAATGACCGCGTAACGGTAAAAACCGATGGCGGCCCACGTCGCGTGGGTACGGTACTGGCAGTCGAAGGTTTTAATGAAGGGACCATGTATCTGGTGGCGCTGGAGGATTATCCGCTGGGGATTTGGTTCTTTAATGAAAGCGACCATGCGGAAGGGGTGTTTGTTGAGCCCTACGAGGGTGCTTAAGACTGCTTAAAAAAAATCAGGTGCACATAAGGTGCACCTGTTGCGTATCAACCCCTGCCATTAATCACGGTGAGAGGGTTTAGAATGTTTCCCAGTTGTCATTACTGTTCGCCGCTGCCAATGCTGGACGCGGTGTCAGCGTAGGGGACTTCAGGGTGGCTGATGAAGGTGCCATCACACGCGATGCGGGCGAATCGTTAAGTTTAAATGCTGCAACGGCCTGCGTCAGACGGCCCGCCTGATCTTCCAGCGAGGCTGCCGCTGAAGAGGCTTCTTCCACCAGCGAGGCGTTCTGCTGGGTCACGTTGTCCATCTCGGTAACCGCCAGGCTCACCTGCTGAATGCCACGGCTCTGCTCATCGGAGGCGGCGGCAATTTCCGACATAATATCGGTGACGCGACGCACCGCCTCGACGATCTCACCCATGGTCGAGCCGGCTTCACCCACCTGATGTGAACCGTTATTAATCAGGTCAACCGACTCGGCAATCAGCGATTCAATCTCTTTCGCGGCCTGGGCACTGCGCTGGGCCAGATTGCGCACTTCGCTCGCCACGACAGCGAAACCACGTCCTTGCTCACCAGCACGCGCTGCTTCTACCGCCGCGTTCAGCGCCAGGATATTGGTCTGGAAGGCGATACTGTTAATGACGTTGGTGATCTCAGCAATTTTCTTCGAGCTGCCAGAGATATTGTTCATGGTTTTCACTACGCCATGCACCAACTCGCCACCGCTACGGGCTTTGCCGGAAGCATCCGCAGCCAGTTGACTGGCATGGTGGGCGTTCTCCGCATTTTGCTTCACGGTCGCGGTGAGCTGTTCCATGCTGGCAGCGGTTTGCTCCAGCGCAGAAGCCTGCTCTTCAGTGCGTGAGGACAAATCGGTGTTACCGGCGGAAATCTCGCTTGATCCTTGATAGATCGCAACGGCGCCTTCGCGGACGGTGCCGACGGTACGCACCAGTGCGGCCTGCATCAGTTGCAGATTATGCAACAGGCTGCCGATCTCGCTACGGCCGTACGCTTGTTCCGGTGCGGTCAGATCGCCCTGAGCAATGCGCCCGATGCGCTCAACCGACTGACGCAGTGGGCTGATCACCACACGGCGCAGGAAGACGAAGGTGAGGAGCACCAATACCAGTGCAGCAGCAAAGGCCACAGCCATGGCAATAAAGCCGACGCGGGACTGGTGCGCTGCTTCCGCGTTGATCGCTTCGGCACGATCAGTACGAATTTTTATCGCTTTTAGTAATACCGCGTTATACGCATCATCCAACTTGCGTGTCACGTCGGTTTCCTGTGCAACGATCCCTTCGAAGCTGCCTTGCTTAGCCGACTCAATCATCGGCTTCAATCCCTTATCGATATAGTCATTGAATGCCGCGGTGAGTGGCGCATCCAGCGCGATATCTTCTGGCGTTTTCGCCTTGCGGTCCATATAAGTTTTAAAACCGTCACGCGCTTGCTTGATGCGGGTCTCGGTTCGCGCCAGATCGGCACGATAGCCGTCCATTTCCCCAATACGGGCAGCGGCGCCGGATTGCAGCACGTTCAGGCGAGCGGTACGCAGATGATTCGAGCTATTAGAGATGCCCATTCGGATTTGAATTTCATCCGTCGCATCGTTGAGGGAATTATTACTCTGGATTAAAAAATAGCTGGCGAGGCCGATACACAGGGCAAAAAGCAGCAGAATGCCACCAAAGATCATGCTGAAAAGAGGCATCAGGCGCAGGTTCTGCCAGATGCTGAGCTTATATTGCTCATCAATCGATGCTGTTTTCATATCCTTGCTCTCATTTTGGGTAGGTGTTCTGAGAACAAGCATCGGCAGTTCAGGCCAAAGGATTAGGGGGCGAAATGAGACCTGGCTCGCAGATCCAGGCAAAACGACAAAGGGCCAATCTGCGGATTGGCCCTTTGTCGGCTACGGCTATTTACTCAAACTGTTCACATGCAGGACTATCGCACGTTGACATAAATACCGGAGGTCACGTTATCGGTAAGTCGCACCACATGATAAATAACCTGTTTATTATGTGTCTTAATTTTGCGTTTTATATTACCTTTGTGTGACGATACCGTTTTGGCTTTAATTTGCATCTTGTCTGAAATCTGAATGGTGTCATGTCCTGACATCCACATTTTCAGCATATTTGATTCAGTCTGACTTAATGTCAGCGGGTGAATATCCAGGCCTGCTGAAATACGCGGGGTAGCGCTGAGTTTCTTTTGCAGGTAAGTGCCGAGCAGTGAGTCCAGAGTCGAGGTTTTCACCGATTTTGATGTAATAATCAGGTTCTTACGAACGTAGAGGT
This sequence comes from Pantoea sp. C8B4, assembly GCF_051336905.1. Taxonomy (NCBI): domain Bacteria; kingdom Pseudomonadati; phylum Pseudomonadota; class Gammaproteobacteria; order Enterobacterales; family Erwiniaceae; genus Pantoea; species Pantoea sp. C8B4. The sequence goes on from NZ_JBGMNK010000005.1 coordinate 85,978, forward strand.
ATTCCTCAAAATGGATGTTCGAGATCGCCATAAAGATAAAAAATAGCGTGTCTGGATGCTGCATAATAATGGCACGAATACGATCGCTAGAATCGGATTCATGAATGAAGCATTCTTCGTTAATAAATACGACACCAGGCTTTAACTGTTCACATCTTTGTTGCAGTTGTTCAATATCAGAGACCGGAGTAATATTTTTCTTTTTAACTCCTTTGGCCGACATATAGTCTGATAATCCCAGGCGTGTGTAGTTACATGAATCCATAATAATCGTTGGCATTATAGCGACCCTCACCAATTTGTTATCCGTTTAAATCAACGATGAATACGCGTTTGCGGTACGAGAGAGATTTCCAAAGACACTTTTTTATTCTGCTCGGCAGATTGGCGAATGATATCCGTGCGCCATCATGACTCTATCCCTGAACCCTTCTGCGAAGTTTGTTGTGTTACTTCCACGTCACTCTTGTCCCCGCGATAGTGGGAATCGCCGGGAGTTTGCATTAAGTGTGTAATTCGCTCTGTTTTTGAGAGCCCTGTCACTATCGCGCAAGTCACAGACAAATCTGATAGGACAATTCTTAAAAACATTTGAATCGCGAAAGTGTGACGTTTCAGCGAGTGTTGACAATGCCGGAAAAAAGGGATTTAGACAAGAAAAATCGCTGTAAAATTTTTTTTGTTTAAAAACAGCCCTTTGAGCATTTATTCAACCAATTCACAAGGTTTACCACCTTAGGAATCGTCTGACTAAAATACGCGAAGCGCCGTTTAATAAGAATAATTTTCACCTGAAATGCGCATTTATCAGAATAACCTCAGTTGATTTCTGAGAAATATGGTTCGAAAAATGCACAGATTGATTTTGAATACTTAACTATCGCATAAGAACTTCTACAGAATCGTTAATTAGCGTGCGCGGGAGAGTTCTGAGACAAACTGCGCGAGTAAATCAAAGACTTCGCCGAAGAGATGTTCGCAGAAGGGGGCGAGCAGCGGCATCATCATACCCAGGCTGAGGATCCCCACCGTTAAGGTAATCGGGAAGCCAATCGCGAAAACCGACAGTTGTGGTGAAACACGGTTTAACAAACCTAGTGCCATGTTTAGCGTGAGCAATAAAACAATTAAGGGCAGCGCTAACATCATCCCATTAAGGAAAATTAACCCGGCGGACTTCACCAGCGCCATAAAAGCATTGGCGTTGAGGGGTTGATCGTTAATCGGCAGGGTATGAAAACTGTCCACCAGCAGCGAAATCAGCCACAGGTGTCCGTTGAAGGTCAGAAACAGCAGCATCGCCAGCATATCGAGAAAACGCGCCAGCACCGGCATGTTAAGGCGGCTGCCAGGATCAAAGAAGGTGGCAAAGGATAAGCCCATCTGTAAACCCACGACTTCACCGGCCATACGCACCGCGGCAAACGCCAGCTGCATCGTCAGGCCAATCCCCACACCAATCAGTAATTGCTGTAACAGGATCCAAAAACCGGCGGGGGTAAATAACGTGACTTCTACCGGGGGCAACACGGGAATGACGATCCAGGTCGTCAAAACCGCGAGGCCCACTTTCACGCGCTTGGGAATGGATTTCTCACTCAGCACTGGCGCACTGGCGAAGAGTGCCAGCAAACGTACCATCGGCCAGAAAAATTGCGCGACCCAATGGACCAGCTGGCTGCTATCGAGATTAATCATCAGCCGATGATATAAGGCAAGTTGGTCAACAGATTACGCATGTAATCCAGTATCAGGTTCAGCATCCACGGGCCGGCAATCACCGCGGTGGCGGCAACGGCAAGGATCTTAGGAATAAAGGAGAGTGTCTGTTCGTTGACCTGCGTGGCCGCCTGTAACAGGCTGATGATCAGACCGCTGACCAGTGCCGCCAGCAACAGCGGGGCGGCGAGCATCAGGGCAATTCGCATTGCTTCCTGACCGATGACCATAACCGATTCGGGTGTCATGCTGCGCTCCTGGCGTTATATGCTGCGGCTTTCAGGCCGACCGGATTGAGAGTTGCCATCGAGTTTTCTCTGCGCCGCTAGGAGTAGAAACTTTGTGCCAGTGAACCCACCAGCAGCTGCCAGCCATCCACCAACACAAATAACATCAGCTTGAATGGCAGAGAAATGGTCGCCGGCGGCACCATCATCATCCCCAACGCCATCAACACGCTGGCAACCACCAGGTCGATGATCAGGAACGGGATGAATACAGTAAAACCAATCTGGAAAGCGGTTTTCAGTTCACTGGTGACGTAAGCCGGCAGCAAAATGCGCATCGGCACGGCTTCCGGGCCTTGAATCGGCGCGGTGTTGGCAAGACGAGCAAACAGCGCTAAATCGGCTTCACGTGTCTGACGCAGCATAAACTCACGCAGTGGCTGAGCGCCTTTGTCGATCGCTACGTCCATGCTGATTTTGTCCTGGCTGAACGGCAAATAGGCATCGCTGTAAATCTTGTCGAAGGTCGGCGCCATAATAAAGAAGGTTAAAAACAGCGCAAGGCCAAGCAAAACCTGATTGGGTGGCGCAGAAGGCGTGCCTAAGGCGTTACGCAGCAAGCCAAAAACAATGATGATGCGCGTAAAGCTGGTCATCATCAGCAAAATGGCCGGAATAAAGGTCAGCGAGGTGATAAACACCAGCGTCTGCACCGGCAGTGACCAGCTCTGGCCGCCATTCGCCAGAGGCTGGCTGACCAGTCCTGGCAATTGCGCATGGGCAACCGGTGCCAGCAACAGCAGTGGCAAGAGGGGAAACAATCGACGCATCATTGGGGTTTTCCGGGACGTTTAACCAGGTTCTGCAACAGCTGACGAAAATCCTGCGGCGCCACGGTTTTGTTCACCAGATCTTCAGGTGGCAGCGGCGGCAGTGAATGCAGATGGGTAATTTGCTGGGCGGTGACGCCCAGCACTAAACGCGCATCGGCGGTATCAACAATCACCACCCGCTCCTGACGACCCACCTGCACGCTGGCGCTGATTTTTAGCGCCTGGGTGTTGACGGTTTTGGGCGCAAAGCCAAGGCGTTTTGCCAGCCAGCCACAGGCCAGAATCAGCAGAACAATCACAGCCAGCACGCTGCTGACTTGTCCAATCACCGAACCGGTAGAGACCACCGGCTGGCTATGAACAGGCTGGCCGATTTGCGCGTTCTTTAACATGCTTAACGGCTCAGACGACGCATACGTTCAGATGGCGTAATAATGTCGGTGATACGCACGCCATATTTGTCGTTCACGACCACGACTTCGCCCTGCGCAATCAGGTAGCCGTTGATCAGAATATCCAGGGGTTCACCCGCCAGGCCATCCAATGCCACCACGGAACCCTGCGTCAGGCGCAACAGTTCTTTGATGGTCATCTTGGTGCGACCCAGTTCCACGGTGAGTTTGACCGGAATATCCATAATCAGATCGATGTCTTGCAGCGAGCCACTGGCGCCGTTGCTTTCAAACGATTTGAAAACGTTCTCTGTTGGATCAGGCGTGCTGGTGGTTGCCTGCTCGTTCATTGCCTCAGCCCACAGGTCGTCCGCAGAAATATCATCGGACGGTTTTTTGCTGTCACTCATCGGGCTGTTCCTCGTTCAGCGAATTCAAAATCGGGTTAATCAGGTGTTCAACACGCAGCGCGTACTGGCCATTCATGGTGCCATATTGGCTGGTCAGCACGGGTACGCCATCGACGTGAGCAATGATGCGGTCCGGCTTCTCAATGGGCAGGACGTCACCAGGTTTCAATTGCAAAATACGTGACAGGCGCATGGATGTTTCCGCGAAGTGGGCAATCAGCTCCAGCTCCGAGTGCTGCACCTGTTTCACCAGATTGTCGCGCCAGTGCGTATCTTCCTGACGGGAGTTTTCCAGTGGTGGATTGACCAGCAGCTCGCGCAGCGGCTCAATCATTGAAAACGGAATACAGATATTAAATTCACCCACCAGGTTACCAATCTCTACCTGGAACGGGGTGTTGACGACGATATCGTTCGGCGAAGTGGTGATGTTGGTAAATTTCACCTGCATTTCCGAACGGACGTACTCAACATCCAGCGGGTAAATCGCTTTCCAGGCATCGCTGTAACCATCCAGCGCCAGCTTCAGCATGCGGCGGATGACGCGTTGCTCGGTATGGGTAAACTCACGGCCTTCCACTTTGGTCGGGAAACGGCCATCACCACCAAACAGGTTATCTACGGCGATAAACACCAGACTCGGTGAAAATACCACCAGCGCAGTACCGCGCAGCGGTTTCAGGTGGATCAGGTTCAGGTTAGTTGGCACCGGTAAATTGCGGGCAAACTCATGGTAAGGCTGAATCTTGATCGCACCGACACTGATATCCGGGCTACGGCGCAGCAGGTTAAACAGCGCCATACGAAAATGACGGGCAAAACGCTCGTTAATGATCTCCAGCGCCTGCAGACGCTCGCGCACCACGCGACGCTGGGTATTGGGATCATAGGGACGGATATCGCCATCGGTCCCTTTGGAACTGTTCTCTACTTCCGCGCTGTCACTGTCGCCATTAAGCAGCGCGTCAATCTCAGCCTGGGAGAGAATGCTATCGCCCATTAAATCACCTCAAAATGAAGGCGGTAAACAGCACGTCACTGACCACCTGTGGCGGTTGCGTTTTTACCAGCGGTGGCGCCAATGCCTGTTTGATCTGCTCAACCAGGGCCTGCTTACCTTGTTCGGTGGCAAGCTGCGCGGCACTTTGACGTGAGAGTAGCAGCAGTAAACGGCTGCGCACCTCAGGCAGGTAATCATTCAACCGACGACGGGTATCCTCATCGGGCAGACGCAGGGTAAAGCCTACGTACAACACACGGTCGGGATCGTTGTCAGGATTGACCAGGTTAACCGTAAACGTATCCATTGCAAAAAATACAGGGGCGGCCGGTGGCTCAACTTTCGCCGCTTCCGGTTTGTCATCCCCGTGTTTATTCATCATTCGCCAGACTGCATAGCCTGCCACGCTGCAAGCGGCCAGCGTTACAATCAGTAACACCGGTATTAGTAGTGAACGTTTGCGGCCTTTAGCTTTCGCGTTATCAGACATGTTTGCAGTTACTTCCTGTGAATTATGGGCAAGCCTCTCGGCTCGCCTGGACAGATTATCCCGCGTCTTAAGTCAAACAATGGGAAGAAAAGACGCGGGTTTTACGCTTACCTTCAGCGTTTAGCCGCTGTCAGGCAAAGATATCGACAGCGCCGTTACCTGTCGCGCGCGCCTGAAGGGCTGCCGGGACGGCAATAGGCGTTATCTCGTTTTCACTGTCCTGGGAGAGGGTAAAGCTGCCGTGCTGGCCATCACGACGTCCTTCCTGCTGGCCCTGATAATTCTGGCTTTGTGCGAAGGCGTCGCTGCTGACATTACTCTGTCCCAGGTTAATACCGCTCTCCGCCAGCGCTGTACGCAGCTGAGGGAGAGCCGCTTCCAGCGCGGCCCTCACTTGGCTGTGGCTGGAAACCATACTTAACTGCGCCTGATCCTTGTCGAGGGTCAGGTTGATCTGGATAGCACCCAAATCTTCGGGATGTAAGCGCAATTCGGCATTTTGCTGACCGTTGCGACTAAACATCACGATTTGCTGGCTTAACGCCTGCTGCCACTCATTGCTGCCGAGTTGGGCATTCAGCATCGGCGTCGACGGAGTGGTGCTGGTCGTCGCCGTACTGTTGGTCAGTGTGCTACTGCTGCTGACCGGGGCGCTGGTTAATGCTGTTGCCGTGTCGCTCTGAGTATTACGATGTTCTTCCGGTTTGCTGAGCGTGCTCAGCACCTGCTTAAAGCTTTCATCCAGTGACAGTGCGCTGTTACTGTTGCTGGCCGTGGTGCTGGCGGCAGCGGCACTGCTACTGGTTGGCGTTGTACTGGCATCACGGCTAACACCGCTCAGCACATCGCTGGATTTCTTATGAGGCGTACTGTCGGACTGTGCCTCTTGTTCATCTTTCACGGCGCTCTGCAGCGTTCGACTTAACAATGATCCGTTTAGCGTAGTCCCTGCATCGGCAGATGTTTTATCCGTGCTGGCGCTGACGGCGCTCTGACTGTTTCGCGCTTCAACCGCAACCGGTAACATCGCGAACAGTGCCTGAACATTCTGTAAGTCGCTGGCACTTAACGAACTTGCTTCAGACTTGTCTTTATCATCGGCTGATTTCAGCGTGGCTTTAGTGTTTTCCGGTTGTAAAAGTGCGTTTAACGCCTCTGGTTTGTCCAGTGCCTGCAATAACGCGCTTAATGACGCTTTTGTGACGCCTTTTTCATCGACTTCTGCTGTCAGATCAGTCGATTGCGTGTTAACACCTTGTTGCTGAGCCAGTGTCAGTAAGCGGTTACCCAGTTCAGTGATAAAACCCTGTGGCAGCGCATCTGTACCCAGCAAATTGTCCGATGCAACAGCACTGTCTGCATCGCTGACTTTAGAGGTTTGCGTAACCATAGTTGGCAGCGTAATCATTCGCCTCTCCTCATAGCGGCCCGTTGGGCAAATTCATCCATCCGTTTCTGATCGAGACGGTTTTCTTGTCGTAATGCGTTTTCGGCAGCCCGAGTGATCAGCGTTTGATAAGCATTCAATCGCTTATGCTTTTCTTGCCAGCTGCTCAGCGCCTGATCCAAACGTTGATTCCACTGATTCAGCTGTTGCCGATGCTGTTCAATGGCTTTTTCCAGCGTCTGGATAAACTGGTGATAATTGGTCCAGCGCAGGCTGGAAATACCGCCAGACATATCGGTGTTGAGCTTATTGCGATACTCATCCTGATAGTCGAGCAGCATGGTGAGCTGCTCATCTGCCTGCTTTACGCCACGGCGCATGTCACCTAAATGAATCACGGCCTGTTCCAGGTCCTGCTCCGCCATATCGCGCAGCTTATCTATTGCACTGGCAGTTTTCATGGCTTACCTCGCTTGGGCTCGCGCTAGCCGAACATGGCCTGCAGGTGCAGACTGGCGTCGTCATAGTCGCTGCGTTCGAAAATACCCTGTTGCAGGAAGGCTTCCATCTCAGGGTAAAGCTTGATGGCTTTATCGAGCATCGGATCGCTTCCAGCGGCATACGCGCCTACACTCACCAGATCGCGGTTACGCTGGAAACTGGAGAGCAGTTGTTTGAACTGACGCACTCGCGCGTAGTGGGTGTCATCAATTAACGCGGTCATCGCACGGCTGATTGAGGCTTCAATATCGATCGCCGGATAGTGACCGGCTTCGGCCAGACGGCGCGACAAGACAATGTGACCATCAAGAATGGCGCGCGCCGAGTCGGCAATCGGGTCTTGCTGATCGTCACCTTCGGTAAGCACGGTATAGAACGCCGTAATCGAACCGCCGCCGTGGGTGCCGTTACCGGCGCGTTCCACCAGGGCGGGGAGCTTCGCGAACACGGAAGGCGGATAACCTTTGGTGGCCGGTGGCTCACCAATCGCCAGGGCGATCTCACGCTGCGCCATGGCGTAGCGGGTGAGGGAGTCCATGATCAGCAGCACGTGCTGGCCGCGATCGCGGAAATCTTCCGCGATGCGTGTGGCATACGCGGCACCCTGCATACGCAGCAGCGGTGAAACGTCAGCCGGTGCGGCGATCACCACCGAGCGCGCACGACCTTCAGCGCCGAGGATGTTCTCAATGAATTCCTTAACTTCACGGCCACGTTCACCGATCAGGCCAACCACAATCACATCGGCTTTGGTATAGCGCGCCATCATGCCAAGCAGCACCGACTTACCGACGCCGGAACCCGCAAACAGGCCCATACGCTGACCGCGCCCGACAGTCAGCAGGGCGTTGATCGCCCGTACGCCGGTATCCAGCACATCGTGGATTGGCGTACGTTGCAGTGGGTTGAACGGTGCGGTGATCAATGGCGCGCGATAGCCGGTATCCGGCGCAGGTAAACCATCCAGCGGTTTGCCTGCGCCATCCAGCACGCGGCCGAGCAGTTCTGGCCCAAGCAGCAGTTGTTTGCCGCCTTGTGCGTTGTCACCGCTAAAACGGGCATAAACGCGCGCACCTGGCAAAATGCCGTCCACTTCTTCCAGTGGCATCATCAACAGTTTCTGACCGTTGAAACCCACTACTTCACTCTCTACTTCAGTGATGTTGTTGCCGTCGTGGCGTTCGATGATGCAGGTCGCACCGAGCGGCAGTTGCAGTCCGGTGGCTTCCAGTACTAAACCGGTGGCCCGGGTCAGACGACCATAACGGCGCACGGTCTGCACCTGCGAAATACGATCCTCGAAGGCATCGAGTGCGCCAAGCCAGCGGGAAAGACGCGACGAGGTCATTACAAGGTCCCCGGTGCGGCCAGACGGCACAGTTCCTGCCAGCGGGTTGCCACGCTGGCATCGAGATCACCATCTTCGGCGCTGAGTTTACAGCCGCCGGGATGCAGTGAGTTATCGGCGAGCAGTTTCCAGCCGTGCAGATCCAGCGTCGGGCCCAGTGTCTGCTCAATGCGCTGTAAATCATCAGGATGCACGCGCAGCTGCGGTTTGCCGCTGAACATCGGTTCTTGCTGAATCAGTTGCTGAATCTGGCGCAGCAGGGCGGTGCCATCCACTTGTGTGGCCTGGCCAATCACCGTGCGCGCCGCTTCCAGCGCCAGCTGCATCAGACGTGAGGCGATGACGCTATCCAGCGCTTCCAGCGTGTGATGGAACTCGGTCACTAACTGCTGCATACGCGCCTGCAAGGGCGCCTGCTGCTGTTGGGCATCGGCCAGTCCCTGCTGGAAACCGGCGTCGTAACCGTTTTGCTGCGACTCAGCAAAACCCTTTTGATAGCCTTCGCTGTAGCCTTGCGTCTGTGCATCTTTGCGCATCTGCTGCTGCATGCGCTCCAGCATCTGCTGTTGCTCAGCTTCGGCACTCATTTCGACATCCACAGCCGGCTCTTCCTGCGGCGGTTCTTCTGCCACTTTGAAGGTGCTGCCTAGATCATCAGGCTGCCAGCGCTGCCACGCACGGGCGGAAAAGGCATCAGACATAAGTTTCCTCGCCACCACCAATTACCATTTCGCCGGATTCTGCCAGGCGACGGACCACCAGCAGGATTGCTTTCTGTTCGTTCTCCACGGCCGACATACGCACCGGGCCACGGTTGGCCAGATCGTCGCGCAGGATATCGGCTGCACGCGCTGACATGTTCTTGAGGAACTTCTCGCGCAGCGGCTGTTCGGCGCCTTTCAGGGCGATCAGCAACTGCTCGGACTCCACTTCCTGCAGCAGGCGCTGGATGCTGCGATCGTCCACTTCCACCAGGTTTTCGAACAGGAACATCTCGTCGATGATCTTCTGTGCCAGCTCGCCGTCGAAGTCGCGTACCGCTTCGATAACCGCTTCTTCCTGCTGTGTTTTCATCAGGTTGATAATTTCGGCTGCGGTTCTCACGCCGCCCATCTTCGCACGCTTGAGGTTGGTACCATCCAGCAGGCCGTTCAGCACCTCGGTCAGTTCTGCCAGCGCCGCTGGCTGGACACCACCGAAGGTGGCAATACGCAGCATCACGTCGTGGCGCAGACGTTCGTCGAACAGCGCCAGAATATCCGCAGCCTGGCCACGTTTGAGGTGCACCAGGATGGTGGCGATAATCTGCGGATGTTCGTCGCGGATAAGATCGGCCGCTGCCTGCGGTTCCATAAAGTTGAGCGTTTCCATGCCGCTGGTGGTCTCGTTTTTCTCGAGGATATCTTCCAGCAGGCTGGATGCTCGCTCTTCGCCCAGCGCTTTTACCAGTACCGAACGCAGGTACTCGTTGGAGTTGAGGCTGAGTGCTGCAAACTGCTCAGCATCGACTTCAAACTCGCGCAGCACTTCGGTCAGTTGCTTGTGCGACACCTGACGCATCCCCGCCATCGCGGCGCTCAGGTGCTGCACCTCACGCTGGTTGAGGTGTTTGAACACCTCGGCCGCACGCTCTTCGCCAATGGTCATCATCAGAATGGCGCTTTTTTCAGTACCGGTCAGACTCATAGTTCTTTACTCATCCATTCGCGGATAACCAGCGCCACAACGCGCGGATCGTTTTCAGACATATCGCGGATGCGCTGGCTCATCACCTCGGCGCTCATGCGGTTATTCGATTTACGCTCTTGATCCAACTCATCTTTACTGAGCTGCACGTTGTAGGCTTCTTCAGATTCCAGCGCTTCCGCACGTGCTGCCGCCGCCTCTGCTGCCGCCTGCTCCTGCGCTTTCTTACGCATCAGCTGCGGACGAACCAGTTTGCGATACAGGATGAAGGCAACCAACGCCACCAGCAGCCAGCGACCACCGCTCATCAACATGTCGAAGAAGGCTTGCGATTGCCAGAACGGCAGGTCACCGCCAGACGGCTCAGTCATGTTGAACTGCGAGTTCACCACGTTGACGCTGTCGCCACGATTCTGCGAGTAGCCCATCGCTTCACGTGTCAGGTCTTCAATCTGTTTGATCTGCTGATCGTTCAGTGCAACGGCTTTGCCTTTGCCGTCATCACGGTAGTTCACCACCACGGCCACTGACAGACGCTGCACATCGCCGACGTTCACCTTGGTGTGGCGAATGGTGCGGTCCAGCTCGTAGTTCACGGTGTCGTTACGGCTTGAACTGCTCGGGCCGCTGCTTTGCTGCGTGCTGGTGGTGCTGCCGTTGTTGTTTGCCGCGTTGTTCTGGCCATTTGCATTCTGACCATTGGCATTCTGGCCGTTGGCATTTTGCTGCTGCGGATTGGTAACCGGCGCAGTATTCGCAGGGGCAGGTTGATTCGACAACGCACCCGGCACGCCGCCCGGGTAAGGGCTACCGTTCTGCTGGTTAGTATTGGTCTGACGCGAGCGAATGGCCGTGCTGTTCGGATCGGCGTTCGGTTTGTACTTCTCGTCAGTTTGTTCGCTGCGGTCAAAGTTGATCTGCGCTGTCACCTGCGCATGCACATTGCCCTGGCCAACGATCGGATTCAGGATGGCTTCGATACGTTGCTGGTAACGCGCTTCCACTTCAGACGCGTACTTCAGCTGTGCATCATTCAGGTCACGACCTTCGCTGTCAGAACGGGTCAGCAGGCGACCGGCCTGATCCACCACGGTCACGTTGCCTGGCGGCAGACCGGCGACGCTGCTCGACACCATATGCTGAATGGCCTGAATCTGGCCTTCATCTAATGCACGACCCGGTTGCAGGTTCAATGTCACGGAGGCCGAAGGCGCTTTCTGCTCACGCACGAACAGCGTGGGTTTTGGCATCGCCAGATGCACGCGCGCGCTCTTGACCGGGCCGAGCGTTTCAATGGTGCGGGCCAGCTCACCTTCCAGCGCACGCTGGTAGTTGATCTGCTCGCTGAACTGGCTGATGCCGAACTTCTCTTTGTCCATCAGCTCAAAGCCAACAGAGCCACCTTTCGGCAGCCCCTGTTGCGCCAGACGCAGACGCAGTTCATGTACCTTATCGGCAGGCACCATCAAGGCACCGCCGTTTTCGGCGAACTGGTAAGGAATGTTCATTTGCGTCAGCTGGGTAACAATCGCGCCGCCATCCTCATCGGAGAGGTTGTTATAAAGGACGCGATAGTCAGGGGCTTTAGCCCACAGCACCAATGCAAAAACCACTGCGATAGCGGCAGCGGCAGCAACAATGATAGGAATTCGCGGATTGGCGCGCAGGCGGGCCAGAAGGTCATTGAAACCTTTCTTTGCGGTATCTTGTGTGGCGGCTGCACTCGCATTCATGACCGATTCCTGCCTGACATAATTGACCGGGTAAGTTGTGGTGACAAAACAGACTCCCTGACTTCCCCCATCATATTTCGCGTTGTAGGTGCGTTGGCTGCGTTCGTTCACCCCAGTCACTTACTCGAGTAAGCTCTTGGGGATTCGCGAACTTGCCGCCTTGCTACAGCGCGAACTATTTTGGGGGCCAAATGAAAAATGAAATTCCAATCTTATGGCTGGCATTATTGATGAATCGGGTCACTTCGATGGCTGGATAAGCTGGGTTTTTTACGTTTATTTAGCGCCTTTGTCCTATTGACAGTGTGTTAACTTTTGCAGCGTGAAAATTTAAACCCTTCTTTAATGAGGTACAGGCAATGTCGATTCAGGCAATTGATGGTGTGTTGCAGCAGCTGCAGTTAACGTCGTTACAGGCCAGCGGCAAGCAGGCCGAGTCAACCAATCAGGTAGATTTTGGTGCCACCATGAAAGCAGCACTGGATAAGATTAGCGACACGCAAACCGCGGCTCGCACCCAGGCGCAGGATTTTGAAATGGGCAAACCGGGCATCCAGTTAAACGATGTGATGGTCGATCTGCAGAAATCCTCCATTTCCATGCAAATGGGGATTCAGGTGCGTAACAAACTGGTCTCGGCGTACACCGATATCATGAATATGCAGGTGTAGTAGCTGCACAGATTGTTGCGGTGTCAGGCGGGAAAGCATTTATCTTTTTCAGTAACAGCGGCATGATGCTGGCCTGACACACAGCGTATATCGAGAAGAGGATTCTCACGTGAAGCCCACCCTGCTGCTGATGATGGCAACGATCATGCTATCCGGCTGTGATAATAAAAATGCGGACTTTGCACCGCAGATGAAAAATTACGCTTACCTCTATCAGTTCGAAGCCATTCCCGGCAAAGTCAAAAGCACTCATCAGCGCCTGTTTAGCGCCGACGACACGCCAATCTTTGATGTCGATATCGCGTTCGATGAGCAAGGCTGCATTTCCCATGTGAAATCGATCGATAAAGCCGGGGAGATCACCGAAGTGACGCGGGAAGGCGATAAACTGACTGGCACTGAGAACGGTCAGGATGTGGTCGTCACGCTGAATAAGCAGTGCGCGCTAATAAAAAAAGTCACTCCCACCATGACAGTGGATATTGGCTATAACGAACAGGGTTGGGTCGATCAAATCTCCTCTCCCGCCTCTGATGTTAAATTCCATCTGACCTACAATAACGTCGGTGATATGACGCTGTTAAGTATTAAGAAGGGCGATGAGGAAGTTTCACGCGCCAGTGCCAAACATGATACGGACGCGAAAAAGATATCCGACGTGATCACGACGGTGCAAAGAAACGAGCAGAGCAAGACGGTCACCACCCAGTGCCAATATAAGAATGATGTCCCTTTCCGTTGCGACACCGTCACCACGGACGGCGCAGGGCAAGTGACGGACAGGCAGTACGGCACCATAGATGTCACCTATTATTGATGCCTGAGTAAGCCGCGAATGCGGCTTTTTTTATGCCGTTAATATCGGTGTCGATAAGCGAAGCGCTAAATAAAACAACAACTTACTGATCAAATACGCCTTCGGTATGATAGAGTGTGCCAGTCAGGTAAGCATTCTTCAGAGCAGGGAACTCGGTGGGCAACATGCACATCACGCAACGTGTTGAAGAGTGTTGAGTAAGGGTTGCAGCGATAAGAAGCGTGTAAGTATGAAAGAAGGTTATTACTGGGTTCGAGATAAAGATAATCCGCCAGAAGTCTGGCGATATATAAGGCAGTTTGGCTGGTATCGACCCTGCGTTGCCGTGCCCATCACGCTAAGCTCTTTCAAGTTGATGAATTACCAAATCATCAGCGATAGATTATTACCGCCGGGTTATTCACCACTTTAAATACAAAAAACCGCCGGTTGATGGGCGGTTTTTATCATTTCTCAGTCTCAGGCTTTAATTTCCGGCCAGGCGATTGCAGGGAAGCCGTTTAACTGCGGACGGGCGAACAAATATCCCTGGAACTGGCTAATGCCCGCGGCTTCCAGCCACATCCACTCTTCCGCTTTCTCTACGCCTTCGGCGATGACCGCAATTTCCAGCGAGTTACAGCACTTAATGATGGCATGCAAAATGGCCTGTTTAGGACCGCTTTTGTGCACATCGCTAATCAACTCACGATCAATCTTAATTTTGTCCGGCTGGAATCGCGATAACAGTGACAGGCCAGCAAAGCCCGCGCCGAAATCATCCAATGCCAGACTGATACCCGCCGATTTCAGTTTGCGCACCTGTGCCGCAAACTCATCGGTGCGCGAGATGATCTCATTTTCAGTGACTTCAACAATCACTTGCTCGGGTACCAAACCATTGGCTTCAATCTGCGTCAGCAGAAACTCCACCGCGCCAGGCACTGTGACCAAAGACATTGGCAGCAGGTTAATGGAAATACTGTGTTCGCCAATACCTAACTTTTTCGCCAGTTCGAACGCCAGCTTTTTAGACTGAATATCCGCATGATAAACAGCCTCGCCACCGAAGGCAGAAAAGTATTCGCCAGGAGAACCGCCATTCGGGGTGCGGATTAACGCCTCATATGACGCCACGCGGCGTGCAAACGGATCGATAATCGGCTGAAAGGCAAAGTGGCACTCTTTCAGTGAGTCAATGACTTCATCCTGAAGGGTACGAGATGGCTCATCCGCAATGAATTCCCAGGTGCTGGCGGCGGGGATTTCAAAGTAGTTCTCTTTATCACGAGCGATAACAAAGGTGCGCAGGAACTGCAATGCGCGATCATCGTAGGTCAGTTGATAGCGCGAGGTGCCTTTGTCTAACACGGCTTGTAGCACCATGGATTTATCATGCTCGCGTAAATCAAACAGCTCCATCCCCACTTTGCCAAAGCGGCGAGCGGGAGCAAAGTCATGCATTAACTCCACCAGATTGTGGTGGCGGGCGTCCTGGCAGATGCGATCATAAATACCCTGTACGGCTTCACGTGGTCCTTCAAGTAGCTGAAAGAAGTGCAGCCCATCAAAAAGCAGAATCCCTGTGACATCGTGCGAGCTGTTTTTGTTATTCGCTTTTTTCACCATGTCTTCGAGTGTCTTGATAGGAACATGGTCATGGAGGTGGCTGCGATAAATGATGGTGGTAAGCATAGCGATTGTCCGGACAGCTTTTTATTGTGGGGCCTACAGTAGCAGGCCAGGGGCGGGGGCTGTCCACCAATATAGACTCGAATCGTAAACTATTTTCCAATTAATGAGTTAACCGAAACGGCTAGCGAAACGGCGTCAAATCGAATTGTTAATTAATTGCACCGTGGGAGCATCTACGATAAATAATTTCGATTGAATGGATAAATAAAAAGCGTATCTTGGCCCTCGTTAACCAGAGGTGAGCATAATGTTACGCGACTATTTAAAGATTGATGATAGCGACCGTTTAGTTGAACAGAGCGTATTAAGACTCAACAACCGCGGTCAGGAAGATGTCACTGAATGGCATATTGTTAGCGTAGACGGCAAGCAAAAAGGCAGCGTGACGCTGTTCGATAAGCTCTGCAACCGCCGCTCATATTGTGTTAACTATCGCATTACGCAGAAGGATGTGCACGGGAGGGTTGTCGTCGATCATCTGACCGACGTTTTGTAATAATTGCCGTAGTTTTGCTTGTTTTGACCCGCTCATAGGCGGGTTTTTTGCATTCTTTTACCTGACGCGATAGCGGCGCATTTCCATCATAGTTCCGATTAATTCAATCTTTTTCTCAGACGATATCTGCACAGGAAAATCCTCATTCAACGGTCGTAACGAGAAAATTTGTTCGTCGTGCTGTTCAGTCATCAGGCGATAAATACGTACCAGAACCTCGCCATTGATGTGCGCCAGCACCACATCACCCGGTTGCGGCGCAACAGCTGGGTCGAAAATCAGCGTATCGCCGGGTCGGTAGTCAGGTTGCATCGCGGCATCATCCAGAGTGATCGCCAACGCCGATTCACTCAGTTTGCTGTCGCTAAAGAGAAAGCGGGTTGCCTGCTGCCGAATCAATAAGCGCTGCTCCTGCATCCATGCTGCCGCTTGTGCCAGGGTGATCAACGGCAGGGCGCTGACGTCACTGACTGTAGACGGGGTGGTAAACACCTCGCCCTCACCATCAATAATCCATGCGGCGGTACATTGCAGCAGTTCTGCCAGCCTTAACAGATTCTCGCCACGCGGGAGGGTCTCCTCCTTTTCCCATTGTGAAACAGCAACGTGTGACACGCCAATGCCGCTTGCCACTCCTTGCTGTGTAAGCTTCAGGGTTTTACGACGGCTGCGGATGCGCTCACCCACAGATTCTTTTTTCATCATCTTGACAACTCCTCTGTGCTTTACTTAAGTATACTTAAATTCATTAATTAAAGTAAACTTAAATTCTGATGTTGACCGCATCACTGGCAAGGGCGGGCAACATGTTCCTCAGGTGGATCCCTTGCCAGTAAAGAGAGGTGAGGCATGGAAAGTAGTTTGGTGACCAGCGTCGGTGCGCTGCTTCTCGGTGGCGGTGCGGCAGCTGTGTTCTGGAAACCCTTAATGGCAGGCATCGCGGCCATCGTCACCAGCAATCGCGCCGGCGGCGAGATCATCACCAGCTACAAAGAGCAGGTGATGCTTCTCAAAGAGAGCCATGCGTTGATGCGCCAGGAGAATGATGACCTGCGTATTCGCCACGACAAAAACCTGCGGCGCATCTCTTCGCTGGAGACCGATCTACGGCTGATAAAGAACGCGTTGGGCATTCTGTTAGCCACCACGGAATCTGATCATAGCGATAAATTCCGCAGTCAGATCAATCAACTGATCACCACCTTAGAGGAGAGTCGCGATGGTGCAGATAAACAGTGAGTTTTCAGTGCGAGGCCACCGGCGCCAGCTACTGCTAGGCGGCCTGCTACTGATGCTGTCGCTGCTGTGTGTGGCGATGACAATTATGTTCGTGTTCGTGAATAACAGCGCCAATCGCCGGGTGGAAGACATTCGCCAGCAGTACCGTGCGATTTCGGACCGGAGGGAAGCGCGGGTGGCCGAACTGACCAGCCAATTAGTCGCGCTGCAGAAAAAACTCGACGGCTTGCCCGATCGCACCGCGAACAAAACGGCGGACAAAGTGAAGCAAGTGGTGGGAGAGGACGCGCCGCCCGAATCGACGCATTAAGGAGGCCATGATGAGTATTACCGAGCGGATTGCAGTTAGCTTCGGCCGATTGCAGTCTTTATTAAGCAAGAAGGAGAAAATTATGAGCGACCAAACTGTTATCGAAAATAGTGCATCAGCGGATGCCAGCACGCTATCACCGTTAGAGAGTTTTGCTAATGAGGTGGCGGGGAAGGCGGAGAGCAGTGCACCAGCACAGGACGTCTCAACAGCAGCCGTGAGTAGCGTGCCAGCGTCGGATGCTTCAACGCCTGCGGTGAATAGTGTGCCAGCAGCTGACGCCACACTTCCCGCTGTAGACAGTGCACCTGTCTCTGGCTCCACAACGCCAGCAGTGAATGCTGGCAGCGAGCCACAACCTGCAGCGGCCGTAGCGGATGCAACGGATCTCACCCAGCAGTTGGCCACGCCGGATACGCTAGCAAACGGTTCTGCCAGCGCCGGGCCTTCATCGGCTTCTACCGTCGGCAATCTGGCTGAGCAGCCTGTAGCGGGAATCATTACGGATGCTGTCAGTCAGGATATCAGCGCCAGCGTGAAGGACTTCACTCAGGCATTCAACTTTGTCGAAAGTGGGGTTGAGAAGTTAGGTACGGCTGCGAAGGATGAGCTGATTGCCCTCGCGCGCAAGTATCTTTAATTCTGTGGCGGCCTTCGGGTCGCCTTTTCATCTTCCGATTATTCTTAGTGCGGTCTCGCTATTTTCTACTAACTTTAATCATTCAGACGTTATTTAAACGGGTTTAATTAGCGAAAAGGAAGATAGCATGAGTGATACAGAGGCAATCAAAACCAAAACTGACTACCTGCGTGATGTCACCTCCCAGTTAAAAGAGATGCGTCACTATGCGCAGACCAATACTGAGACGCTATCCAGCCACTGGTTGGCATTTGATGCAGGCGAGTACAAAGATAAAGAGTATGCGGGACGTTTTGACACGCTGCTCAACAAGCAGGGACAGCTGTTAGATGATATTGAGCTGGCGATTCAGGATTTAGAGATCGCCATCAATCACAGCGAGCAAGAAAGGTGACTGCTCCCCGCCGTAAACGGCGAGGCTTCCCACTTCTCAGGCTGCAACTGGCTTAAAGCCAGAATTATGCAAGCCTCCATGGGCTTTGACGACGTGACCCGCCGCCATTAATTCTGTTATGCCCTTGTGCTGTATGTTGATCGCCGCGTTTATATCTCGGTCATGATCGGCACTACAGCCGGGGCATTTCCATTCGCGCACATTTAGCGGCATTTCCGGCATTTTGTGACCGCAACAATGGCACGTTTTTGAGCTGGCGAACCGCTGATCCAGTTTGACCAGGTGAACCCCTGCCGACTCCGCTTTGTAGGCAAGTTTAGCCACAAATCCAGACCATGCCGCATCCCCGATATGACGGGCAAGTCGACGGTTTTTCATCATGTTTGCCGATTTCAGCGTTTCCACAATCACCGCTTGGTTTTCGTCGATAATGCGTCTGGAAAGTTTGTGCTGGAAATCAGCGCGGGCATTGGCTACCCGTTCGTGTTGGGCGGCAAGGCGTAAGCGAGCCTTGCCGCGGTTTGCGCTGCCCATCTTCTTACGGGATAGCGCCTTGCTGTCACGGCGCAAGCGGCGGTATGCGTTGACCAGATGGCGTGGATTCGCCACCTTGCCGCCGTCATTGTCGATCAGGTAGTGCGATAGCCCCAGATCATAGCCCGCTACGGTAGTGATGTAAGTCGGCTTTGCTGCTGCCTCTTGTCCATCATCTGCGAGTATCGAGGCATAGTATTTGCCCGCTGCGGTGCGGGTGATCGTGATGCTGGAAACCTTGCCGACAATCTCCCGGTGGATGTTCGCCCGGACAGGCTTCAACTTCGGTAACTGGATAGCATCAGTTAACACCTTCCCGTTGGGATGGTAGCTGGATTGCTTGCCATGTTTGCTTTTGAAAGTGGGGAATCCGGCTCGTTTCTGGAAGAAGTTAGTAAACGCCCGGTCCAGATTGATGACCGCTTGCTGTAGCGCCAGTGAGTCATATTCTTTGAGCCAGGCATAGCGACGTGACTTCTTCGCCACGGCCAGCAGCGGCTTTATGTCACGTACTGGCTTGAGGGAAACGCCGTGATGCTGGTACATATGACGGCTGATATGAAGGGCTTTATTGTAGGCAAAGCGCACCGCGCCGAACTGCGCATTTAAGAATGCGGCTTGTTCTGCGGTGGGATAAATGCGTACTTTGGTTGCTCTCTTCATTTTCAGGTCCAGAGCGAATTGTCGCTCACTTTACGCGCGGCAGAATGCGTGTTCAATGGGCTATACATAACCAGACATTTGCGGTTATCTCTCACGACGCCATAGCGTCAGTAAACGGGTCGTGCATCTGATATTGACGACGAAATACCGACGAAATATTTTCGACGGCATGATGATCCAGCAGATAGATAAGGGAAGCGTTTCAAGCGCCGCGGAGAAGCGGGAAATTGAGATGTTGGAAATGGACGGGAGAGCAGTTCACGTTCACGTTTTGATAGCGTACCCGCCGAAACTGTCTATCAGTGTGCTGGTGAATAATTTGAAGTCGATC
This sequence comes from Pantoea sp. C8B4, assembly GCF_051336905.1. Classification (NCBI taxonomy): domain Bacteria; kingdom Pseudomonadati; phylum Pseudomonadota; class Gammaproteobacteria; order Enterobacterales; family Erwiniaceae; genus Pantoea; species Pantoea sp. C8B4. Next base: position 105,473 of record NZ_JBGMNK010000005.1, read on the forward strand.
AGTAGCCGCCGTGTGCGCATTCTGAACACACACTTACGCAAGGCGAGTAATAGCGGGGTGCTCTGGTCACGCTCCTCTTTCGCCTGTAATGCTGGCGGCGCTACAATTGAAACATTGAAGGCTTACGTAGCCTCGCAGACCCCCCCCTGTTTAGCTCCCCCTTATATCCCCGCCCAATTGGGCGAGGGTTTACGGGGCATTTGCTAAGTTCCCCCGCGCTAGTGGCTTAATCGGCCATTAGCCACATCTCTGCTTCATCGAACATCTCTTCGACAATACGTGCCACCGTCGCTTTATCATTCTTACTCAGATCGGTATCAATGGCGTTTCGCTCCATTGGCTTGACGCGTACCTCGATCTCAGGAAATACGCGTTGCACGCGCTTCTCCAATTCCTGCAATATCATCTCACGTGCGCCCGGCAAACCGGCGACGTTGCGCTTATCGTAAATCAGCTCCACAAACATCAGGGCAGTCCATTCTTCAAAGAGGGTGCGTCATATTACTGTAAATAAAAACAGTGGCAAGGCTCGAAGCCCTACAGGGAAGAATATTTTTCTATCTGAGATACAGTTAGCGGGATTTGCACTGATGCTCAACAGCGTTACACAGGGAATTGGCTTATTTAGGGGGTAAACATGCGGCAACTGGTGATCGATATTCTGCTGAAAATGGCAAAGATGGATACGGATGCAAAAGAACTGGTGGCACAGGTGGAGGCACAATCACTGCTGCTGGCGGCATTATTGATTCAGGCTAAAGATGATAATTCGCTGACCATCACGGAAACCGTGCAGGACGCCATCGTTACCGCATCGCGTTCTGGTGAGTTATTTCTACAGTCAGACGTGGATCTGCTATTGACGCACATTAACCGCCTACTAGCCGTTGCGCGTTATGTCGAAGTGAAGGGAGTCGAGCGAGAAGGATAGGGGGAAAAAATACTACCTCTGGAGGGGAAATCCAGCAACTCCTCCAGAGGCGGCGCAATAGCACCTTCGTTCAAGGACAATCTACGACCGAAGCCGTCAGATATAAGTTATACAACTTAATCTAAATTGTACAACTTTTTCCTTGCCGATTTGTGTGGTTGGAGGTGTGTATGAGATATATTTTTAGGGCCGCAGCGCTTAAAGTTCGTTCTTGATGCAAAACTCTTCCCACGTCATGCCGAGCGCTTCCGCATGTGATTTCAGGTAAGTTTCAATGGCTTCAGCCGCAACCGCTTTATCAGGCTCTGCCAGTTGAATGGAAAACAGCATGCCATCCAGCTTTTTCTGGCGTAAGAATGCGGCGTAGATGCGCTCAGCGTGCCATTCACGCAGCTGACGCAGTGACAAGTTGGCCGCGCGTGCGTCGCTCTCGGTCAGTTCATCCAGCGCGGCTTGAAAATCGGCGTGCGCGGCAAAAAACATCGTGCGTGCCTGGGCGTAATACTCTTCTGGGGTTTTCATGCGAATTTCCTGCTTATCGACTTGCGCGCTAGTGTAACGTGCGCGAGCCGTATTGTCAGGCTCAGCCGGCTTTTCGCCGAGATTCCTTGCGTAACTTACGCGAAAAATTATAACGTAGCCGCCATTGAGGCGAGTGTAGGGACCAGGAATGAAAAAGTGGATGGTATTGGCCGCGCTGGGCTTGAGCGGATGTGCGCAAATCAGCAATTACGATGAAGCGGTAAAAACCCCGGCACCAGTGGAATTGCAAGGTAACTGGCAAACTGTCGGACCGCAGAGCAAGTTGATCAGTGGTCAGGCGATGGGCAGCCTGATCATTGGTGCAGAAGGCGACACGCTGGACTGCCGTCAGTGGCAGCGCGTGATTGCCAAACCGGGCAAGTTAACCCGCCTGAGCGATGAGTGGGTCAACGTGACGCGGCAGATGCGCGTCATGCCGATAACGCTGGAGAACGGTGAACTGCGTTATGACGGCTTGCGCATGCGCAAGGTCGATCAACCCACTGTTGAGTGCCAGCAGGCGCTGGAGCAGGTGGCGAAGCGTCCGAAGGATGCGGTGATTCAGAATATTCAGCCGCAGATTATGGAGCCGGTGTCGGTCCCTGCGCAGAAGTGATGCCGTAGGCAAAGCATAAAAAAACGGGTGAGCATCAGCTCACCCGTTTCTCATTCAGCCCGCCGCGCATTAATTCTGCGGCAGATACACATTTCCTTGCTTGCCGTAAGCACTCATCACCGACTTTTGCATCGTGGATTGACCAATCAACTGCGACAGTTCGTCCATGCGCGCCTGTAGTAGACGTCTGACTTCACTCTCATTGTCCAGGATATGGCGCAGTACCGGGCGCAGTTGTTCTTGCATAGAGTTGGATGGTGGCGAGGCCTCAGTCGAGCGGGCCAACGTTTGCACCGCACTGACGTAATCCACTTCCTTAATAATCAGGTCATCCCATTCGCCGTCTGCGGCCAGGCGCAGCATTCCATGGCTGAGATCGAGTAGCTGTTGGTAAACGTTTATCAGTTGCGGTGCGTTATTCATTAAACGGCGTCCTGAAGGTGTTGAGGTTGTGCGACTTCTTTCCAGGCATCCGCGATGTTACGCAGAAGGCCTTCTACTTCTTCGAGAGCTTCAACATCATTACGCAGATTCGCCTGAATCAAACGGCGAACCATATAGGCATAAAGACCTAACAGATTGTCGGTGAGGTCATCGCCTGACTGCTCATCCAGACCCTGCTTCAGTCCGCTTTCGATGATGTTAATCGCTTTGGAAATCGAATTACCTTTTCCCTGAATATTGCCATCCTGCATAAACAGGCGAGCACGGATCAGTGCACTGATCGCACCGTCAAACAGCAGCGTGATCAGTTGCTGTTGGTTGGCGCTCATTACGGAGCTTTCCACACCAATTTTTGCATAGGCCTGAGTGCCATTTGCGCTGTACATGTTCACTCCTTACGATTTCGAGCTAGAGCTGCTTGACGTATCGAACTGCTGCGTCAGATAAGAGCTGGTGCTGTTCAGCGAGCTCATGGTGACGTCGAGCTGGGTAAACTGCGCTTTGTAACGCGCGATCATATTGTTGATACGTGTGTTCATGTCGTTGTACTGCTGAGTCAGATTGTTCAGCGTTTTACTGACACCGTCTTTCGCTGACTGAATGCTGCCAGTGGAAGAGAGCCAGCTGGTGAGGTTAGTGGCCAAGGTGGTGGTGATGCCGGTGGTTTTACCGTCACCCACAATCATCTGCTTGATGCCATCCGGATCTTTCGTCAGCTCGGTTTTGAGCTTGTCGGAATCCAGCGTCAACTCACCCGTCGTCGGGTCAGTCGTGATGCCAATCTGTGCCAGCGTTTTATAGGTTGAAGAGCTGGACGAGTTGGTCAGCATGCTCTTGATCTGCGTCTGGATGCTGCGCAGTGTGCTATCACCCACCAGAGCGCCGTTGCTGGAGTCCTGAGTATCAGAACCGACATCCACCGCGGTGTATTTGGTCAGCGTGTTGAACTGATCCAGCAGGGTGTTGTAAGCAGTGACAAAGTTTGAGATCGCGGTGGTCGCTTTCGATGTATCTTGCGCGACGGTCAGCGTTTGGTTACCGGAAGTGGTGTCGGTCAGGTTCAGCGTGATCCCTTCCAGCGCATCACTGATGGTGTTGCTGCTGTTGGTGATCTCAACGTTATTCACCGTCAATTTGGCATCCTGCGCCGCCACGCTCACGTCCATCGGGTTATCGGCATCGGTCTTGGTCGAATCAAAACCGACGATATTGTTCAGGGTGTCATCACCCGTCACGCTAATCGATGATACGGCGTTGGCCTCCCCCGTTTTGGAAGAGGTCAGTGACAAGCGGTAAGAACCGTCGGCCACTTTGATAATACTTGCGCTGACGCCGGCACTGGCACCGTTGATGGCATCACGCATGCCAGTCAGTGAAGTCTGGTCGGTGGTCAGCGAGATATCTTTACTGGTGCCATCAGAAAGTTTGATGGTCAAGGTGCGGCTGGTGGCAGAGCTGTCGCCCAATGCGGTGGTGTTGCTGGTTTGCACCGCAGAGGTGAGTGTCTGTGCCTGAGCCAGTTGCGTAACAGCCACGCTGTATTTGCCAGCAACCACGGTACCCGAGGTGGTGGCGCTGAAGGCGCTGCTGCTACTGGTGGCGGTGGTGGCAGAGAACAGGTCTGCACTGTTCAGCGCGGTGTTGGCGGTCTGGAAAGTCGTCAACGCACTGGAGAGCGTACCGTAGGCACTCAGCTTTGCGGTATAAGCGCTCTGCTGATTGGAGATCGGTGTTAAGGAGGCTTTTTCCGCAGTGGATAAGCTATCCAGGATACTACTTAAGTCGAGGCCTGAACCGACACCGAGGGTAGTGATACTAGCCATGTTGTTTCCTTTTCATGTCGACACGGAGAGTGAATACCGCGGTTATCGGCTTATTTGAGGCAAAGTTTAGATTTATTTACCAGCGAGTGATAAAGCGAATAAAGGCTATAGAGAAGGGTATTTCTGGCGCTAGAAAAATGATCAAGTTGCACTAAAGAAGTGCGGGGGCAGGGCGATAAAGATAAGCGTGACAGGTTGAAGGGAAAAATTTTCGCCTGGTACTAAAAAAAATCTAAAGGTTGTTTGAAGGCAGACGATAACAACTTTGACGGCGCTGAAGCCGGCGGGTTGAAGCCCACACCTTAACCAAAGACTTGATTAATAGGAACTTAACCATGGCTCAAGTAATTAACACCAACAGCCTCTCGCTGATCACCCAGAACAACATCAACAAAAACCAGTCAGCGCTCTCAACTTCTATCGAGCGTCTGTCATCTGGTCTGCGTATCAACAGCGCAAAAGACGATGCAGCAGGTCAGGCAATTGCCAACCGCTTCCAGTCTAACATCACCGGCTTGACTCAGGCTGCTCGTAACGCCAACGACGGTATCTCTGCTGCGCAGACTACTGAAGGCGCACTGTCAGAAATCAACAACAACTTACAGCGTGTTCGTGAACTGACTGTACAGTCTCAGAACGGCACCAACAGCCAGTCTGACCTGGACTCAATCCAGGACGAAATCAAATCACGTCTGGACGAGATTGACCGCGTATCAGGTCAGACTACCTTCAACGGCGTGAACGTACTGTCTAAAGACGGCTCCCTGAAAATTCAGGTAGGCGCGAACGATGGCCAGACCATCTCTATCGACCTGAAGAAGATCGACTCTTCTACTCTGGGTCTGAATGGCTTCAACGTTAATGGTACTGGTACTATCACCAACAAAACTGCCACCATCAGTGACCTGTCTGCTGCTGGTGCAGACGTTTCTGGTACTGGTCCATATGCTGTTACCACCAACTTCGACAAACTGACTGCAGATACTGCATTCAGCAAACTGAGCGATGGCGACCAGGTTACCATTAGCAACACTTCAGCTGCTTCAGGTACTTACACCTATAATGCAGCAACTAACAATTTCTCAATCGACAAGACTGTTGCTTCTGGTGATGCCGGCACTTATGGTGCAACACTGAAAGCTGACGCTGGCCAGACTAAATCAGGTACTTATACCTCATCTACCGGTTCAGTAAGCTTCGATACCGATGCTAATGGTAACATCACCATCGGCGGTAAAGCTGCCTATATCAGCAATGGTGCACTGACTACCAACAACGTGTCAGGCTCTACTGCTGCAACCATGTCAAGCCTGTTCACTGCAGCGTCTTCTGGTACCACTGCAGGTAGCGTCACCTTTGATGATAAGACTTACAACTTCACAGCAACTGCTAACAGCGGCCTGACTTACAAAGACACCGTATCTTCAGATGCTCTGCTGGCTAACGTTAAAGCGGATAGCTCTACATCTATCACGTTCAACAAAGAAGCCTTGACGTACACTGCCACCCTGGCAAGTGGTACCTCTGCAGCGACTTATGTTGATGGTGATGGCGTGATGACTGCGACTTCTGGTTACACCATTAACTACAATGTTGACAAAGACACAGGTGCTGTGACTGTTGCTTCTAACGGTGCTGGTGCTTCAGGCAAATACGCAGCGACCGAAGGTGCGTCTGTTTATGTGAGCAGCGCGGGTAAACTGACCACTTCTTCTACCAGCACAGGTACCCAGACTGCTGACCCATTAGCGGCACTGGATGCGGCAATCTCTTCTGTAGATAAATTCCGTAGCTCCCTGGGTGCGATTCAGAACCGTCTGGATTCAGCGGTAACGAACCTGAACAACACCACCACTAACCTGTCTGAAGCACAGTCTCGTATTCAGGATGCTGATTACGCCACTGAAGTTTCAAACATGTCTAAAGCACAGATCATCCAGCAGGCGGGTAACTCAGTGTTGGCTAAAGCTAACCAGGTTCCACAGCAGGTTCTGTCTCTGCTGCAGGGCTAATCAACTTAAACAAGTTGCTCCGCAAACCCCGCTTCGGCGGGGTTTTTTTTTGCAATCATAAAAATAAACGGCAGGAATGGCACTATTTCAGGGGGATGATATGACGATTGTTTTTGACGCGACAACTTATAGTCAAGAGTATCAAAAATTATGCACTCCCTTGCTAACAGCGCGAAATCAGCATCAGCCCGAGGCCTTTGTTATGGAAAAGTACCCACTCGTCAGTATTATTATTCCGGCATATAAACCCATGTGGTTCAAGGAGTGCATTGAAAGTGCGCTTGCGCAAACCTATCCTCACTGTGAAATCATTGTGGGTGATGATAGTCCCGATGAACATATTGAATCACTAGCCGCTGAATATCTGAATGATGGTCGTTTTCCTGTACGTTATATTCGCACAGGAAATTCAAGTGGATCCATTGAAAACTGCCAAAAAAGCTTATCTTACGCCAAAGGAAAATATGTTAAGTTCTTGAACGATGATGACCTGATTTTGCCAAATAATATAGCTCAACAGGTCGCAGTGATGGAACAACATCCTTCGCTGTCTTTGGCGACTTCACGCCGAAATCTCATTGATCCATTGGGAAATATAAAACCTGAAGCTTTTGCAACAGGAGAGGCTGTAAAGTATGACTGCATTATGCTTGGAGAAGATATCATTCGCTGGCAAAGCATTCACCTTAAAAACTTTATCGGCGAGCCATGTTGTGTGTTGTTTAAAAATGAGTTGTTGCAGGAGTTGATGTTAAATGAGGGCTCCCTTTTTGACATAGAGGGTAAAATAATTAATTTTGTGGATGATCTCACGCTTTACTTGAAAATGCTGCGCTACGGAAATTTAGCGTACCTCACTGAGAAAACCGCCTCATTCCGACTATCTGCCCTGCAGATTAGCCATATTGCGCGAGAAAACGATCGTTCAGCATCAGAGCATGCGACTTACCTTTGTGAGTATCTGAAAAGGTCTGGTTGGTTTACCCAACGACAGCTCAGTGGTGATTATATTCAGGTTTCTCCAATGGCAAAACCTAATGAGCATCAATTGATCAATGTTCATCACAATCTTCAAAATAGTTTGACCCAAAGCATATTAAAAAACTGGACCAAGACAAGGAATATATCTTTAGTTGAAAGAAAACTCCTCGGCGAATATCATCAACAAAATAATATTAACGTCAGTTTAAATATATGTATTCACCATAGCAGCAGCGAATTAGAATTAATACAGGAAACAATTGATTCCATTAATGATGAGTTTCTTCAAGGCCTGCATTACACGGTGACAATATTCAGTGATAGAAATTTCGACACTAAACATGAGGTAATAGTTTTCTCCGATGAGATAGAATATGTTGATTCTATCAATGCATTAGTTGCCAGGAGCGAATGCGAGTGGTTGGTCTTCGTCGATTCCGGAACGAAATTTACTGATTCAGGGCAGAAGAGTCTGCAATTCAACCTGTCCCGGTATCGCGAAAATCTTGCATTGTATGCTGATGAGTTAAATTATGTCGGTGACTATATTACTGGCGCTTCATTCCGCCCTGAATTCAATCTGGATTTATTACTGAGTAACCCGGATGAGCAATCCCGAAACTGGTTTTTCCGACGAGAATTAATATTGGCAGTCGGTGGATTCGATGCTAAATCAGGCTTAGGTGCAGAATTTGGCTTAATCCTCAAACTTATCGAGAGCAACCATGCTCATTCCATTGGACATATCGCTGAACCCATGTTTATTAGCAGAGCGTATTCGCAGCGTATGCATCGGGTCGAGCCTTTACTATTGCAGCATCTGGAGAATCGCGGCTACAATGACGCTGTCGCATTAAAATATGAAGATAGATATTTTAATATTAATTATCAACATGCAGAAAAGCCGTTAGTATCGATCATCATTATTTCGCAACGGGATCAAGTTGCGATGATGAAAACTTTGGCCAGTATCGTTGAAAATACCCGCTATGAATCTTATCAACTAATTGTATCGACCAGTTATCAATTGTCCTCCACACAAAAGGCTCAACTGCAGCAGATTGGCATTTTAGTCAATAAAGAAATTAAGGGGTGTGGGAACAATGACGATGCGAATTATTCGGCGTTGTGCAATCAGGGTATTTTATCCAGTGATGGAGATTTTTGCGTTTTCATTACTGATGATTTAAGCATAACTAAGCCAGAATGGTTAATTGATCTACTCAATCATGGACAGCGGCCTGAAGTTGGAATAGTGGGTGGAAAACAGATTGATGAGCAGGGCATTGTACTCCATGCAGGATATATTTTGGGTAGTTCGGATATTGCTATGCACGCTTTTGAGGGAAAGCATGAGAGTCATTTAACCCACATGGCTCGTTTGCGACTGACTCAGAATTATAGTGCTGTTTCAGGCAGGTTTATGTTAGCAAAGAAAAGCCTGCTTATCGAAATTAATGGCTTTGATAGTTCACTCACAAATCATGCTGATATTGACCTATGTCTTCGTGTTCGTGAAACTGGACATTTAATCGTCTGGACGCCATTTGCACAGGCGGTAGCCCAGAATTCAGGTCAGGCACCAAAATCACAAATTAAAAACCTGGAAGAAGACCGTAAAACTATATTTGAACGCTGGATGCCAATATTAAGCCATGATCCAGCCTACAACGTCAATTTATCGGTAAGTAGTGATTCATTTGATATTGCGCTGGACAGTCAACGCAGCTGGCAACCTCTTTACTGGAAGCCATTACCTGTGGTGATACCAGCTGCAGCAGACTTAAGCGGGTGTGGTTTTTACCGAATTATTGAACCCTTCTCGGCAATGCAGGAAGCCGGTTTAGTTGGGGGGCAAATGCTCCCAGGCTGGCAAGGTGTGCCAGTTCTCAATCAATATCAAGCTGATAGTCTGATTTTGCAGCGCCAGTTTTCTGAAAGCTTTCATGAATGGGTGAGTGATGTTAAGAAATATACCAACCTCTATAAGGTTTTTGAGCTGGACGATTATCTGCCTAATGTTCCGGTAAAGAACGTCCACCGGGAAAACTTTAAGGGTGATACCCTTAAAATGCTGCGTAAAAGCTTTAGTTTCGTTGACCGTTTCGTTGTCTCAACGGCTGAATTAGGAAATGCATTTGAGGGTATGCACCCTAATATTGTCGTGGTGAATAACCGTCTACCTGAACGCTGGTGGGGCAACTTGAAGAGCACGCGTAATCAAGGAAGAAAACCACGAGTTGGTTGGGCTGGAGGATCCAGTCATACTGGTGACCTGGAGATGATTTTTGATGTAGTGAAAGCTTTCGCTGATGAAGTAGAGTGGGTATTTCTTGGTATGTGCCCAGCTAAAATGAAACCCTATTTGCACGAATTTCATATGGGGACGGATATTAACCTTTACCCAGAAAAATTGGCCTCCTTAAATCTCGATCTTGCTCTGGCTCCAGTGGAAGAAAATATTTTCAATAACTGCAAGAGCAACCTGCGCCTACTGGAATATGGTGCTTGCGGTTACCCAGTGATTGCAAGTGATGTGGCTTGCTATCGTGGTGATCTGCCCGTAACGTTAGTCCGTAACCGATTTAAAGACTGGAGTGATGCAGTGCGTATGCATCTTGATGACAGAAAGGCTAGTGAGAAGATGGGTGATGAGCTGCGTTTAGCTGTGCTTAAAAACTGGATGTTAACCGGTGATAATGTGAGTGAATGGGCGAGAGCTTGGCTACCTGATTAAAAAATTAATGTAATTTATAACGCATTCAGAATTATTCTGAATGCGTTTTATTAAGGCTGGAATGAATTCAAGCAGGATATTACATAATCCACTTCCTCTGAGGTCATTGCTGCCGATAAGGGCAGAGAGAGGATTTTTTCATGTAATTGTTCAGTGACAGGGAATTGTAGATGTTTTAAATGTTGAAATGCGGGTTGCTTATGAATTGCAATAGGATAATGAACTAATGTTTTAATATTGTGATTAGCCAACCAGTTTTGTAATGCGTCTCTATGTTCGGATTGAATGACAAATAAATGCCACACATGTGATTCCTCAATGGCCGCTGTAGGTAGTTTGATTAGAGGATTCTTAATAGTGTGAAGATAACGTTCTATAATCACTCGGCGCTGAGTGGTTTCTTCTTTTAAATAGCGTAGCTTAACGCGCAGCATTGCAGCTTGTATTTCGTCGAGGCGACTGTTAACACCTGCATACTGATGATGATATTTTTCTGATGAGCCGTAATTGCGCATGGCCGAGACGAGAGCCGCAAGCTCGTCATCATTCGTTGTGACTGCACCAGCATCACCTAAAGCACCCAAATTCTTACCGGGATAAAAACTAAAAGCAGCTGCGTGTCCCCAACTACCAGCGGGTTGTGAATCAATTTTAGCACCGTGAGCTTGTGCTGCATCTTCCAGAACTAGCAGATTGTGAGCATTAGCCAAATCAATGAGTTCTTTCATTGGTGCCATTTGCCCATAGAGATGTACTGGCAGAATAACACGCGTGCGTGGTGTTATTGCTTTATTTACTGCTTGAGCAGTGATGTTGAAGGTTGTGGGATCTGGCTCGACCATCACGGGCGTCAAACCATTTTCATTGATTGCTAGCACGGTGGCGATGAAAGTATTTGCTGGCACGATAACTTCATCACCAACCTGGAGTTTACCCATTTTTTTCCATGCGCGCAGAACCAAGCTCAATGCATCAAGCCCGTTCCCAGTGCCTATACAGTGGCGTGTACAGCAAAAGTGTGCGAATTCATGTTCAAATGCCTTAACCTCGTTACCGTCAATAAAGTACCCTGAATTGATTACTTTCGTACAAGCTTCAATTAACTCATTTTGATACCGCTGATTGACTTTTTTCAAACTCAAAAATTCTACATTCATTGGTTTTCTTCTTTTAATCGTGATGGAAAATGTTTTTTTGTGAAACACGACAACCTATGTCAAATTTAAAATTTACTAAGCCTTCATTAGGGACTGAATGATTAGTTGATATGCCGATATCTAAAATTTTAAAGTTATTTTCTATTGCGTATTGATATAGGCATTCACAGATTTTCACAACGGGAGAACGCGCACGGTGGGCTGGACTTTCACCCCAATAGAAAACATATAATACCGAATTATTAAGGCGAAGGACAATAGCGGATGCTACCAGTTCCTTGTTTTCAGCTAAAGAGAAAAAAAGCACATCTTCCTTCATCTCATGGAATAGATCGGATATTGCTTCATAGCTCATGGTTACCGGATAATTTTGCGCTTCTCTATTTTCTCTAATGACTCGATAACAGGCTTCTCTATCGTGTTCGTTTTCAGCAAGCGCGAAAATGCTATTACTGCGATTCCATTTATTAAGTTCTTTTCGTTTAGTACTGTTCAGCCCGCGGCGAAAATTTTCCAGGGTAGTTACCTCAAAATGGAAATTGAGTTCGCTAGAAAGTGTTTTCCAGCCAGTTCTAAACATGATGTTGTGTATTTTATGGTTGATGAACTCATCAAAGTATAAAGGGGGTGTTTTCCAAATTATTTCACTTGCGTTTTTTTGTTTTTTTAAATGACTTATCACTTGATTAATGAAGAGTTCAAGTGATGATGAAGAAGTTTTGCTTTCAGATGAAATATGGCTGAATGCACCTGTGACGGGAGTGAACCATTTTGAATTATCAAGCACACTTGCAAAATCAATGCTTGCTAATAATTTATTTTTCTCATTGCTGAATAGCTTAAATATGATTACCGATGCGCCAAGTTTTTGACTTTGATAGTTAAGGAAGCTGGTTTTGTTAAACAAAGTGGTATTGGTGTTCATTACATCAATTTTAATATGATGCAAGGTGTCTTTATAAATCTCAGTCATTATCAATTCCTTTGAATAAGGAAGGGTCTAGTTTTCTAATCAGCCTGGCCGGACAGCCACCAATAACGCTATATTCAGGGAATGATCTGTTTACAAAGCTCATTGCAGCGACAACACAATATTTACCCAAAGTTACGCCAGGCATAATTATAGAGGAAGCGCCAATCCAACAATGATCACTGATAACGACAGGTTCGGCAATAAGAGGATAAGCTAGTTGTAACTCATTACTAGCATTTGGCCCAGAATCCGACATAATGTTGACGTTTTGCGCGATACTGACACAGGCACCTATTGATACCGGAGCAGAAAAACCATTGATAAGGGTATTCATGCCAATATAACTATGCTCTCCAATATGCAGAAGATGTTCTGCTGAGCCAAATATTGAACAACGCTTTGCTATCTTTACATTGTCAGCAATCACAACATTGTTGATAGTTGTGCCTTCAGAAATATCGGCCGTACCTTTTAAAGTAATGTTCCTATATTTCATTTTTACTCTCTGGCTATCAAGAAATTACTATAGGCTGCAATAAAGTAGTCAAGGTCCACTTTTTTTAATCGATGATGCAGCGGAATGAAAAATGCATGTTCACCATAGAATACACTCGACTCAATCCCTTGCTGTTGCATAAATTCCTTCAATGCAATCAAATCAACTCCTTTTGGAGGAGCGAACATGAAAACAGAGGGCGTTTCATTATCTTGCCAGGAAAAATAACTTGAGCAGCCCAGTTCGAGGAATCTTTCGCTAAGATACTTTTGGTTGTTGAGACGCTCTTGGCGATATTCATCAATATGATTAATGTGGCAGGATAAGACTTTTTTTAGATAACTTAGCGTTTCACTCTCAAGTTTGTAGTCACTATGTAATTTATTTTTAGTCAGTAACATTCCGCCATACTGAATCGGGAAATACTTTGGGAAACTATAGATAATGAAATCTGCCTGATGAGTTACAGGCGGGCGTAATAAAAAACCATGTGCGAAATCTTCTATGATCGGTAAGTTAAGTTGATAGTAGCTCTCTGAATTTTCAATTCTCTTACCAAACTCATGAATTAATAAGACCGCACAGGTGTCATCAGTAATCTTACGATTCCAATTGCAAATGCTCTCAATTGCTTTAGTTACACACCCGCTAATATATTTATTTTGACTGCTGGTAATGATTGTGACCACACTTTGTGGTGTGGGTTTTAAACTTTCTAAAGCAAGCGTAATACCATCTCGTGCTTTCAGTGTCCAAAAGGGGTTGTATGCGGAAAAATTTTCATCGAACCACGCATCAATATAATTTGATCGGGGCAGTTGCGAATTTAAAGCAATGTCAGTAGTTGAAAATGGACTTACACGATAGCAAGGTTTCATGAATTGGTCATGAGTGAAAATCCAATTAGGCTGTAACATTCCAGAATTCTCTTCTCATGATTTCGACATAATCGCTGTAGCTTCGTATGTAGTCTGTTTCATCATAAACCTGATCCGCAAGTACCATAAGTACACAATCTTCACTGAACTCGTGCATCTCCCGCCAAATCAAAGAATCAAGTAATAATCCCTGCCCAGGATTATCCAGTAATAGCTCAATCCGCTCATGCCCATTATCCAAAATGAATCGACATGAACCACGCACCGCGATTACTAATTGCTTCAGGTTACGGTGAGCGTGGCAACCTCGACGCACATCATTGCGGGTATTGAACATGTAATATACCCGCTTGATATCAAAGTGAATGTTATTGTTATGTTCAAGAGAAATTAGCGAGCCGCGTTCATCACCATGGGTCTGTAGACGAATTAATTTTATATCCATGTGAGGTTATCCCCGTGAGATAGGTTTACATGATTATGAGGATTGAAAATCGCTATTCGCCGATTCTAGGTGTTAAGGTTGGGAGTTGATCTGTTGAATAGCGAGGTTTTTCGAGTGCTTTTCACCAGTTATTGCCTCTGCCCAAAACCAAATTATCTGTCACTTTTCACCACGATTTCCCCCAGCACCCTATAACCCCCAAAAAAGTAACCAACCTGTTACAGTCCGGTGCTGAAATGCCGATAACTACCCCAGAATCATTCCCATTTTTTGCACGACTTTTTTCTGTTTCTGGGGTGTCTATGCGCTTCAATTATGACTTGTTACCGGGTGAGCTACTGACCTTCGAAGAGATCGCGTTGCGCTATGCGCAGCAGCATCCTGATGAGAAAGAACTCACCGCACGCGGGTTACTGAGCCCGTCGACCAGCTTTCGCAATTTGGTGATCCGCGCGGTGTTCGCGCAGGAGGAGATCAACAGTCCGTTGGAGGATCTGCTGTTCGTCTCTGACGATAACGAGCGCAAAAACTATCTGCGCCGTTTTGAGCACTATCTCAAAAGCCAACAAGCTTTCCTTTATTTCCGCCGTAACGATGAAATAAAGAAGGAAGGGCGCTGGAAGGTGGTGGGTGAAACCCAGGTTTACGCCATGCTGGATCCGAATTCGGCAGAAGCGCAGAACCTGCTCACCAGCCGGGGCTTCAAGCTAGTGCTGATGCGACAGACGGAAGAGGAGGAGTACTGGCAGCTGTTCGACCCGCATGCACACCCTTGCTTCCCGCTGTCGCGCAAAATTCAGTTTCTGGTGGTGCTGAGTACGCCGCAGCATAAAGTGCCGACGGCGGTGATGCCAGGCGCAGAAGTCGGGCGGCGCGTAAAGGCGAAAGTGTTCCAGCGTGCCAGCCAGGCAGAGTTTAATTCAGCCGTTAAAGCGCGCTACGGCGCCTGTATTATCACGGGCACGCAGCTTACGGAACGCCACAGCTGGCCGTGGGTGGAGGCCTGCTATATCGATACACAGGAAAATGAAGAAGGTTTTCTTGCCGATAACAGCGTCGATAACGGCTTGTTCCTGCGCAGCGACTTACAGCGCTTGTTTATCAATAAAATGATAAGTATCGACGCGGAAACCGGACAGGTGCTGTTTAATCCACTGCTGGAAACTGAAGCGCCGATTAGCGATTTTTATCAGGCTCTTGATGGTAAAACCTGTGCATTGTGGGACGCCGTGCCGCCCGGCACGCGGGAACGGCTGCGTAATCTGCGCTAGCGGCAGTGAATCTGGCGGTGCGATCCACCGCCATCCATAACAAATTTGAAATAACCTCGCTTTTGCCCGCCTATTCTGCCAATCGAAACCCCTACAGAATTGGATAATCATGCCGATAACTTTATTAACGCAGGGTAGTCACCGTGAACGATCTCTATACGCCCGAAGGCGTGATGGATAAACATTCGCTCTGGCAGCGCTACGTTCCTCTGGTGCGACACGAAGCGTTGCGCTTGCAGGTACGTCTGCCAGCCAGCGTTGAGCTTGACGATCTGCTGCAGGCCGGTGGCATTGGTTTATTAAATGCCGTGGAGCGCTACGACGCGCTGCAAGGCACCGCCTTTACCACTTATGCCGTGCAGCGTATCCGGGGCGCAATGCTGGATGAACTGCGCAGCCGCGACTGGGCACCTCGCAGCGTGCGTCGTAATGCGCGCGAAGTGGCCGGTGCGATGCATCAGGTAGAACAAGCGTTGGGGCGCTCGGCTACTGAGCAGGAAGTGGCTGAACAGTTGAATGTTTCGCTGGAAGAGTATCGGCAGATTCTGCTCGATACCAATAACAGCCAACTCTTCTCCTACGACGAGTATCGGGAAGAACACGGTGACAGCGCGGAGCTGGTGACGGATGGGCATGAAGAAGCCAACCCGCTTCATCAGTTAATGGAAGGAAACCTGCGTGATCGCGTGATTGAAGCCATCGAGGCATTGCCCGATCGTGAAAAATTAGTGCTCACACTGTACTACCAGGAAGAACTGAACCTGAAAGAGATTGGCGCAGTGCTGGAAGTGGGGGAATCCCGCGTCAGTCAACTGCACAGTCAGGCGATTAAACGCCTGCGTGCCCGGTTAGCGGGGGCGCGCTGACAGACTCAGTACCTGGCATCGAAAAAATAAAAATACCGGGGACTCAGCAATGGGAGCCAAAGCCAAAGCCAGACCTTTAAGTCGTTATCTTAAAGACTATAAACACAGCCAAAGCAACTGTTCACATTGTGGCAAAGTTTTAGATCGTATGGCGTTAGTGTTTCGTGGACAGATCATCAATAAAGAGGCCATCGCGCGGATGGACCAGATGATTGATGACCAGGTATGGATGAAACTCCAGCCGGAACTGACCGCGTTATGTCGTTTCTGCAGCGATATTTTTTGTAATACCCATCCTAATTACTTCGACATTATGGCGTTCAAACAGTATCTGTTTGAGCAGACCGAGATGAGTCACAGCACCATTCGCGAGTATGTGGTGCGGCTGCGTCGTCTTGATGACATGCTGAAAGCGAAAAATTTCCCGGCCGACAGATTACGGGGCAACAGCTGGCATGAATGTCTGGAAAACGATTTGCCGGATGCGGGTAACAACAATTACCGCATCGCACTGCGTAAATATGACCAGTTTTTAGGCTGGCAGCAGGGCTGATTGTGATCCTGCCCTTGTTGTTGCTGAGCATAGCAGCAACAGGGGCCGCACTCGCAGAATTCCGGGTGCGACTTGTCTCATCTTCTGCAACACTGTATGGATAATTGCACATTGCCCGAATGGAGGCTGCATTGTCTTTACATCTCTTGCACCAGTTCCCACGTCTTGAATTACTCGGTGCACCTACGCCGCTTGAGCATCTGCCACGGCTTTCTGATTATCTCGGTCGCGATATCTTTATCAAGCGCGATGACTTCACGCCTGTGGCGATGGGCGGCAACAAACTGCGCAAACTCGAATTCCTGGCGGCCGATGCGCTGCGCGAGGGCGCGGATGTTCTGCTGACGGCGGGCGCGATTCAATCCAACCATGTGCGCCAGACGGCGGCGGTGGCGGCGCGCCTTGGCCTCAAGTGTGTGGCGCTGCTGGAAAATCCGATTGGCACGACCTCAGAAAACTACCTCACCAACGGCAATCGCCTGATGCTCGATCTGATGGACGTCGAGGTGGTGATGGTCGATGCGTTGCACAATCCCACTGAACAGCTGGCCGAACAGGCTGAACGTCTCGAAGCTCAGGGTTTCCGTCCTTATATCGTGCCGGTTGGCGGTTCCAACGCACTGGGCGCGCTCGGCTACGTGGAGTGTGCGCAGGAGATCGCGCATCAAAGCGAAGGCGTGGTGGATTTCGCCGCTGTGGTGGTGGCATCGGGCAGCGCCGGCACCCATGCAGGTTTAGCGGTGGGGCTGGAGCAGTTGCTGCCCAATACCGAGCTGGTCGGCGTGACGGTTTCACGCAAAGTCGACGCGCAGTTGCCGGTGGTAGAGCGCATCCGCAGCGCGCTGGCTGAACAGCTGGAAGTGCAGACGCACGCGCCGATCACGCTTTGGGATGACTATTTCGCGCCGCGTTACGGTGAACCTAATGATGAAGGCATGGAAGCGGTGAAACTGCTGGCGCGTCTTGAAGGCATCATGCTGGACCCGGTCTACACCGGTAAAGCGATGGCCGGATTGATTGATGGCATTGCCCAGAATCGCTTCCGTCGTGAAGGGCCGCTGCTGTTTATTCATACTGGCGGCGCGCCTGCGTTATTTGCTTATCATCCTTCGGTCTAAGGCTAAGATAAAAAAGGTTTATAATCCGGCAGTTGCTGTTCTGGCCTGAAATGGGCCTGAATGCAGCGCCAATAACGAAAAGGCGGCAAACCCCGGTTTCGCTGCTTCATAGCACACAACACATCACAATAAATGGGGTAAACATGGCTTTCTATCCAATTCGTCGCCAACTGGTGATGGGCATGATGGCGGTCGCGCTGGTCGCGGGCGTTAACGTTAAAACGTTCGCCGCAGAAGATCTGCTGGCACAGGTGAAGAGTAAAGGTGAGCTGCGCGTGGGTCTGGAAGGCACCTATCCGCCGTTCAGTTTCCAGGATGAGAGCGGCAAGCTGACCGGTTTCGAAGTGGAGTTCGCGCAAGAGCTGGCGCAACACCTTGGCGTCAAAGCGGATCTGAAACCGACCAAGTGGGATGGCATGCTGGCGGCACTGGATTCTAAGCGTATCGACGTGGTGATCAATCAGGTAACGATTTCACCCGAGCGTAAGAAGAAGTATGACTTCTCTACGCCATACACCATCTCTGGCGTTCAGGCGCTGACGATGAAGAAAAATGCCGGCAGCATCACCAAGCCAGAGGATCTCTCTGGTAAGAAAGTCGGTGTCGGCCTTGGCTCTAACTACGAGCAATGGCTGCGTGACAACGTCAAAGGCGTCGATATCCGTACCTATGATGATGACCCAACCAAATACCAGGATCTGCGTTCAGGCCGTGTTGATGCCATTCTGGTGGACCGTTTAGCGGCGTTGGATTTGGTGAAGAAAACCGGTGATACCATGGCGGTTGCGGGCCCGGCCTTCTCCCGTCTGGAATCCGGCGTGGCGCTGCGTAAAGGCAATGACGACCTGCTGAAAGCCATTGATGCGGCGATTGCTGATATGCAGAAAGATGGCTCGCTGAGCAAACTCTCTGAGAAATGGTTCGGCGCGGACGTCACTAAATAATGCAGGAAAGCTTACAACTGGTGCTGGATTCAGCACCATTCTTACTCAAAGGCGCGCTGTTCACGCTGCAGCTGAGTATCGGCGGGATGTTCTTCGGTCTGGTACTCGGCTTTGTGCTGGCGCTGATGCGCCTGTCACATTTCTGGCCAGTAAACTGGCTGGCGCGTATCTATGTGTCTATTTTCCGTGGCACGCCGCTGATCGCCCAGCTGTTTATGATTTACTACGGCTTGCCGCAGTTCGGTATCGAGCTGGATCCTATCCCATCAGCGATGATCGGCCTGTCACTCAATACCGCCGCTTACGCCTCTGAATCACTGCGTGGTGCGATTGCTGCCATCGAACGTGGACAGTGGGAAGCCGCGGCCAGTATCGGCATGACGCCATGGCAAACCTTGCGCCGCGTGATCCTGCCGCAAGCAGCGCGCACTGCTTTGCCGCCGCTGGGTAACAGCTTTATCAGCCTGGTGAAAGACACCTCGCTGGCGGCCACCATTCAGGTGCCAGAACTGTTCCGTCAGGCGCAATTGATCACCTCACGTACGCTGGAAGTGTTCACCATGTATCTGGCTGCCTCGCTGATTTACTGGATCATGGCGACCGTGCTGTCGGCATTGCAAAATCGCCTGGAAGCGCATGTGAATCGACAGGATCGGGAGGCAAAATGAGTGCGATTGAAGTACGTCAGCTGGTCAAGCAGTTCCACGGCCAGACCGTGTTGCACGGCATCGATCTGGATGTGGCACCGGGCGAAGTGGTGGCGATTATTGGGCCAAGCGGTTCGGGGAAAACCACCTTGCTGCGCAGTATCAATCTGCTGGAAGTGCCCGATAGCGGTCGCGTCACGGTGGGTAATATCACCATTGATGCCAGTATCGGGCTTAATAAGCAGAAGGAGCAGGTTCGCCGTTTGCGTCAGCAGGTGGGCTTCGTGTTCCAGAACTTCAATTTGTTCCCGCATCGTTCAGTGCTGGAGAACATCATTGAAGGGCCGGTGATCGTGAAGGGTGAACCGAAAGCGGAAGCCATTGCCCGCGCTCGCAGCTTACTGGAAAAGGTCGGTCTGCACGGCAAAGAGGATAGTTTTCCGCGTCGTCTGTCCGGTGGGCAGCAGCAGCGTGTTGCGATTGCGCGTGCGCTGGCGATGCGCCCGGAAGTGATTCTGTTTGATGAGCCGACTTCGGCGCTGGACCCAGAGTTGGTGGGCGAAGTGCTGAATACCATTCGCGCGCTGGCGCAGGAGAAGCGCACCATGGTGATCGTCACGCATGAGATGAGTTTTGCGCGTGACGTGGCCGATCGAGCGATCTTTATGGATCAGGGCCGTATCGTGGAGCAGGGCGCAGCGAAAGAGCTGTTCAGCCATCCGCAGCAGGCACGCACCCGGCAATTTCTTGACAAGTTTCTTAACCAATAGTCTCAAGCGTCGTCTGGAACTGACGGCGCTTTCTCTTCTCCTGTCTGAATTCTTCCTCTCAGTTTCCTCTGAAAATTGCCAAAGAACTTTCAATTAACCAACTGAAAAATAATGTTTTATTGTCAGCAGAATTTTACTGGCAACAGGCAGAATGATTTTTAAGACGCCCCCGATTGAGACATTTTTGTAAATATAAATAATTCTTTACAAATTCATGGCGCAATCAGGATCATAAAATGACACATGCCAGAAATGAAGTCCTCTGGATCAACACGCTAAAAGGGGCCTGCATCTTACTCGTGGTGTTGCACCACTCGATCATCACCACTTTCGCTCCCTCTCTGCATCACCTCACGGCCGGTATGGTGCCTGCTCACTGGTGGGTGACCTTCAATACCTATCTTTCACCGCTGCGTATGCCCGCCTTTTTCTTTGTCTCGGGCCTGCTGGCGGCCAGTTCGATCGTCAAGAAGAACTGGAAAGAGGTGTTCACCAAGAAGTTCAGCAATATCGTGTATCTCTATTTGCTGTGGGGAGTGATTCAGTGGCTAAGCATTCACTATATCTCCACGCACCTCGGTGAGCGGCTATCCAGCACCAAAAACGCTGCCTATGCCGACACGCCGTTTGAGTTCCTTAAACTGCTGCTGACCTCCATGACCAGCCTGTGGTATTTGTACGCGCTGGCGGGTTTCTTCCTGTTCACCAAGCTGTTCCATCGCCAGAAAATGGCGCTGATGGCACTGGCGATTGTCGCGACCTACGCGGCGCAGTTTAGCCTGATCCCTGGTTGGGGCCCGGCCAGCGTGGCGCAAAACTATCTCTACTTCCTGCTTGGGGTGTTCTTCAGCCAGTCTCTGATTGAGATCAGCCAGCTTAAGCGCCAACACTGGCTGCTGCTGGCAGGCATCGCGGTAATTGGCGTGGTGCATCATGTGGGGGGGATCTATAAAAATCCGTTCTACAGTCTGTTGACCATCGTGTTTGGTATCGTTGTGTGCCGTTTCCTCAATGAGCGCCTGAACATGGCGTGGCTGAACTGGATTGGCCGTAACACGCTGCAGATTTATGTCCTGCACCGCATCTTCATTGAGTTGCTGGGACTGAGCGCGATTGCCCTGGCGCTGCATTACGGCTGGTTTGGTCATGCGGCCTTCAGTTGGGCATGGGCGCTGCTGATGCCGATAACAGGCGTGGCGCTCTGCGTGACGATCTCCCTGGCGGTGTGGTCACTGCTGAATCGCGGTCCAGGCAGAATGTTATTCCTCTATCCGCGACTGTTGCGAAAACCAGTGCCAGAGACAAAAGCGGCACCGCTGCAATAATCAAATAGGGCCAGTTCGCTGGCCCTAATTATTTTCGCTTAGCACAATATTAATATCCGCGTTTATCCATCTGCCACATTTCATAATTATCCGAATAAAATTTGATTTTAATTTGGTTTGTTTGTGGTGGATTGCTCTTAATTTCCCTGTATTAATTGCTAACCTTATTTCCCTCGCCATGCCCTTAGTGACTCTAATATGGGAAGATATTGTTAGCCTGCTTAGCATTTGATTAATGTCTGGAACTGTAAAGTATTGTTATATCAGGACCAGTAAAAAACTTTTAGGACTTTCGCTAGAGTCATCCCCCGCCAGCTTGTTTAATAATCGTTGAATAACCAGAAATGCATCATTGTTTATTTCCTCATACTTCTCCTTAAAGACCTACACAGCAGCGGGAGTTAATCATATGAATAACGCCAGGAAAGAAGATATTGCATGGGTCAATACCCTGAAAGGGGCCTGCATATTGCTGGTGGTGTTGTACCACACCGTATTGCCCGGATTTGAAGGAACGGTGAAATTATTGACGGCGGGTTGGATACCGGCAGAAATATGGGTGCAGTTTAATACCGTTTTATCTCCGCTGCGTATGCCAGCCTTTTTCTTTGTTTCGGGCTTGCTGGCAACCAACGGGATTCTTAATCGTCCCTGGAAGCAGGTATTTACCAGTCGTATTACCAATCTGTTCTATCTCTATATTTTGTGGGGCTTTATTCAGTGGTGGTCGATTGTGGGTATCTCGACAGAGATTACCGGCCAGCGTATCTCACACAATCTGAATGCCGCCTATGCGGGTTCACTGTTTGAGTTCCTGAAGCTGACGTTTATGGCGATGAGCACCTCGTGGTATCTGTACGGACTGGCACTGTATTTCCTGTGTGCGAAGATCTTCCACAAACAGAAAGTGGCGTTGCTGGTGGTCGCGATTGCGCTTAACTATCTGGCGGTGGAGAAGATCATTCCATACTGGGGACCGCAAAGCGTGGCGCAGTACTTCCTGTTCTTCCTGCTGGGCGCGTTCTGGAGCCCGCTGATGCTGCGTATGAGCGAATGGCGTCGTGAAAATCTCGTGCCATGGGCGCTGCTGGCGGCGGTCTCAGGGATTCACATCATCTTCGGTCTGGATAAGAGCCTGTTCCTGTGCATCATCGCGGTGCTGGCGAGTGTGGCGGCCTGCCGCTGGCTCAACGCGCACTTTAAGATGACGTACTTTAACTGGATTGGCCGTAACACCCTGCAAATCTACGTGATTCATCGCATTTTCATTGAGTATTTTGGCATGTCAGCGATTCTGTTCGCTCAGCGCCATCATCTGTTTGACTATGCGTGGTTCTCCGTGCTGTGGGCGTGTTTCTATCCGGTTGCGATTGTGGGGATTTGCTCGCTGCTGTCGGTGGCGGTGTGGTCTGTCACCAATCGTGGGTTGGGGCAGTCGCTGTTTGTTTTCCCGACCTTGATTGGCATGAAGCGCAACAAGTCTGCGGCGTAAATACAAAGCCTCAAGAACAACGCCGCAACGAATAGGTAAATTCGTCGCGGCGCGTCATGGAAAAGGGCCCGTTTGGGCCCTTATCTTTTTAACCAATGGTCATCAAACTGGCGTTACCACCCGCTGCGGCGGTATTCACGCTCAGTGAGCGCTCTATCAACAGACGTTCCAGCAGCAGATTGGTTTCGCCACGCGCGAAGCCCTGCACCGAAACAATCGCACCGTCCCGCGCGGCAACCTGCTCGCACAGCACGCGCAATTGATCCGCGTCCCCGTGATAGATCACCGCATCAAACCCGGCTGCCAGCACATCTTTCACCAGCACTACGTGTTTTTGTACGGCCGCAGGCAGAGATTTGCGCAGCGCGCGATGCAACTCATCATCCTGCCACAGCGCCTGGCTGCCCACGCTGGTCACTGCCGCCAGTTGCGTCAGTGCATCCTGCTCGTTATCCGCAATACAGAGGACGTGATCGCGCGGCAGAAGCGTGAAGGTGTTACGTTCACCGGTTGGACCCGGCAGCAGTCGCACCGTACCCGCCTGCGCCAGCTCGTCATAACGCTGACAGAGTGCCAGCAGCTCGGGTTTATCCTGCGCCCAACTCTGCAATGCCTGGTGCGCGCTCATCAGCTCAGCACGCACGGAACTGTCAACCGGACGCTCGGCATCCTGACGATCGAAGGTCTTACGCAGTGCATTGTCCGGGCGGTTTGCCAGCAGGCGATAGAGATACAAAGGACCGCCGGCTTTTGGACCGGTACCCGATAAACCTTCACCACCAAAGGGCTGCACGCCGACGACCGCGCCGACCATATTGCGGTTCACATACAGGTTACCGACCTTAGCGCTAGCCGTGACTTGCGCGATGGTTTCATCGATACGCGTATGCACACCCAGCGTCAGACCGTAACCAGAGGCGTTAATCTGATCGATCAGCTGTGGCAGGTTGTTACGCGCATAACGCACCACGTGCAGCACCGGGCCGAACACTTCTTTATCCAGATCGCTGACCTGACCCAGTTCGATCAGGGTTGGCTTGATAAAGGTACCGCTGGTCCACTCTTTGCTGTCTTGCGGATTGTCCTGCGCCGCCTGATACACGGTGAAACCTTTATTGCGCATCGCCTGAATGTGGCGCTCGATGTTGCCTTTGGCTTCGGCATCGATCACCGGGCCGATATCCGTTGAGAGACGTTCCGGATTGCCCATGCGGCATTCGGCCATCGCGCCACGCAGCATTTTCAGGGTGTGATCGGCGACATCATCTTGTACGCACAGCAGACGCAGCGCCGAGCAACGTTGCCCGGCGCTGTCGAAGGCGGAGGCAACGATATCGATCACCACCTGCTCAGTCAGCGCCGAGGAATCCACGATCATGGCGTTCATGCCGCCGGTTTCAGCAATCAGCGGCGTTGGGCGGCCTTGCGGATCGAGACGACCCGCCAGATTGCGTTGCAGCAGCGTCGCGACGGCGGTGGAACCGGTGAACATCACACCGCGTACTCGCTCGTCACCCGTTAACTGTGCACCGACAGTCTCGCCCTGGCCTGGCAGCAGTTGCAGCACGCCTGACGGTACGCCCGCATCCAGCATGATCTGTACCGCCTGTGTGGCAATCAGCGGCGTCTGCTCAGCGGGTTTTGCCAGCACGCTGTTACCGGCTGCCAGTGCTGCAGCAATCTGACCGGTGAAGATCGCCAGCGGGAAGTTCCATGGGCTGATGCACACCACCGGGCCGAGCGGACGATGGGTTTCGTTATCGAAATCATCACGCACCATACCGGCGTAGTAATAGAGGAAATCGACCGCTTCGCGCACTTCGGCAATGGCGTTGTTGTAGGTCTTACCTGCTTCACGCACCAGCAGGCCAATCAGCTGCTGCATCTGGCCTTCCATCGCTTCGGCGGCGCGCTCCAGAATCGCAGCTCGTTCTTGTGGCGGGGTGGCAAACCAGATTGGACCGGCATTCACTGCGGCATCCAGCGCTTCCGAGACTTCTGCTTCGCTGGCTTCGCGCACGCTGCCCACCATATCGGCTGGCGCAGAAGGGTTGAGTACCGGACGGCTCACGCCGTCACCCAGCTCACCCTCGACCAACGGCTGGGCAATCCATGGCTGGCTGGCGCTATTGAGCAGGGCGCTGGAGAGTGACGCCAGACGATGTTCGTTCGCCAAATCCAGACCGGCTGAGTTGGCGCGCTTCTCACCATACAGATCGCGCGGCAGCGGGATTTTCGGATGCGGTAAACCGACTGCGCCTTCGGTCAGCGCCATCTTCTCCACCGCAGAAACCGGATCGGCAACCAGCTCATCCAGCGGCAGGGTGTTATCCGCGATGCGGTTAACAAACGAGGTGTTGGCCCCATTTTCCAGTAAGCGACGGACCAGATAGGCGAGCAGGGTTTCATGGGTGCCGACCGGTGCGTAGATACGGCACGGACGGTTCAGTTTGCCGTCTGCCACTTTGCCGACCACCTGCTCATACAGCGGTTCGCCCATGCCGTGCAGGCACTGGAACTCGTACTGACCCGGATAGTAATTATTGCCTGCCAGCTGATAGATTGCTGCCAGCGTGTGGGCGTTATGGGTGGCAAATTGCGGATAGATCAGATTCGGTACCGCCAGCAGTTTGCGGGCGCAAGCCAGGTAAGAGATGTCGGTGTACACCTTACGGGTATAAACCGGATAACCTTCCAGCCCTTCAATCTGCGCGCGTTTGATTTCGCTATCCCAATACGCGCCTTTCACCAGACGGATCATCAGGCGACGGCGGCTGCGTTGGGCGAGATCGATCAGGGAGTCGATCACAAACGGACAGCGCTTCTGATATGCCTGAATGACAAAGCCAATCCCGTTCCAGCCGTCCAGTTCCGGCTCGAAGCACAGCTTTTCCAGCAGATCGAGCGAGAGTTCCAGACGGTCTGCTTCTTCCGCATCGATGTTGATACCGATGTCGTAAGAGCGCGCCAGTAAGGTCAGTGATTTGAGGATCGGATACAGCTCTTCCATCACGCGCTCATACTGCGCGCGGCTATAGCGAGGATGCAGGGCCGACAGTTTGATCGAGATGCCTGGACCTTCATAGATGCCACGACCATTGGAAGCTTTACCAATGGCATGGATCGCCTGCTGATAAGACACCAGATAAGCTTTAGCATCGCTGGCGGTCAGCGCCGCTTCACCCAGCATATCGTAGGAGTAGCGGAAGCCTTTCTCTTCCAGCTTGCGCGCATTGGCCAGTGCTTCCGCAATGGTTTCGCCGGTGACGAACTGCTCGCCCATCAGACGCATCGCCATATCCACACCTTTGCGGATCAGCGGTTCGCCACTCTTGCCAATAATGCGGTTAAGCGAACGCGACAGATTGGCTTCATTGTGGGTCGATACCAGACGCCCGGTAAACAGCAATCCCCAGGTCGCAGCATTGACGAACATCGACGGGCTGCGGCCGAGGTGCGACTGCCAGTTACCGTTACTGATTTTGTCGCGAATCAGCGCATCGCGGGTTGGTTTGTCGGGAATACGCAGTAGCGCCTCCGCCAGACACATCAGCGCCACGCCTTCCTGTGAAGAAAGGGAGAACTCCTGCAACAGGCTTTGCACCATTCCGGCGCGTCCGGTTGCACCTTTTTGGTGCCGCAGCTTATCCGCCAGGCTGTAAGCAAGCTGATGGGTTTTCTCGGCCAGCGGGGCAGGGAGACGCGCCTGCTCCAGCAGCATCGGTACCGCATCGGTCTCCGGACGACGCCACGCAGCGGTGATGGCTGAGCGCGTGACCGACTGCGGCAAAATATGTTCAGCGAAGTCGAGGAAGGGCTGGAATGACTCGTCTGGCGTGCCTTCTTCACTGGCGGCATCGGCAAGCTGCAGGGGAATTTCTGGCAAAGATTCACCGGCTTCCAGCTGCGAAAGGTAGTTAAAAATCGCCTGTTTGATCAGCCAGTGTGGCGTGCGGTCAATTTTACCTGCCGCCAGTTTAATGCGATCGCGGGTGGCTTCATCCAGCTTCACCCCCATGGTGGTGGTTCCCATGATTTCCTCGTCCTCAAAAATATGATTCGACATCAGCGTGGGCTGCACTATCACTCATGTTGCAACTTTGTGCAACCATGTTAAATGTGACCTGAGTTGCACGTTTATCACCGCTTAAAATCAATCTGATGAAAAAGCGGCACAGAACTTGCTGCAAGAAGCTCGCCAAAGTTGCAACTCCGGTCAACGAGAGCACTCTCATGTTGAATAAGGTGCAACTCAAAGTGTGAGCGTGTGCAACCTATTGGCATTAAATCATCGAAGTCAGGTGAAACCATTGTGACAGCTGTGTTAAATGCATTGTGCGCGCCGCCCCTTTGCGGCAGGATACCGCGCCTTAAGAGAAATCGCTTTCTCTGGATGCGGTAAAGCCCTGCGTTATCACGTTCCGATGACGCAGGAAAAAGATTTCTCTTAACGGATTAAATAATAAGTGGAGAGAGTATGAGTATCAGTACACCGATGTTGGTGACCTTTGTAATTTATATCCTGGGAATGGTGCTGATTGGCTTTATTGCCTACCGTTCAACCAAAAACTTTGACGACTACATTCTGGGCGGACGCAGTTTAGGCAGCGTGGTCACCGCACTGTCAGCGGGTGCATCAGATATGAGCGGTTGGTTGCTGATGGGCTTACCTGGTGCCATCTTCCTTTCCGGCATTTCAGAAAGCTGGATCGCCATTGGTCTGACTATCGGTGCCTGGCTGAACTGGAAAATTGTGGCAGGTCGCCTGCGCGTGCAGACCGAACATCACGATAACGCCTTAACACTGCCGGACTTCTTCTCCAGCCGTTTCGAGGACAAAAGCAAGCTGCTGCGTGTCATCTCCGCTGTGGTCATCCTCATCTTCTTCACCATTTATTGCGCATCTGGCGTGGTTGCGGGTGCACGTCTGTTTGAAAGCACCTTCGGTATGGATTACCAGACCGCGCTGTGGGCCGGTGCTGCTGCCACCATTCTTTATACGCTGGTGGGCGGATTCCTGGCGGTCAGCTGGACCGATACCGTGCAGGCCAGCCTGATGATCTTCGCGCTGATTCTCACTCCGGTGTTTGTGATTATCGCGGTAGGTGGTTTCGATGATTCACTGGCGGTGATCGAAGCGAAAAGTCTTGAGAACCTCGACATGCTGAAAGGGCTCAACTTTGTTGCCGTGATCTCCTTACTCGGCTGGGGCCTGGGCTACTTTGGACAACCGCATATCCTGGCGCGCTTTATGGCGGCGGATTCACATCACTCGATTCGCACTGCGCGTCGCATTGGCATGACCTGGATGATCCTGTGCCTGGCCGGTGCCGTGGCGGTTGGCTTCTTCGGCATCGCCTACTTCCAGAACCACCCAGAACAAGCGGCAGGCGTTAGCCAGAACGGCGAACGCGTGTTCATTGAACTGGCGCGTATCCTGTTTAACCCATGGATTGCTGGCATCCTGCTGTCTGCGATTCTGGCAGCGGTGATGTCCACCCTGAGCTGCCAATTGCTGGTGTGCTCAAGCGCCCTGACAGAAGACCTCTATAAAGGCTTCCTGCGTAAAAATGCCAGCCAGAAAGAGCTGGTGTGGGTAGGGCGTTTGATGGTGCTGCTGATTGCGTTGATCGCTATCGCGCTGGCGGCCAACCCGGAAAACCGCGTGCTGGGTCTGGTCAGCTATGCAT
Source organism: Pantoea sp. C8B4 (assembly GCF_051336905.1). NCBI lineage: Bacteria > Pseudomonadati > Pseudomonadota > Gammaproteobacteria > Enterobacterales > Erwiniaceae > Pantoea > Pantoea sp. C8B4. The sequence continues at coordinate 134,164 of NZ_JBGMNK010000005.1, forward strand.
GGGCGGGCTTTGGTGCCGCCTTCGGTCCGGTTGTCCTGTTCGGGGTGTGCTGGAAGCGTATGACACGCAACGGCGCGCTGGCAGGGATGGTGATTGGTGCACTGACGGTGCTGCTGTGGAAACAGTATGGTTACACCGAACTGTATGAAATCATTCCTGGCTTCATCTTCGCCAGCATCGCGATTGTGGTGTTCAGCCTAATCGGCAAAGGCCCATCAGAAGAAGCGCAAGCGCGCTTTGCTGCGGCTGAAGCGGAATTCAACACGAAGTAATGTGGTCTCTGACAGATCAAGCCCGCCCGTTAAACGGCGGGCTTTTTTATTGAATCGACAGGGCTTCAACGCTCAATTCAAAGCGATGACATAGCTCAGCGTCCAATAAAGGCCATGCCGAGGAGCGAAGCGTCCGCACTTTGAACTGCCGACGGTTAAACGGCGGTTTTTAGTATCGAATCATTAAGGCTTAACCCCTCAATTCAAAGCAATACCACAGCCAAATGTCCAATAAAGGCCATGCCGAAGAGCGAAGCGTCCGCGCCATGGACGGCGCGGCCGATCTGCAGGGATGCGTGGTTTCTTCGCGATCGGGATGGCCTTTAGTGGGCAGAGCCCTGAACGTGCAGCGATACCACCGCACTGAACATGAATTCATGCCCATCCACTGCAGGCTTCGCGGCGATCGACGACTTAAAACTCCACTTACCAGACGAAACGCCGCGATCCCCTTTGCATAGAATCCGTCGCCCTCCCCGCAAATGAGGAATAATTTCATTAAGTGACTTGTAATTTTACCCGCGATAATGATAATCGATATCGTTTGCACTTTACGTATTTTTACCTAAGGTTTACCCTGCTTAACAATCAAGAGGTTGGTGATGTTCGTACCGTTTCTCATTATGCTGCGTGAAGGTCTTGAAGCAGCTCTCATCGTCAGCCTGATTGCCAGCTACCTGAAACGCACCCAGCGTACACAGTGGTTCCCCGCGATGTGGGCGGGTGTCTTCATTGCCGCAGCACTCTGCTTAGGCCTTGGCATCTTCATCAATGAAACCACCGGCGAATTTCCGCAGAAACAACAAGAACTGTTTGAAGGCATCGTGGCGGTCGTCGCGGTGGTCATCCTCACGTCCATGGTGTTCTGGATGCGCAAAGTCTCGCGCAACATCAAAGCCACACTGGAACGCTCGGTGGATCAGGCATTGCAAAAACAGGGCGGCGGTGGCTTCCCGCTGGTTCTCATGGTCTTTCTGGCCGTTGCTCGTGAAGGGCTGGAATCGGTATTCTTCCTGCTCGCCGCTTTCACCCAGGATGTCGGCTACGCGCCGCCGATTGGTGCGGTACTTGGCCTGTTAACGGCGATTGTATTGGGTATGCTGCTTTACTACGGCGGCATCCGCCTCAACCTGGCGAGCTTCTTCCGCTGGACCAGCTTATTCATTCTCTTTGTTGCCGCAGGCCTCGCGGCAGGTGCGATCCGTGCTTTCCACGAAGCAGGGCTCTGGAACCACTTCCAGGACATTGCTTTCGACCTCAGCAATACGCTCTCCACCCACTCGGTGGTCGGTACGCTGCTGGAAGGCATTCTCGGTTATCAGGAAACGCCAAGCGTCAGTGAAGTGGCAGCCTGGCTTATCTACCTGATTCCGGCGCTGCTGCTGTTCTTCTTCCCGGCGCGACCAACGGCCAGTGCTGCACGCACCACACGCTGAAATTAAATCAGGCGCGATTGCGCGCCTGTTCTTCCATGTAACAGGGATATCACTATGACGATTCGCTTCCGCCGTAAGGCGCTGTTGGTTTCAATGCTGGCTCTCTCAGGCGCTGCATCTGCTGCATCCATCCCGCAAGTCACGGTTACCGTCACTGACAAACAGTGTGAGCCGATGTCACTCAATGTGCAGGCGGGTAAAACCCAGTTCATCATCAAAAACAACAGCCAGAAAGCGCTGGAGTGGGAAATCCTGAAAGGGGTGATGGTGGTGGAAGAGCGTGAAAACATCGCGCCGGGCTTTAGCCAGAAACTGACCGCGAACCTCGAAGCAGGCGAATATGACATGACCTGTGGCTTACTGACCAACCCGAAAGGCAAACTGGTGGTATCGGGTGAGTCGAAAACCGCTGCCAAAGGCAAAACCGACATCATGCAGCTGGCTGGCCCAATCACGGACTACAAAACCTACGTGATGAGCGAAGTCAAAGAGCTGGTGGCGGGCACTCAGGCCTTCACCGATGCAGTAAAAGCGGGCGATCTGGAAAAAGCCAAAGCACTGTACGCACCGACCCGTGCGCACTACGAGCGTATCGAACCGATTGCTGAACTGTTCTCCGATCTGGACAGCAGCATCGATGCCCGTGAAGATGACTTCGAGAAGAAAGCCGAAGATCCGAAATTCACCGGTTTCCACCGCATCGAAAAAATCCTCTGGGCTGACAAAACCACCAAAGGTGCTGAAGAGTTTGCCACTAAGCTGAATCAGGACGTGCTGGATCTGCAGACTCGCATCAGCGAACTGGCATTCCCACCGGCGAAAGTCGTCGGCGGCGCAGCAGGCCTGATCGAAGAAGTGGCGGCCAGCAAAATCTCGGGTGAAGAAGATCGTTATAGCCGTACCGACCTGTCTGACTTCCAGGCCAATATCGACGGTGCACAGAAAATCGTTGATCTGCTGCGCCCGCAACTGCAAAAAGCTAACCCGCAGCTGCTGGCGAAAGTCGATGCCAACTTCAAGAAAGTGGACAGCATCCTCAGCAAATACCGCACCAAAGACGGTTTCGAATCTTACGAGAAACTGACTACCGCTGACCGCAATGCGCTGAAAGGGCCGATCACCACTCTGGCGGAAGATCTCTCCCTGCTGCGCGGTACTTTAGGTCTCGACTAATCATGAGCCATAAAAATGACGCGGCGCAGCCGTCGCGTCGTCGTTTATTGCAGGGATTAGGCATGTTGGGCGGCGCGGCTGCCCTGAGTGGCGGCTGTCCGTTCCATACGGCAGCCGCGGCTGACAGCTTCTCTCCCGGCACGGTTGCACCCGATGCGCGCCAGCAGGCGCAACCCTTCTATGGCCCGCATCAGGCTGGCATTATCACCCCGCAGCAGGCTTCCATGATGCTGGTGGCTTTTGACGTCTTAGCCAGTGACAAAAGTGACCTCGAACGTTTGTTCCGTCTGCTCACAGAGCGCTTCGCTTTCCTGACCAAAGGAGGCGCCGCGCCAGTTGTCACCAACCCGCAGCTGCCGCCAATGGATTCCGGCATTCTTGGCGCTGATATCGCACCCGATAATCTCACCATGACGCTGTCCGTGGGCACCTCGTTGTTTGATGAGCGCTTTGGTTTAAGTGCACACAAACCGACGCAACTGCAAAGCATGACGCGCTTCCCCAACGATTCGCTGGATGCCGATCAGTGTCACGGCGATGTACTGCTGCAAATCTGCGCCAATACGCAAGACACGGTGATTCATGCACTGCGCGACATCATTAAGTACACGCCCGATCTGCTGGCCGTGCGCTGGCGGCGTGATGGTTTTATTGCCGATCATGCCGCACGCAGCCATGGCAAGGAAACGCCGATCAATCTGCTGGGCTTCAAAGATGGCACCGCCAACCCTGATACGCATAATCCTGCGCTCATGGATCAATTGCTATGGGTGACGGCGAACCAGCAGGAACCTGCCTGGACTCAGGGCGGTAGCTATCAGGCGGTGCGTATCATTCGTTTCCACGTTGAAATGTGGGATCGCACTCCGCTGGGTGAACAGCAAACCATATTCGGTCGTGAGAAACTTTCCGGTGCGCCGCTGGGCATGAAAGAGGAACATGACGTGCCGGATTACAGTAAAGATCCGGATGGCGATGTCATCGCGCTGGATGCGCATATCCGTCTCGCCAACCCACGCACGCCGGAAACCGACAGCAGTTTAATGCTGCGCAGGGGTTACAGTTACTCCTCAGGGATTACCGGTTCGGGGCAGTTGGATATGGGACTCTTGTTCGTTTGCTATCAGCATGATTTAGCCAAAGGCTTTATCACGGTGCAAAAACGTCTCAATGGCGAAGCGCTGGAAGAATATATTCGTCCGATTGGCGGCGGATACTTTTTCGTTTTGCCGGGCGTCCCTGACGAAAAACATTACCTTGGCCAGCCTTTACTGCAGGCCTGATTAATAAACGCACCGCGCCAGCGCAGCGATAAGGTTGTGCTGGCGCTTTTTTCACCGACCGTAAACTTTCCCCTGGTCGCTTCCACTTCCGAATGTTCTGAAAAAGTTCGTCGCGCGTCAAATAATCCATCCAACTGAAAAATAGAGATAATTTAATTTAAGACGAAAATTCTCATGCTTCGCTTATCTGTTTTTCTTTGTCGTGACGTAAAAATACTGTTGCAAAGCATGGTTAATATGATGCACTTTACTCATAAGCGTTGTCAGTTGTGTGGCTAAGTCCACTGGAGTTCGCGCATGACCCGGTCCTTCTATGGACAGTTAAATACACTTCAGCTAGCGCAGTACACTGCGGGGGATTTCTTCCCTCCAAAGTATCCTCTTCACTTTTCAATTATCGTTCCCGGACTATCGCCATTTCTTTACCGGTGCGCTTCAGCGCTTCGTCGTTGTTGCACACTACTCTCAATGGCCAGACCCGGCTTACAAGGAAGCCAAACAAACCTCTAAAGCGTTCAAGTCATCGCCGCGGGTGATCCGCCGCGATAAATGAAACCAACTGTAAGGTGCCACTATGGGAAGACAGAAAGCAGTGATCAAAGCGCGTCGTGAAGCAAGAAGAGTCGTTCGTAGTGATTCTCGCAGTCACCGTCAGCGTGAAGAAGAATCGGTCACTTCGCTGGTGCAGATGGGTGGGTTGGACTCAATTGGCATGGCGCGTGATTCACGCGATCGTGGTCCGATTGAAGCCAGAAATGAAGCTCAAGCGCACTATCTTAATGCCATAGAAACGAAACAGCTGATATTCGCCACCGGTGAAGCCGGTTGCGGTAAAACCTGGATTAGCGCAGCCAAAGCGGCTGAGGCCCTGATCAATAAGGATATCGAAAGGATTATTGTGACGCGCCCGGTTCTGCAGGCGGATGAAGACCTCGGTTTCCTTCCTGGGGATATTTCCGAGAAGTTCGCCCCGTATTTCCGACCGGTATACGACGTTCTGGTTAAACGTCTCGGCGCTTCCTTTATGCAGTACTGCCTGAGGCCTGAAATTGCCAAGGTAGAGATTGCGCCCTTCGCATATATGCGCGGACGTACGTTTGAGAATGCGGTAGTGATCCTTGATGAGGCACAAAACGTCACTGCGGCACAGATGAAGATGTTCCTGACACGCTTAGGCGAGAACGTGACGGTTATCGTCAACGGTGATATCACCCAGTGTGACTTGCCGTCCCACGTCAAATCTGGTCTGGCCGATGCGCTGGCGCGTTTCGAAGAAGACGAGATGATTGGTGTGGTGCGTTTCGACAAAAACGACTGCGTCCGTTCGGCACTTTGCCAGCGCACGCTGCTGGCTTACGGTTAACGATTGAGAAGTTGATTGAGAGTGTAGCGAAGCAAAACCCGGCGCATGCCGGGTTTTTTTGTTGCTGCTCAGCCAGGTTCATTGGCGCGTATCAATAACTGCTGGGCAGGAAAATCGACCAGAACACGATGATGTTGTAAAAAATTAGTGCCTGATAAACCCCCTGGATAATGCATAAATCCTTTCATTTTATTGTTTTTTCCCTAAGTTGGTATTTACCTCAACCAAATATCTTCAGCGTCGGTATAAATAAAACGCGAAAGGTTTACTCTTCGTGTGGCTTTATGTTTTGTCCAAAGATGTTTTACGCGTCATTTTGTGATCGAACACAGGAACATCTTCGGAAAATCGTGCAGTGCGTGCATCCCGCTCATAGCCTTGTGGTTCACAGAGCAGGTGATAAAGTTCTGGCCGTCTGCCGTGAATCCAGCGGCGTCCGGTAGACATCGCCAGTAACGAAAGGTCCAGATCGGCGCTCACCAGCGTATCTCTGAATGAAGTGGTTTCGTTGACGATGCGACCATAGGGATCAATCACCATCGCATTGCCGGTACGAATCTCACCGTTATCCAGTCCTACGCCATTACTGAACAGGATGAACAGTCCATTATCGTGTGCACGCGAGGGCAGCCAGCGCATCAACCAGCCTCGTCCGCTGTCACCCACTAATGCGGCTTCCAGCGCTTCAGGGTCTTGCTGGCGATTTTCCCAAAGGCTTACAGGGATGGGTTTCATGCCGAAGGGGCTGCGCGAGTGCGTGCCGCCCGTTTGATGTGGCGCAATCAAAATATCGGCACCCAGCAGGGCGGTGACGCGAACGTTATCGGTGAGGTTATTGTCCCAGCAGATAAGAATCGCTATTCGCACACCCCACGGCGTATCAAACACCGTAAATGCATTCCCCTGGGAAATGGATGGATGCTCGAAAGCGTGGATCTTACGATGTATATGGCGTTGACCATCAGGCATGCAAACCGCGTAAGCATTGTAGAGCTGGCCGTTTTGATGCTTTTCAATATAGCCCGCCCCGATCGCCATCTGATAGCGCTCTGCCAGCGCCGCTATCCGTGCCAGTGACGGGCTGTCATCGCTGCGCTCGGCGAGGGCTGCCACCTCATCATGCGAGAGCTGAGGCACATGCCAGTAACCCGTGATACACATCTCAGGAAAAGCCAAAACCTGAGTATCTGTCTGAGCGGCCTGTTCAATAAACTGTTCCATCAGCGCTAAGTTGTACTGCTTGTCTCCGGCGCGATGACAAAACTGTACGGTGGCAACACGAAGCTGTTTGTTCATGATGGTTTCTCTCGTAGGGGAATAGCGTGCTATTTCACCAGAGAGAAATCCACCGTGTATAATCACAACTTCGCTCACTTCGATAACCGAATGGAATGGATATTAAACTGCTCCGAGCCTTCGTCACGTTGGCTCAAACCCGTGCTTATCACACTGCTGCTGAACAGCTGTGCGTGACGCAACCCGCGCTGACGAAACAAATCCAAACGCTTGAGCACCTTGCGGGTGTCACGCTTTTCCAGCGCGGGCGGCATGGCGCCCGCCTCACTGTGGCGGGAGAGCAGTTTTTGTCCGGTGCGCGGGATATCGTGGAGCGTCATGCGCAGTTTTGTGCCTCGATAGCGGAACGGCAGCGGGGCCAGACGGGAACGTTGACCATTGGATTTGGTATCTCGTCCTTTCGCATGGCACCTGAAAGGGTAGCGGCGTTCCGCACTGCGTATCCTGGCGTGCAGGTTTTATTAAACGACATGCCTTCTGCGGTGCAATGCCAGCAACTGATGGAAGGGCGGCTGCAAATTGGATTTGTGCGCTTGCCGGTAACCGAAACGTTGCAAAGTCTTGTGCTGGATGAGGAGCGCTTAGTGCTGGCGATGACGACAGACCAGCCTTCCGATCTGGCCGAAGCGAAGGTGTTTATTGAAACTCACCAACTGCTCCAGCTCTCACCCGATCGCGGCAATGGCTTAACGGCTCAGGCGCAGCGTTATCTGTGCGGGCAAGGTTTTCCGCCGTGTAGGATTGCAGCCGCCGATGATATCCAGACATTGCTAGCGCGAGTGGCGGCAGGGGATGGTGTTGCGTTATTGCCGGCGAGTGTGAAATACATCCTTCCTGCTGGCGTCAGGCTATTGCCGCTGGAGGGTGAACATACGCATTGGCAAACAGGTTTGGCCTGGAACGCACAGATCAAAGACCCACTCAGAGACAAGTTCCTGGCGATGGCAATCGGGGATGGTCAGGTAAGTTAATGATGTGGCTGAACTGAAGACAAAAAAAAGCCTGAACTTTCGTTCAGGCTCTTCTTCAAAATGATGGCGGTGAGAGGGGGATTCGAACCCCCGATACGTTGCCGTATACACACTTTCCAGGCGTGCTCCTTCAGCCACTCGGACATCTCACCACATTTTTTCTGCCAACCGCACTGGGTCAACGGGGCGCTACTATAGGGAGTTACCTGAAAACGGTCAAGCCCTATTTTCTCCTTTTGTTCTATCCGCTTAAGCTCTGTGCAGCTTGCTGCATCTCTCGCCGAACTGCGTGTTCTGTCATCAAATTATTCCTTCTCTGACACAAAAGTGTCACCAGACTGTCGCAGACTTGTCTGCGGAAACATTTGGTTATATTTACTGATAAGGATGCTTATAAATGAAACACATACCTCTTTTCACGGTTTCTCTGCTGGCTTCACTCATCGCGACGTCAGCAGTGGCAGATTCAACAACGTATACCCGCGCCGCTACCGGTGATATCACCGAACACGGTGGCGCGCGCCGCCTCAGCAGCGATCAGACGGAAGCGCTGAAAGCCTCACTCATCAATACCACGGCCAAAAACGTCATCTTGTTGATCGGCGATGGCATGGGTGACTCGGAAATCACCGCCGCACGAAATCAGGCGATGGGCGCAGGTGGTTTTTTCCCAGGCATTGATGCACTGCCGTTAACCGGCCAGTACACCCACTACTCGTTAGACAAGAAAACCCACAAACCGAACTACGTGACAGATTCCGCTGCCTCCGCTACCGCCTGGGCAACGGGCACCAAGTCTTATAACGGTGCCATCGGCGTAGACGTCAATGGCAAGGATCAGGCCACTATTCTGGAGTTGGCGAAAGCTGCCGGCAAAGCCACTGGCAACGTCTCAACCGCAGAATTACAGGATGCCACGCCCGCCGCTCTGATGGCGCATGTCACTTCACGTAAATGTTATGGCCCGGAGAAAACCAGCGAGCTGTGTCCAACGAATGCGCTGGAGCAGGGCGGTAAAGGGTCGATCAGCGAGCAGATGCTGAAGACTCGTCCAGATGTCACGCTCGGCGGCGGGGCGAAATCGTTCACGGAAAGCGCCAAAGCCGGTGAGTATCAGGGAAAAACCCTGCGCGAGCAGGCTCAGGCGCTGGGCTTCCAGCTGGTCGATAACCTGGATGGCATGAATGCCATCCAACAGGCCGACCAAAGCAAACCGGTACTGGGTCTGTTCTCCGACGGCAATATGCCGGTTCGTTGGCAAGGGCCAAAAGCCAGCTATCACGGCAACATTGATAAACCCGTAGTGACCTGCGAAGTGAATAAAGATCGCCCGGCATCAACACCGACACTGGCGCAGATGACCAAAAAGGCGATTGATTTGCTGAGCACCAATGAGAAAGGTTTCTTCCTGCAGGTGGAAGGTGCGTCGATTGATAAACAGGATCATGCAGCAAACCCATGTGGTCAGATTGGTGAAACGGTGGATCTGGATGAAGCCGTGCAGCAGGCGCTGGCCTTTGCGCGTGAACACGGCGATACCCTGGTGGTGGTGACGGCTGACCATGCGCACAGCAGCCAGATTATTGAAAATGGCAGCAAAGCGCCGGGCCTGACGCAGGCGGTAAACACCAAAGATGGTGCGGTCATGACCATCAGCTACGGCAACTCTGAGGAGGATTCTCAGGGGCATACCGGCACACAACTGCGTATCGCGGCCTATGGTCCTTATGCGGCTAACGTGGTGGGCCTGACCGATCAGACGGACTTGTTCTTTACGCTGAAGGATGCAATGGGCATTAAGTAACTGCGCCCGTCAGCAACGAGAATCCCCGCATTAGCGGGGATTTTTTTAGTTGAGGAGGAGGGCGAATTACAATCCGCGCTGCGCCATCAAACGCGCGAGATCCACCAGACGGTTCGAGAAGCCCCACTCGTTATCGTACCAGGCAAGAATTTTCACCAGGTTGCCGCCAATCACCAGCGTGGAAAGGCCGTCGATGATGGATGAACGGGGATCGCCCTGATAATCACTGGAAACCAGTGGTTCATCGCTGTACCCCAAAATCCCTTTCAGCGGACCTTCTGCTGCTGCGGCTTTAAAGGCATCATTGACTTCCTCCGCAGTGACATCACGTTTAAGCGTCACGGTTAAATCGACAATTGACACCACCGGCACCGGTACGCGCAGTGAATAGCCCGTCAAACGTCCATCCAACTCGGGGATAACACGCCCCAACGCTTTAGCCGCACCGCTGGAGTAAGGCACGATTGACAGCGCCGCCGCGCGCGCGCCGCGTAGATCTTTCTCCGGCTGATCGTGCAGCACCTGGCTATTGGTATAAGCATGAGTGGTGTTCATCAGACCATGCTCAATACCGAAGGCCTGATGGAGAACCTGTGCAGCTGGGGCTAAGCCGTTGGTGGTGCAGCTGCCGTTGCTCACGACGAAATGCTGTTGAGGGTCGTAGCGCTGATCGTTCACGCCCAACACTATCGTCAAATCATCGTTTTTACCCGGCGCGGAGATAATGACGCGTTTCGCACCACCGCTGGTGATATGCACCGCTGCTTTGTCACGTTCAGTGAAGAATCCGGTGGCTTCGATAACAATATCGACACCCACATCGCTCCAGCGAATATTGGCCGGATCTCGTTCGCTGAACACGCGTACTGGCTTGCCATCAATGCGTAGTTCACCTTCACCTGCTTCCACTTCTGCAGGCATTCGGCCCAGCAGAGAGTCGTGTTTCAGCAGATGCGCCAGGGTTTTACTGTCGGTGAGATCGTTAATCGCCACAATCTCAATATCATCACTGCCCAGTGCGGCGCGGAATACGTTACGTCCGATACGGCCAAAACCGTTAATGCCTACCTTGATCATCATTGACTCCTTATCCGAAGTGGTTGCAGTCAATGTAGGACGATGTGTGATTGGCGTAAACGACAAAAAAGGATCACTTTACGCCATTTTACGGCAGTGAAAGCGTTGGCGATATTCACCAGGTGTGAGATGCAGCTGGCGCTCAAAACTGCGGCGCAAATTGATGCTGCTGCCAAATCCGGTGTCGAGGGCGATGCGTTCCAGCGTCGCGCGGCTCTGCTCCAACAGTTCGCGTGCGGCAGCCCGTCGCGCCTCTGCGACATAGCGCGCCGGTGACGCACCGGTTTCACGGGTGAATACGCGGGTGAAATTGCGTGGGCTCATCGCGACACGTTCGGCCAGCTTCTCAACCGACAGATCTTCCGCCAGGTTGGCGCGTATCCAGCTTTGCAGATCGTGGATCGGGCCGGTGCTGGTTTGTTGTAGCTGGTAGCGGCTGAACTGCATCTGTCCGCCGGGGCGGCGCAAATACATCACCATATCCTGAGCGATATAGCGTGCCACGCTGAAACCGAAATCCTCCTCAACCAGCGCCAGCGTGAGATCAAAGCCGGAACTCACGCCACCGGACGTCCAGATTGGGCCATCCTGGATGTACAGCGGGCCTCCTTCCACCTGGACGCGGGGAAAGCGGGTTTGCAGCGTTTCCAGCAGACGCCAGTGTGACGTGGCACGGCGTCCATCCAGCAAACCCGCTTCAGCGAGCAGCATCGCGCCACCACAAATTGACACCACGCGCCGAGCCTGCGGAGCCGCCAGCCTGATGAAATCCACCACCATGTTGCCCTCTTCGACGCTGTCACCGCGTCCGGTAATCATGATGGTATCCCAGGCGGTGCGGGGATCTAATTCGGCCAGCTTCAGGTCAGCCAGCAGGTTGAGGCCCGACTGACCGTGAATCACCTGATGTGACTGCGTGGTGGCGATACTGACGCGATAACGTGGCTGATCAACGCCTACGGGCAGGTGCAGGTTGGCGTGCATCAGGATGTCGGCAATACCGGCGGCTTCAAACAGCATGCCGCCATCGGGGACGATAACGAGAAAGTGCTTCATGGCGCAAAATGCTCATCATGGCAAAATAAGCCAGATTATCGCACGACAGCGTTATTTTTGCTGGTAATACGGTCCCTGGGTGATCGAATTGCGCAGCACCAGTCGGCCCGGCATCAGTGGCTGCGCCGTCACGCTTTCACCATCAAGCATTTTAGACAGTTGCGTTAACGCACTCGACACCATCTCAGCAACGGGAACATGCACCGTGGTTAACGCGGGCAGAAGATAAGGCGCAACCGGGATATCATCAAAGCCCAGCAATGAGACGTCATGCGGGATGCGCAAACCTGCGTTGTGCAACGCGCAGGCGGCGCCAATCGCCATATCATCATTGCTGGCGACAATCGCGGAAAATCTGACTTTACGACGTAACAGTGCTTCCACCGCCAGTTGCCCACTGGCGCTGGTCCAGCAGCCATCCAGCATCAGGTTTTCGTCGTATTCAATGCCATTTTCCATCAATGCTGAAATATAGCCTTTCAGGCGACTTAATCCGGTGTGCGAACTGCCCATCCCTTTGATAAAAGCGATCTCGCGGTGGCCCTGAGCAATCAAATGATTCACAGCGTTGAGGGTGTCATTTTCGTGATCGGCGCACACTGAATATTGCGGATGCTGCTTCAAACGGCGGTTTAATACAATTAACGGCTTACTCATGCCAGGAATCAGTGCATCAATTTCCTCCACGCTTAAATAGCGCGGGTAGATGATCACGGCATCGCAATAACTATCGATTAAAAAGTTTATGGCGTCGCGCTCTTGTTGCGCATTGTGTTTACCATCGGCCAGCACCAGTTGCGAACCGAGTTTTTCCGTCATGGTCGCGGCCTGGAATAACAGCTCGGTGAAAAACGGACCATTGTAAAGTGTATTGGGCACCATCAGACCAATGCTATGGGAACGGTTGGTCGCAAGATTTCGTGCCAGCAGATTAGGACGGTAATCCATCTCATCTATGGCCAGCATCACCCGATCCCGCACCGTTTTAGACACATAAGCGTGGCCAGCCAGCACCCGTGAAACCGTGGCTTTTGACACACCTGCGCGTTTTGCGACATCAAGCATTGTCGTCATTTATCTTCCTTCTCAGCGTTCTCGCGCATTGTAGCGCAAAAGCTCAATCTGAAAACCGCAGAGTGAGGCTCTTCTTACCGATAACGTTTTTTCTCATTATCATCCGATTTCATCACATATTTAAAAGGCTAACATAAAAATAATATGAAACCGGTCTCAGATTAATCATATTTTCACTCTTTAAATAAGGTTTAACGGTTTGAGTTATGGATCACAAAAAGAACAAATTGAATCTGTAACCGGTTGCAGAAACGATTCTCAGCGCGTAATTATTTAAAAAAAACGGAGGGTATCATGGTGAAAATTCTATTGTGTTGTTCCGCAGGTATGTCAACCAGCATGGTGGTACAAAGAATGCAGAAAGCCGCTACGCAGCTGGGTTTAGAAGCCAAAATTGATGCCGTTGGCATGGAAGAGTTTAACGAAAAAATCGCGGAGTATGACTGTTGTCTGTTAGGTCCGCAGATCAAATATAAGCTGGCAGATTTCGAACGTCAGGCGCAGGAATATCACAAACCGGTCACCGTCATTAACACCATGGATTACGGGATGTTAAATGGCGAAAAAATCCTGAAGTCGGCGCTCTCCCTGATTGATGCCAATAAGGGGGCATGATGAGTACACTGGCTGACTCTTTATTTGGCGTGATTGAGAACCGCATCAGTCCGATTGCAGCACGACTCTCCTCGCAACGGCATGTGGTGGCCATCAAGGACGGATTTATTGCCTCGATGCCGTTCCTGATTGTCGGCTCATTTATGCTGCTGTTCTCACATCCTCCTTTCAGTCAGGACAGCCAGTGGGGCTTTGCCCAGTGGTGGCTGGGCATGGTGAAGCAGTACAACGACCAGCTGATGATGCCCTACAACATGACGATGGGCATCATGGCAGTGTTTATTACTGGCGCAATTGCCTACAACCTGGCGCAAAGCTACAAACTGAATGGCCTGATGGCGGCGCTGCTGTCGCTGATGACCTTTTTGGTGGTGGCTGCACCGGAAAAGAACGGTGCATTGTCCGTCGCCTCGCTGGGCGGGGAAGGGATATTCACCGCCATCCTGATCAGCTTGTACTGCACGGAAGTGATGCACTGGCTGGTGAAGTACAACATTGGTTTCAAACTGCCAGAACAGGTGCCGCCGAAGATTCGTCAGTCATTTGACCTGCTGATCCCCATTATGGTGATTTTCCTGACACTCTATCCGCTGAACCTGTTTATGGAGAGCCACTTTGGCTTACTCATTCCTCAGGCCATTATGTCGGTGTTTGCGCCAATCATCTCCGCAGCCGATTCACTGCCCGCCGTGCTTATCGCCGTCTTGCTCTGTCATCTGCTGTGGTTTGCCGGTATTCACGGTGCGGCGATTGTCGGCGGGATTTTACAGGCATTCTGGCTGAGTAATCTGGGGCTGAACCAGGAAGCGCTAAATGCCGGCCAGGATATTCCTAAGATCTTTATCGAGCCGTTCTGGCAATTCTTCATCACCGTGGGCGGATCGGGCGCCACCATGGGGCTGGTGATTCTCTATCTGCGCAGTCGCTCCGCGCATCTGCGCGCCATCGGCCGCCTCGGCTTTGTACCCGGTATGTTTAACATCAATGAGCCGATTATTTTCGGTTCGCCGGTGGTGATGAATCCGCTGCTGTTTATTCCCTTTATCACCACGCCGTTGATCAACGCGGTTATCGCCTGGACCGCCACCCGCACCAACCTGATCAACCACGTCATTTCGCTGGCACCCTGGACCACGCCGGGACCGATTGGTGCGGCATGGTCAACCGGCTGGGACTGGCGCGCGGTAGTGCTAGTGGCTTTCCTGATTTGTTTATCCACGCTGATTTATTACCCGTTCTTCAAAATGTATGAACGCCAACTGCTTGCGCAGGAAGAAGAGATGGCGCAGGAACAACTGGCAGAGGAGATGAAGTAATGCAAGAGATGCAGGAAATGGAAAGCACGGTGATGGAACTGATTATTCATGCCGGGGAAGCCCGTTCATCATCGATGCAGGCACTGCAAGCAGCCCGAAAACACAACTGGCACGAAGCCGATGCGCTGCTGGCCAGTGCCCGAGATGCCGCACGCGAAGCTCACAAAATTCAAACCGCCTTAATCGGTGCCGATGAAGGCTGCGGCAAGATTCCCGTCAACCTGATTATGGTGCATGCGCAGGATCATCTGATGAACGCCATGCTGTGCCGTGATTTAGTCGAAGAACTGATTTATCTGCATCGTCAGGTGCAGGCGTTGTCGAAAACCCACGTGCAGTAAGACGCTGTTAATCACATAAAAGGATGGATTATGTCTCAGTTACCGGCTGATTTTTTATGGGGCGGCGCTGTTGCCGCGCATCAGGTTGAAGGTGGATGGAACGAAGGAGGTAAAGGGCCGAGCATCGTCGATGTGTTAACGGGCGGTGCGCATGGGGTTGAACGTGAAATTACTGATGGGATTGTCGAAGGGAAACACTATCCCAACCATCAGGCCACTGATTTTTATCATCACTACAAAGACGATATCGCGCTGTTTGCCGAGATGGGCTTTAAGTGCTTCCGTACCTCGATTGCCTGGACACGTATCTTCCCAAAAGGCGACGAGCAACACCCTAACGAAGCGGGCCTGCAATTTTACGACGACATGTTTGATGAGCTGCTCAAATATGGTATCGAACCGGTGATCACGCTGTCGCACTTCGAGATGCCATTGCATCTGGTGAAGGAGTATGGCGGCTGGCTCAATCGTGAGTTGATCGATCTCTTTGTGCGCTATAGCGAAGTGGTGATGAAGCGTTACAAAGGCAAAGTGAAATACTGGATGACCTTTAACGAGATCAACAACCAGCGTAACTGGCGCCGCCCGCTGTTCGGTTACAGCAACTCAGGGGTGATTTTCACCGATCATGAGAAGCCGGAAGAGGTGATGTATCAGGTACTGCATCATCAGTTTGTGGCCAGTGCCAAAGTGGTGAAGCTGGGGCATCAAATCAATCCTGAATTTAAGATCGGTTGCATGCTGGCGATGGTGCCGCTGTATCCGTGGTCATGCCATCCTGATGATGTGATGTACGCGCAAAAGTCGATGCAGGAACGTTATCTGTTTGGCGATGTGCACATGCGCGGTGCCTATCCTTCGTACATTTTGAAAGAGTGGGAACTGCGCGGTTTCAACATTGAGATTGCGCCGGAAGATGCACAAACGCTGCGTGAAGGCTGCACCGATTATCTCGGCTTTAGCTATTACATGAGCAATGCCGTGGAGTACACCAGCGCGACGCGCATGGACAGCGCGCTCGAGGCTTTCCCTGGCAGCCGAAAAAATCCACACGTGCAGGCGTCAGATTGGGGATGGCAGATCGATCCGGTCGGTCTGCGCTACACGCTGAACGCGCTGTATGAGCGTTATCAGAAGCCGCTGTTTATTGTGGAAAATGGTTTTGGCGCCGTTGATCAACGTGAAGCCAACGGCGAGGTGAATGATGACTATCGCATCGCCTATCTGCGTGAACACATCGAGCAAATGAAAAAAGCTGTACTGGAAGATGGCGTGGACCTGATGGGCTTTACGCCCTGGGGCTGCCTCGATTGCGTCTCTTTTGGCACCGGTCAATACAGCAAGCGCTACGGTTTTATTTACGTGGACCGCAATGACGATCAAACCGGCGATTTTTCGCGCTCGAAGAAGAAGAGTTTTGCCTGGTATAAAAAGGTCATCGCCTCGCAAGGTGAAGCGCTTTAAGTCGCATTGCCCGGGCAGGAGGCCCGGGTAAAACAGATGTGTCATCTCTTCGTCAGTGAATATCCTTTCCAGCCTGCGCAGGCTGGCTGAATAAATAATATGAACCTGAGCCAGGAAAAATATCATCCATGCGGTGAGGCGTAATGCTGCCTGAAACGGCGCTTTTGACTCACCTGATTGCAACCAAACGGAGTTATATCCTATGCCAAATAAGATCAAGATTGTCACTATCGGTGGGGGTTCCAGCTACACGCCAGAGTTGATTGAAGGGCTTATCCTGCGTCAGGCGCAGTTGCCGATTGCCGAGTTGTGGCTGGTGGATATTGAGGACGGCGCAGAGAAGATGGAAATTGTTGGCAACATGGCAAAGCGCATGATCGCGGCCGCCAAACTCGACTGGCAGGTGCATCTTTCACTCGATCGCAAGGAAGCGTTAAAGGATGCGGATTACGTAACCACGCAGTTCCGCGTGGGGTTACTAGATGCGCGCTTAAAAGATGAAGTGATTCCGTTGGCCAATGGTTTACTGGGTCAGGAAACCAACGGCCCGGGCGGAATATTTAAGGCGTTTCGCACGGTTCCGGTGATTCTCGATATTATCGAGGATATGCGTCAATTGTGCCCTAATGCCTGGCTGGTGGATTTCACTAATCCGGCAGGCATGGTGACCGAAGCGGCGATTAAATATGGCAAGTGGGAAAAAACCGTCGGCCTGTGCAATGTGCCGTTCGGTCATATCACGCAGGCCTGCAGCGTACTCGGTTTGGAAGAGAAAGATCTCTATTTTAAGTTTGCCGGTCTTAACCATTTCCACTGGCATCGCGTCTGGGATCAGCAGGGCAATGAACGCACCGCAGAGCTGATTGATAAAATCTACTCTCCAGAGCAGCAGGAAAAAAGTGATGAAGGGCTGAAAAATATTCATCAGATTCCGTTCAACTATGACCAGGTGAAACATCTCGGCCTGCTGCCCTGCGGCTATCACCGCTATTACTATTTGCAGGAACCGATGCTGGCGCATGCCATCGAAGAGTTCGAACAGTATGAAACCCGCGCTGAAGTGGTGAAGAAGACCGAAGCGCGGCTGTTCGAGTTGTATAAAGACGTCAATCTTAACTACAAGCCTGAAGAGTTAAGTCAGCGGGGCGGGGCGCATTACAGCGATGCGGCTTGCGATCTGATTGCATCGATTCAAAATAACAGCGGAAAATTGATGGTGGTCTCAACGCGCAATAACGGCGCGATTGCCGATTTGCCGTTTGATTGCGTGGTAGAGGTTACTGCCGCCATCACTTCTCATGGCGCAGAACCGCTGCGTTGGGGAGCGTTACCGCCTGCGGCGCGCGGCATGATTCAGTTAATGAAAGCCATGGAAGAAACGGTGATTGAAGCGGCCGTCAGTGGCGATTACGGCGCAGCATTACACGCCTTCACGATTAATCCGCTTATTCCGGCGGGCGATACGGCGATAAAAGTGCTGGATCAATTGTTGTATGCCCATAAAGACTATCTGCCGAAGTTCGCCGGTAAAATTGCCGAGATTGAGAAAACCCAACCGGAAATCGTCGCTTTCGTCGATCAGTTACTGGCCGACAGACATGCGCACAGGGCGTGATGAGGTTTTTTCAGGATTGGATGATGCAGGCAGGAGACGGAAGACGGTGCCCGAATGAACATCGCTGGGCACCGAAGTAAAGCACTCACCGTCCTGTTGGGCGGTGAGTCGATCAACATTACGCGGTGAGTTCGCTACGTACGATAGCTGCACCGGCGCTTAAGGCTTCCAGCTTACCTCTCGCCACGCGGCGCGACAGTGGCGTCATACCGCAGTTAGTAGAAGGATAAAGCTTATCGGCATCCACAAACTGCAGCGCTTTACGCAAGGTATCAGCCACTTCTTCTGCGGTTTCAATGGTGTTGGTCGCCACATCAATGGCACCGACCATCACTTTTTTGCCACGAATCAGCTCAATCAGATCCATTGGCACGCGCGAATTCTGGGCTTCAAGTGAAATGATATCGATAGAAGACTTTTGCAGTTTAGGGAACACTTCTTCATATTGACGCCACTCGGTACCGAGGGTCTTTTTCCAGTCGGTGTTCGCTTTAATGCCATAGCCATAGCAAATATGCACGGCGGTTTCGCACTTCAGACCTTCAACGGCTCTTTCCAGTGCGGCAATGCCCCAGTCATTCACTTCATCGAAGAACACGTTAAATGCGGGTTCATCAAACTGAATGATATCGACACCGGCTGCTTCTAACTCTTTGGCTTCCTGATTAAGAATTTTGGCAAATTCCCAGGCGAGTTTTTCACGGCTTTTGTAGTGACCATCATAGAGGGTATCGATCATGGTCATTGGGCCTGGCAAAGCCCACTTAATCTGTTGTTTGGTTTGCTGGCGCAAGAATTTAGCATCTTCAACAAACACCGGCTTTTTACGCACCACTTCACCGATCACACTTGGCACGCTGGCGTCATAGCGATTGCGGATCTTCACAATCTCACGCTTTTCAAAATCAACGCCGCTCAGATGTTCAATAAAGGTGGTGACGAAGTGCTGGCGCGTTTGCTCGCCATCACTGACGATATCAATGCCCGCTAATTGCTGATCCTGCAGGGATAACAGCAGAGCATCTCTTTTGCCCTCGATTAATTCATCACCCTGCAGTTTCCATGGCGACCACAGCGTTTCAGGTTGAGCAAGCCAGGCCGGTTTCGGTAAGCTTCCTGCCGTTGAAGTAGGCAATAACAATTTCATAATCAATAACCTTTTATATTGGCTTAATCAAAGAACGTATTGTGCAGACCACTGCTCAAGAATTTCTTGATAGGGTTTGATGAAGTGCTCTTCCGTAAACTTCCCCTGCTCAATTGCCAACTGGCTGCGTTCTTCTCGATCGTAAACAATGCGCGTTAATGAATGGTCGCCATGCGTCAGGCTTGGCTGATAGCACTGACCTGCGGCAGAGTTGGCATTGTAAATTTCCGGGCGGTAAATCTTCTGGAACGTCTCCATGGTGCTGATGGTGCCGATCAGTTCCAGATCCGTGTAATCATTCAGCAAGTCACCGGTGAAATAGAAGGCTAATGGCGCAACGCTGTTTTCAGGCATGAAATAGCGCGCCTGCAAACCCATTTTGCCGAAATAGTGGTCGGTGAGAGACAGCTCATCTTGCTGATATTCAAAGCCCAACACCGGATGCTGATAGTCAGTGCGGTGATAGGTGTTCTTGCTTGATACGCTCAGGCAGATTACTGGCTTTTTATTAAAGCGCTCCTGATAAGCCGCCGAGTTGACGAAGCTTTTAAAGATATTGCCGTGCAGATCGCCGAAACCTTCCGGCAGGCTAAAACCGGATTGGTTGTTATTGGCCGCCAGCAGACGCACGCTAAAATCGTAATCACGCACGTAAGAGGAGAAGTTATTGCCTACGATGCCGTCGGTACGCTGCTGAGTTTTGCGATCAACAATATTGGTTTTCAGGATCTCAATGACCGGGAAGGTTTTGCCATTGCCTTCAATATCAATTTCCGCAGAAATGATTTCCAGCTCAACGGCATAACGATCGCCTTTTGGGTTATCCGCGTGCGCCAGAGAGTTGAAACGGTTGTTCATCATCATTAAGGCATTGCGCAAATTCTGCTGGCGGTTGGTTCCACGTGCCAGGTTAGCGAAGTTCGTGGTGATACGCGTATTCTCAGAGGGGTTGTAGTTCTCATCGAAAACGCTGCTCTTAATTGAAAATGCAAAATCGTTGCTCATGATGCTCGGGTATCCTGATTTCTGCTGCAAAACCTCCCCGATTTCAGACGGGTTGCCTTGATGCCTGGCCTACCACCTGCGGGAGAATTCACATTGTCTTAAGTCAATAACAATGCGAATTTTATGCCAGAGTCCCTCAACGATTGATAGTGATTAAATTTCAAAGCTGCATGAGCCAATTTCATGAGCGGGCTCACACTCTGGGTCAGGGCCGTCAGAAGGGGGGATTCATGCGGAAAAGCGAGCGGTGGCGGTGGAATAGGTCAGCGACGGAAGCGAAGTGAGCGTGACGCTACGCGAGCGCGATGCGGAAGAATTTACTCAATGAGAAATAAAAAATCCACGCCAGGCGTGGATTTTTTTGCGGTGCTTAATCCATCAGGATTAAATCATCGACGTGAAGATTAGACGTTGAACAGGAAGTTCATCACGTCGCCATCTTTCACGATGTACTCTTTACCTTCTGAGCGCATCTTGCCGGCTTCTTTGGCGCCTTGTTCACCTTTGTAGGTAACAAAGTCATCAAACGCGATGGTCTGCGCACGGATAAAGCCTTTCTCGAAGTCGGTGTGAATTTTACCGGCAGCCTGCGGCGCGGTGGCACCGACTGGGATGGTCCATGCACGCACTTCTTTCACGCCAGCGGTGAAGTAAGTTTGCAGGTTGAGCAGGGCATAACCCGCACGGATCACGCGGTTCAGACCCGGCTCTTCCAGACCCAACTCCGCCATGAACTCGTCACGCTCTTCGTCATCCAGCTCAGCAATGTCGGATTCAACGGCCGCGCACACTGGCACCACCACTGAACCTTCGGCTTCCGCAATCGCACGCACCTGATCGAGGTACGGGTTATTTTCAAAACCGTCTTCGTTAACGTTGGCGATATACATGGTTGGCTTCAGGGTCAGGAAGCTCAGGTAGCGGATGGCCGCTTTCTCGTCTGCATCCAGTTTCAGCGCGCGCAACATGCCAGCTTCGGACAGGTGCGGCAGGCACTTCTCTAATGCAGCCAGTTCAGCTTTAGCATCTTTGTCGCCGCCTTTGGCTTTCTTCTGGCAACGCTGAATGGCACGTTCACAGGTATCCAGATCGGACAGCGCCAGCTCAGTGTTGATGACGTCAATATCTTCCGCCGGGTTCACTTTGCCGGAAACGTGAATAATATTGTCGTTCTCGAAGCAACGCACCACGTGGCCGATAGCTTCGGTTTCACGGATGTTGGTCAGGAACTGGTTACCGAGACCTTCACCTTTGGATGCGCCTTTCACCAGACCGGCGATATCGACGAATTCCATGGTGGTCGGCACAACACGCTGCGGCTTAACGATTTCGCTCAGCTGATCGAGGCGCAGATCGGGCATTGGCACCACACCGGTGTTAGGCTCGATGGTGCAGAACGGAAAGTTGGCTGCTTCGATACCCGCTTTGGTCAGCGCGTTGAACAGGGTGGATTTACCGACGTTCGGCAGGCCCACAATACCGCATTTAAATCCCATGGTCTGATTACCTTTCTCACTGAGTGTGCGGCACTGGCTGGCAGCGCCGACAGATTCAAAAAATTTCGCGCATTATACACAGAATTGCCTTCTGCGGCGCGGGAATTGGCCTTAGCCAGCCTTGAACGCATGCAGGCGGTTCATCGCCTTAATTTTGTCTTCTTTCAGCCACAGCTCAGTACAGCGCACCGCTTCATCCACGGCATCATCGATCAGCTTTTGCTCGC
This sequence comes from Pantoea sp. C8B4, assembly GCF_051336905.1. NCBI lineage: Bacteria > Pseudomonadati > Pseudomonadota > Gammaproteobacteria > Enterobacterales > Erwiniaceae > Pantoea > Pantoea sp. C8B4. The sequence goes on from NZ_JBGMNK010000005.1 coordinate 156,195, forward strand.
TGGCTGGGGGTTTGCCCAGCACGAAGCCGGTGACTTTATTGCGATCGCCGGGATGGCCGATGCCAACCCGCAGGCGATGGAAATTGTTGTTATTGCCCAGTTTACTGATGATGTCTTTCAGACCGTTGTGTCCGCCGTGACCACCGCCCTGTTTAAATTTGGCGATGCCCGGAGGCAGATCCAGTTCATCGTGTGCCACTAAAATCTCTTCCGGTGCGATGCGATAAAACGTCGCCATCGCGCCCACCGCTTTGCCGCTGAGGTTCATAAAGGTGGTGGGCACCAACAGGCGCACATCTTCACCCGCCAGTGACAGGCGCGCGGTATAGCCGAAAAATTTTGGCTCTTCTTTTAACGACTGATTATGTCTTTCGGCCAGCAAATCCACATACCAGGCACCCGCGTTATGACGCGTTGCGGCGTATTCAGCGCCGGGATTGGCCAGCCCCACAATCAGTTTAATGCTGCTCACGATGTTTATCCTGTCTTGCTGCGGAAAGGGCGATAGTTTACTGCCTGCAAGCGGCGATGACAAAGGGTGCTGAGCACAGATGATACCTCTGAGTGACTTATCAATTTCTATCGAAATCAAGCCTCTGGCCGTAAAGAAATGTCAGAGATTGTGAAGGATGTGTGATCCTGTCCGCAACTTAACCTGCGGTCATTGCCTAAACTTATGACAAGTTAACCATACGTGCTGTTTTGCTTTTTCATAAGGATGGAGGTGAATCATGAAACGTCAACAATGCCGCTATTTAGGTAATGGCCTGATGTGTTTAGGTTTACTGACGATGGTGTTAGGCGTCGGCTATTCCATTATTAATCAGCTGCCTGCGTTAAACCTGCCGCAATTCCTTGCCCATGGTGCCATGTTCAGTATCTTTGTCGGGGCACTGCTGTGGCTGGTCGGCGCGCGTGTCAGTGGACGTGAGCGTGTTGAAGACCGTTACTTCTGGTTGCGCCATTACGGTGACAAACGCTGCCGCCGCGATCACTCCTCACATTAAGAGAGAGCTGCTTCCTGCATAGGCTGTAACTGCACGAAATAACGCTCGACGCGGTTACGGCCACTGGCTTTTGCACGATACAGCGCTTCATCTGCCAGCCCGAGTAATATCGGGAAGGTGTGATCGCGATGATGAGCGGTGGCATAGCCAATACTCACCGTATAGCAAACATCGTTAGGCTGTGAGAGCTGCGTGGCCAGTCGGATTCGCTCACACACACGTTCCGCAGCTTCACTATCTCCTAGTAAAATCGCCGCAAACTCTTCGCCACCCAAACGGGCGAAGTGACCCTCTGCGGGTAATAACGCCTGCACCACCTGACAAAAATCGATCAATACGCGGTCACCCTGCTGATGGCCGTAACGATCGTTGATGCCTTTGAAATGGTCGAGATCAAACAGCACGGCCGAGTAAACCAGGGGTTGCGGATTGCGCGAGTTGCGTAACACTAATCTGTCGGCTTGCTCGAATAGGGCGCGACGATTCCAGACGCTGGTCAGGGGATCATGAAGCGAAGCGCGTTTGTGAGCTATCTGTGTGCGTTCGTTGACCATCGCCAGAATGGTAAAAGTCAGGCCAATCACAAACAGAATGGACTCCAGAATCACATAAACCGAAAAACTCGAGCCTGCTATTGCGCCGCGCACCGGTGTGGCGATGGCGTCATCCAGGAAAATACGCGCCACGTGAAACAACAGATGGATCCACAGCAACATCTGCGCGGGCCAAAAAGTCACTTGCAGGGCATCGCGTGATTGCCATAACAACCTTATCAGTGCGCCGGTGTAAATGATGCACAGCAGGCACAGCACTAAAACGCGTTTAGGCTGACTGGCATAAAACTGTGGGAAAGTGCAAAGAATAGCCCATAGCAGTGCGCCTGCTAACCAGCTGAAGCCTAAGGGTTTATTGCAGAAAGCACGAAAAGCATTGAGCAGATTGCCGTAGGCCAGCAGCATCACCACGTTGCCGACAGCAATAGGGAGAAAAACAAAGCCAGCACTGCGCAGACTGCTGAGGAAGACCGCCATCAGGGTTAACGTGAGCGCCAGCGTGGTGAACCCCAGCACGCGATCGTACTGTGCACCTACCCAGGCGAACACCAAAATAATGCTCAAAAAACCCAGCACATAGAGCTCGCAAACAAACAGCGTGTAGATGTCGAGAGTCATAGTGGTCGGAGTTCTCTGAAAAAAGTGTGGAGAAAATACCACTAATCAATGGCCCGCTAAAGCGAAGCATCGCATGTCGTTTGAAAAGAGTGTAAGGCAGGGAGAATAGCGAGTTTTAACGAAATTTATCGCGAAAATATCGGCGCTGAAAGCGGCTTAATCGGTAAATGAAGCGGATTGTCAGAAATAAAAACCGGGCGCGGGGCCCGGTTTCATGCAATGTATTAATGTTCGAACATTGCGGAGATGGACTCTTCGTTACTGATACGGCGAATCGCTTCGGCCAGCATGCCAGAGAGCGTTAAGGTACGCACGATTGGCAACGCTTTCATCTCGTCTGACAGTGGAATGGTATCGCACACGATAACCTGATCGATCACTGACTTACGCAGGTTTTCTACCGCGTTGCCAGAGAAGATGGGGTGAGTTGCATAAGCGAAGACACGTTTCGCCCCGCGTTCTTTCAACGCTTCAGCTGCTTTGCACAGCGTACCGCCGGTGTCGATCATATCGTCGACCAGTACACAGTCACGACCCGCCACGTCACCGATGATGTGCATCACCTGAGAAACGTTCGCACGCGGGCGACGTTTATCGATGATAGCCATGTCAGTGTCATTGAGCAGTTTAGCAATAGCACGTGCACGCACGACGCCGCCGATGTCCGGGGAAACCACAATCGGGTTTTCCAGGCCAATCTGCAGCATATCTTCCAGCAGGATTGGGCTACCGAACACGTTATCAACCGGGACATCGAAGAAGCCCTGAATCTGTTCGGCGTGCAGATCAACCGTCAGAACACGGTCAACACCTACGCTGGAGAGGAAATCGGCGACCACTTTGGCGGTGATAGGCACACGAGCAGAACGCACGCGGCGGTCCTGACGGGCATAACCAAAGTAAGGGATAACAGCAGTAATACGACCAGCAGAAGCCCGACGCAACGCGTCGACCATCACAACCAGCTCCATCAGATTATCATTGGTGGGGGCACAGGTGGACTGGATGATGAAAATATCACCACCGCGTACATTTTCGTTGATCTGTACACTTACTTCACCATCACTGAAACGGCCGACAGCGGCGTCTCCGAGGCTAGTGTAAAGGCGGTTGGCAATACGTTGTGCTAGTTCCGGGGTGGCGTTACCAGCAAATAGCTTCATATCAGGCACGAGAAGAACCTCAGGCTTGGCGTCCAGAGAATGAACGTTTCAAAAGTAACCGGCGAATACTTTTGAAGTCGTTCATACGGGTGTGTTAATGCGTCACGTGCAGTGCCTGGAACAGGGTGGCACTGTCACGCAAACGCTTAGAGCCCGGAAAGGGTACGTTGCAACGGCGAGTGATTAAGCCCGCGAGCCACAAATCCGTTAATCCATTTCGGGGCAAGCTCCAGCACCTGACGAGCAGCGGACTCGGTGTTAAATTCAGCAAACACACAAGCTCCCGTCCCGGTCAGGCGCGACGGCGCGTATTCTAGCAGCCAGGAAAGCAGCGCATCAACCTCGCGAAAACGTTTTCTTGCCACAGCTTCACAATCATTGTGAAAAGGACGCTGTAACAGTTCATCTAATGTGCGTATCGGTGAATTGCGCGTCAAGTCAGGATCGCGAAAGATATCCGGCGTGCCGATGCTGATGCCAGGATGCGCCACCAGATACCATTTTTCTTCCGGTTCGGCGGGCTGGATCTCTTCGCCAACCCCCTCAGCAAAGGCAGCGTGACCGCGCACGAACACCGGAACATCGGCACCGAGCTTGATACCCAGCGTGGCTAACTCATCCACGTTAAGACCGGTTTGCCACAAATGGTTGAGCGCCACCAGCACGGTCGCGGCGTCAGATGAGCCTCCGCCGAGACCGCCACCCATCGGCAGGCGTTTCTCCAGCGCAATTTGCGCACCCGCGTTTTCGGGCAGCGTACCGCGAACGGCCGCTGCCTGTTTTAACATTCGCGCCGCCCGCACTATCAGGTTCTCGTCGTCGGCAACGCCCGCCAGAGGCGTCAACAGCGTAATGTTCCCGCTGCTATCAGGCGTGATTTCCAGCGTGTCGCCGTGATCAAGAAACTGAAACAGCGTTTGCAGATTGTGGTAGCCGTCAGCTCGACGGCCAGTAATGTAGAGAAACAGATTCAGTTTTGCCGGAGCAGGCCAGGTGGTGATCATTGCGTGGTCCAGCTATCCATGCGCAGTTTGATACGCTGACCACCTTCTGTCAGTTCCAGGTTGGCCGGCAGCGGTGGATTGACCTTGCTGTCGTAATCAGAGATGTTCACTTTCCACTGCTGTCCATTACGGCTGTAATTCACACTCTGCAACTGATAGCTGCTGTTGAGCTGATAATCCGTGGCATCACCCGGCAGACCCATCATCCACTGACGCAGATTCGCCAGTGGGATATCCATGCCGGTCAACTGTGAAATCATCTTCTCAGCGTCATTGCTCACATAGCGCTTGCCTTTGTTATCGACGATTTGCACCACCGAACCCTGCGCATCAAGTTGCAACTCGGTGCTGCCCAGCGGATTGGTTAACAACAGACGATAGCGATCGGCGGCAGTTTGCTGCCAGTTAAAGCGCGCATAGACTTTTTGCTTGTCAGAGAGATAAGCAAAGGCGCCACGCGTTTGATATTGGGTGATTTTCTCAACGGCTTGTTGATGTTGCTGCCATTGCGGTGAGGTGGTGCTGGGGCCAGGACCTTGTGGTTTGTTGATGCTACAAGCAGCCAGCAATACGCTGGCTAGGGGCAAAAGGCGCAACAGCTTGCGCGGGGGCAAATGCATCACGTGGTCGTCTCCTCAGACACGTTTTTACTTCGTAACCGATAACGCTAACCATCCAATACTATGCCGTCAATGCCGATGTAAGGATAATTGCGCACGATCAGTTTAATCTTATTACAGTCATAGCCTTTGTATGGCTTTTCTTGATCTGTGGCATCTTGTAGAATGCGCTTCACAAAGCCCTGACAAATATTGGGACATCCCAACCCGAATCACCATGACGCTGCTTGCTCTCGGAATCAACCACAAAACCGCACCTGTTGCGCTGCGCGAACGCGTTGCGTTTCTGCCAGACACGCTGGATCAGGCTCTGAACAGCCTGCTATCTCAGCCGATGGTTCAGAGTGGTGTGGTGCTCTCAACTTGTAATCGTACTGAACTCTATCTCAGCGTAGAGCAGCAGACAGATTTGCAGGAGAGGTTGGTGCGTTGGTTGTGCGAGTATCACGATCTGCGTGAAGAGGATGTCCGCGCCAGCCTTTACTGGCATCAGGACAACGCCGCCGTCAGCCATCTGATGCGCGTGGCCAGCGGTCTGGATTCGCTGGTATTGGGCGAACCGCAAATCCTCGGCCAGGTGAAAAAGGCCCATGCTGATTCTTCGCGTGACCATGCGCTAAGCAGCGAGCTGGAACGCATGTTCCAGAAAACCTTCTCCGTCGCCAAACGTGTTCGCACCGAAACTGAAATCGGTGCCAGCGCGGTCTCTGTCGCCTTCGCCGCCTGTTCTCTGGCGCGTCAAATCTTCGAATCACTCAGCACGGTAAATGTGTTGCTGGTGGGCGCCGGGGAAACCATCGAGTTAGTGGCGCGTCATCTGCGTGAACATAAAGTGCAGAAGTTGATGATCGCCAACCGCACGCGCGAGCGTGCACAGTTGCTGGCCGATGAAGTGGGCGCCGAAGTGATTGGGTTGGGCGATATTGAAACGCGCCTCGCCGATGCGGATATCATTATTTCTTCTACCGCCAGCCCGCTGCCGATTATTGGCAAAGGCATGGTGGAGCGCGCGTTGAAAGCACGTCGCAACCAGCCGATGCTGCTGGTGGATATCGCCGTACCACGTGATGTCGAACCTGAAGTGGGCAAGCTGGCGAACGCCTATTTGTATAGCGTCGATGATCTGCAAGCGATCATCGAGCAGAATATGGCGCAGCGCAAAGCCGCTGCCGTCCAGGCCGAAAGCATTGTCGTGCAGGAAAGTGGCGAATTTATGGCGTGGCTGCGTGCGCAAAGCGCGGGCGACACCATTCGCGAATACCGCTCACAGGCTGACGACGTGCGTGCCGAGTTGCAGGAGCGTGCGATTGCCGCGCTGCGTCAGGGCGCGGATGCCGAGAAAGTTTTGCAAGAGTTAGCACACAAGCTGACCAATCGTCTTATTCATGCACCAACCAAATCACTGCAGCAGGCCGCGCGCGATGGCGACAGCGAACGCCTGCAGATCTTACGTGACAGCCTCGGTTTAGAGTAATCTGGTCTGTCACGACCTATCACTGGGATACCCTCTATTACATGAAGAGCTCTATTGTTGCCAAGCTGGAAGCCCTCCAGGAACGCCACGAAGAAGTTGAAGCGTTGCTGGGCGATGCCGGCGTCATTGGCGATCAGGAACGTTTTCGCGCGTTATCACGCGAATATGCACAGTTGACCGATGTGACCCGTTGCTTCCGCGACTGGCAGCAGGTGCAGGAAGATATCGAAACGGCTGAAATGATGCTCGACGATCCTGAAATGCGCGAAATGGCTAACGAAGAGTTAAAAATCTCGCGTGAGAAGCGTGAAGGTCTGGAGCAGCAGCTTCAGGTGCTGCTGCTGCCGAAAGATCCTGACGATGAACGTTCCTGCTTTGTTGAAGTGCGCGCTGGAACCGGTGGGGACGAAGCGGCAATTTTCGCGGGCGATCTGTTCCGTATGTACAGCCGTTATGCCGAAGCACGCCGCTGGCAGGTTGAGATCATCAGCGCCAACGAAGGTGAGCACGGCGGCTATAAAGAGGTGATCGCGCGTATTCATGGTGAAGGCGCTTATGGTCGCCTGAAGTTTGAATCCGGCGGTCATCGCGTTCAGCGTGTACCGGAAACCGAATCACAGGGCCGTATTCATACCTCTGCCTGTACCGTGGCGGTGATGCCGGAATTGCCTGAAGCAGAAATGCCAGAAATCAACGCGGGCGATCTGAAAATCGATACCTTCCGCTCTTCAGGGGCTGGTGGTCAGCACGTTAACACCACCGACTCGGCGATTCGTATTACCCACTTACCTACCGGTATTGTGGTGGAGTGCCAGGACGAACGTTCGCAGCACAAAAACAAAGCCAAAGCGTTGGCGGTGTTAGGTGCGCGTATTCATGCCGCCGAAACCGCCAAGCGTAATGCGGCAGAAGCCTCAACCCGCCGTAACCTGTTAGGCAGCGGCGATCGTTCCGACCGCAACCGTACTTACAACTTCCCGCAGGGACGAGTGACCGATCACCGCATTAACCTGACGCTATACCGCCTGGATGAAACCATGGAAGGCAAGCTGGATACGCTGATTGAGCCGATTGTGCAGGAGTATCAGGCCGATCAGCTGGCCGCGCTGGCTGGACAGGATTGATGATGATTCGCCACTGGCTCAAGCACGCAGTGGTCGCGCTCTGTGGCGGAGACAGCCCGAAACGGGATGCGGAGATTTTGCTGGGGTTCGTAACGGGAAAATCACGCAGTTGGCTGGTGGCGTTTGACGATCACGAACTGGACGCCTCTCAGCTTGCCCAGCTCGATGCGCTTCTGGCGCGTCGGGTAAACGGTGAACCGATTGCGCATCTGGTGGGCGAACGTGAGTTTTGGTCGCTGCCGCTGCGCGTTAATGATGCCACCTTGATTCCACGACCGGACACTGAAGTGCTGGTGGAGCAGGCGCTACTCCGCATACCTGCAACCGCATCCTCCTTACTCGATCTTGGCACCGGCACGGGTGCTATCGCGTTAGCGCTGGCGAGTGAACGTCCTGACTGCCAGGTGCTGGGCTGCGATCGAATCCCACCTGCTGTAACGTTAGCGGAAGAGAACGCGCAGCGGCTGCATATCAGCAATGCACGTTTCCTGCTTAGCCACTGGTTTAATGACATTCCCGCTCAGCGTTTCGATGTCATCGTCAGTAATCCTCCTTATATCGACGCTGCCGATGAACATCTGCAGCAGGGAGATGTGCGCTTTGAACCGCTCAGCGCACTGGTCGCCGACGAGGCCGGGCTGGCCGATTTACGTTTGATTATTCACCTTGCGCCGCAGTGGTTGCAGCCTGGCGGCTGGCTGTTGCTGGAGCACGGCTGGCAGCAGGATAAAGCGGTGCGCGAAATCATGACGCAGCACGGCTACCAGCAGGTCAGCAGCATTAACGATTATGGCGGCAATCCGCGCGTCACACTTGGGCAATTTTTTTGATTTGAGGAAGCACCATGGCAAGCTGGTATCCGCTGGTTAAACATTTTCACCTGCTGACGGTAGCGTTGACGATCAGCTTGTTTCTGCTGCGCTTTTACTGGTTAACCACCGGCTCAGCGATGCTTCAGCGCCGCTGGGTACGCATTGCGCCGCATATTAATGACACCTTTTTACTGCTCAGTGGCGTGTGGCTGGTGGTGATCACACACTTTTATCCGTTCTCACCACAAGGAAGCTGGCTGACGGAGAAGCTGTTAGGGGTTATTATCTACATCGCCTTAGGTTCCGTGGCATTGAGCCGTCGCCCACGCAAGATGGGGACACGTTGGATCGCTTGTCTGATTGCAATCGTAGCACTGCTGTTTGTGATTAAGCTGGCGATGACCAAAATGCCGTTATTGGGGATAGTATGACCTCGCCAGAGCTAGTTGATTACAGTGAAACACCGTTGAGTGAAGCGGTGATTGGCGCAACCTGCGCCATACGCAATGATTTTTCTGCACCATCCGTTCAGCAACAGCTGGCGGCATTAGTTGAAGAAGCACGGGAATACGTCAGCAGCGAACAGGATGCCGACTTGCAACTGGGCAAGTTGCTTGAATTGTTTTATCGCCAGTGGGGCTTTGGTGGCGCCAGCGGCGTCTACAATTTGTCCGATGCGCTGTGGATCGATAAAGTGCTGAAGAGCCGACAGGGCACCGCCGTATCGCTGGGGGTGATTCTGTTACACATCGCCGACGAGCTGGAGCTGCCGCTGATCCCGGTGATTTTCCCCACTCAGCTGATTCTGCGTGCAGACTGGCTGGACGGTGAAATGTGGTTGATCAACCCTTTCAACGGCGAAACGCTGGATACACATACGCTGGAAGTGTGGCTGAAGGGCAATATCAGCCCGACCGCGAAGCTCTACAATGATGATCTGGATGAAGCCAAAACCATCAACGTGATGCGTAAAATGCTGGACACGTTGAAAGCGGCGCTGATGGAAGAGAAGCAGATGGAACTGGCGCTCAACGTCAGCCAGGTACTGCTGCAGATTGATCCCGATGACCCGTATGAAATCCGCGATCGGGGGTTAATTTACGCTCAGCTTGAGTGTGAACATATCGCACTGACCGATTTGACCTACTTCGTTGAACAGTGTCCAGAAGACCCGGTCAGCGAAATGATTAAAGTGCAGATTCACGCAATTGAACAGAAACAGGTGACGCTGCACTAAGCGTCACCTCGACAATAAGGAAAGGGCATGACTCAGAAAGTAGTAAATATCGGCGATATCAAGGTCGCAAACGATCTGCCATTTGTTCTCTTTGGTGGCATGAACGTGCTGGAATCGCGCGACCTCGCCATGCGTATTTGCGAACACTATGTAAAAGTGACCGACAAACTCGGTATCCCTTACGTGTTCAAAGCCTCTTTTGACAAAGCTAACCGCTCTTCCATCAAATCCTACCGTGGTCCGGGTCTGGAAGAGGGCATGAAGATTTTCCAGGAGCTGAAACAGGCGTTCGGCGTGAAAATCATCACTGATGTGCATGAAGCTTCACAGGCGCAGCCGGTGGCGGATGTCGTTGATGTGATTCAGCTGCCTGCGTTCCTGGCGCGTCAGACCGATCTGGTGGAAGCGATGGCGAAAACCGGTGCAGTCATCAACGTTAAGAAACCGCAGTTCGTTAGCCCAGGCCAGATGGGTAACATTGTCGATAAATTCGCGGAAGGCGGTAACGACAAAGTGATCCTGTGCGACCGTGGCAGCAACTTCGGTTACGACAACCTGGTTGTTGATATGCTGGGCTTCAACGTGATGAAGAAGGTCACCAACAACAGCCCGGTGATCTTCGACGTGACCCATGCTCTGCAGACGCGCGATCCGTTCGGCGCGGCTTCAGGTGGACGTCGCGCGCAGGTGGCTGAACTGGCTCGCGCGGGTATGGCGGTGGGTATCGCCGGTCTGTTTATTGAAGCGCACCCAGAGCCGAACAGCGCGAAATGCGACGGTCCATCCGCGCTGCCGCTGGATAAGCTGGAGCCATTCCTGGTGCAGATGAAAGCGATTGATGATCTGGTGAAGAGCTTCCCGGAACTGGATACCAGCAACTAATTGCGCTATCCAGATGCAAGTAAGGCGCCGATGGGCGCCTTTTTTTTGCTTTAAATCTGAGCGTCACACGCTACAACATAATTGTCAGTAAATAGCCGGCGAACAGTGCCAGATGCGCGGCGCCGTTCAGCACATTGGTACGCCCGGTTGAGAACGAAATATGGCACAAAATCAGCGCGGCACTCATGATCACCATATGTGGTGGCTCAAGACCAAATATCAGCTGCTGACCGGTCAGGGTAGCGATGATGCTCACCGCCGGCACCGTCAGGGAGATGGTGGCTAATACCGAACCAAAGAACAGGTTCATCGCGCGCTGTACCTGGTTCATTAACACCGCTTTGATTGCCCCTAACCCCTCCGGCGACAGAATCAGCAACGCCACCAGGAAACCGGTGAACTGCTCAGGTGCATTGAGTTCTGTCAGCAGATGCTCCAGCGTGTTGGCGTTCATCTTGGTCACGCTGATCACGGCGATCAGATGAATGATCAACCATACCGTGTGCCACAGTGAGCTATGCGCGGAAGGTTTACCGTGATGCGGGTCGCCATCGTCACCGTCATCCTCATGCTCATAAACAAACAGGCTCTGATGCGTTTTGGTCTGAATCAGCAGGAACACGCCGTACATCGCAGCGGAGATCGCGGCAATGATCAGCGCCTGAGCCGTGGTGAAGTTACCGCCTGGCAGCGCATTCGGAAACACCAGCACCAGAATCGCCAGCGGGAAGATGGCAATCATGTACTGCTTTACGCCCGCCAGATTGACATATTGGGTGGCGAATTTGCGTCCGCCGAGCAGCAGCGCAAAGCCCACCAGACCGCCGGTCACAATCATGATGATGGAGTAGAGCGTGTCGCGCATTAGCGCAGGTGCGGCATCGCCGGTGGCCATCAAGGCGGAGATCAAACTGACCTCCAGAATCACCACGGACAAGCTCAAAATCAGCGAGCCATAGGGTTCACCCAGGCGGTGTGCCAGCACGTCAGCATGGCGCACCACGCTGAAAGCACTGCAAAGGATGGCGACCAGCGCCAACAGGTTGATGCCGATAACCGGCAATAATGCCGTCTGACCGCCAAAGAAGCTCAGCACCGTCAGCGCGACAATCGGGAATATCAGTGAGTACTCGGTATGTCGGGTTTTCTCATGTGTAGCCATTCACCATCCTCTCCGGCAAAAAGAACAAAACAGGCGATCAGTGCCTGATAAATATAATGACTTTTCTGACGCAGCGCAGTGTAACTTTTCAACAGTTGTGTTTCAGGCTTTTTACGCGACTTTACTTAGTCATGTTTTTTATTCTAATCCAACAAAAGAAGCTATTATCTGATAATAACATCGACTTTTCATCTTGTTGGGAATCGATAAAAGTAATTTAAAGATAAAATAATGCCTGTTTTAATCTGATTTCAATGCGGTTTATCGAAGCTTTATGGATTAAAAAAACCTTGTGTAACTAAAGTATATGTTTGGCATTTCATTGCTTTCTTCCTCATCACTCTGTTCAAGTTATCTGCCAGGCAGCCGATGCTATTTACAAAGAATTTCCCCTTTGTGATCGGGGTCAATCTTGAAACTTTTGTTAAAAATGCATTAATGTCTTCTCTTAAGTCGACGCAACGCGTGTTGCCTGTAAGACATCATCTTTGAGGAGCCGAACCGACAGGATGTCAGCGCAGTAGAGGAGGTCGCATTGTTAACCCGGGAATTTCTTTTAAAAGCGGATTGTAAAACATCGTTTGGCGATATCGACGAAGCGCTGCTGTGGAGCTGTGAAAAGCGTGCCGCGTCACTCGCTGCCACACTGGCTTGTCGCCCAGACCAAAGCCCGGTATGGATTTTTGGCTATGGCTCCCTGATGTGGAACCCGGTTTTTGAGGCGGAAGAAGTGGCTTCCGGACGACTCGAAGGCTGGCATCGTGCTTTCTGTCTGCGTCTGACCGCCGGCAGGGGCACGGTCTCGACGCCCGGTCGTATGCTGGCGCTAAAAGAAGGCGGTTCAACCAGTGGTCTGGCTTTCCGTTTACCCGAAGCGCGGCTGCATGACGAGCTGGAGCTGCTGTGGAAGCGCGAGATGATCACCGGCTGTTATCTGCCAACCTGGTGCGACCTGGAACTGGACGATGCACGCAAAGTGACGGCGTTGGTATTTATCATGGACCCGCGTCACCCGCTGTATGAAGCAGACTCCTGTCGCAGCACCATCGCACCGTTGATTGCCCAGGCCAGCGGACCATTGGGCACCAATGCTCAGTATCTCTACTCCCTCGAACAGGAGTTGGGTAAACGCGGCATGCAGGAAGACGCGTTGACGCGTCTGGCCGCTGAGGTGAGGGCGCTGCAGCAATCTGCAGCGCGTTAACTACGGTTTACCCGGATTAATCAGCCAGGTTCCGGGTTTGTCGATGGTCAGTGATTGGCTCATTACCTGGCTGCCATTTTGCACTTCAATTCGATAACTTCCCGCCGCCAGATTGAGTGAAGCAAAGCCACTGCTGGTGGGTTTCACATCCTTCGCTTCTCCGTTGAGCAGCACTTTCTCGCCCTCCTGCAAGCGCAGATAGACGGTTACCATACCTGGCGCGCTGGCTGCTGCACTCTGACTCGCCACCGGCGCTGACGCAGAAGGGGTAGCGGCTATCGGAGCGGTTTCACTGTGGCGATGGGTTTTCCACACCACCACCACCACGGCCAGAATGGCAATGGCAGCGGCGGCGACCAGACCAGGCGAAAGGCGACGCACGTTGCGTGGCGTGACAGGTTCAATCGCCGCCGCGGCATGATTCACCGCCATCACCTGCGGTTCAGGCACCGGCACTACGGCGACGGGTTCAGGCGTTGGGGCTTCCACGGTGACCGGGAAGGTGGTGACCAGTGCTTCAACATCACTCACCGGCAGATCGATCAGGCTGGCAAACGCATCAATACTCTGCGGACGGTCACCGGGTTTCATTGCCAGCGCACAGTCGATGGCATGCAGTAGCGGCAGCGAATAGCCTGCTGGCTTGCGTTCAACCAAGGGTTGATAGTTATCCTCGATGCAGCGCACCACGCTGACAGGCGGCGCGTGGCCGGTAATCAGATTGTGCAGCACCGCGCCTAGCGCATAGATATCGGTCCAGGGGCCTTGCTCTACCTCACCTTCTTCGCTGTATTGCTCAATCGGGGCAAAGCCGGGCTTCAGCATGATTTCGGTTTCATCAGAGAGATTACCGATCTCCTTACGGGCTGAACCAAAATCGAGTAACACCGGCAGCTGATTTTCCTGGATTTGGATGTTATCCAGCGAAATATCACGGTGCAGATAACCGGCAGTATGGATGGTGTTAATTGCGCCAAACAGCGGCGGTAACAGCCGACGAATCCAGGACTCATCGATACTGTCCGGGCTGGTCACCTGCCACTCTTTTAATGTCATCCCGCTGTAGTAGAGTGTGCCCATGTAGGCGGTGCCGTTCTCTTCCCAGAAGCGCAACACGTGCAGCAGGCCGGGATGATTGAAGCGTGCCAGCAGACGGGCTTCCTGAATAAAGCTGTTTCGTCCGGCATTGAACAGTTTCTGGAAACGTTCGCCGCGCAACTCCAGTGACAGATCCGCGGCACGTACTGCCAGCGAGACGGGCATGTACTCTTTGATGGCGATGGTGCGTTCCAGCTGATGGTCCCAGGCACGGTAAACAATGCCAAAGCCGCCGCCGCCAATCACTTCCTTGATTTCAAATTCATTAAACCGGTAACCCGCAGGCAGGGCATTCGGTGTGTGGTTTTCGTTTGCCGACATAGTGAACTCTCTGAACACGTCCTGTAGCGCCTGCCAGTCTGTTGACGTCAGGCGACGACTGCTAATTAATTAATGTTACGCCAGGCACCAATCGCCGGATCGGCAAGATCCGCATGCAGGGTGTCAATCAGTAACACAGTCACTTTTTGCTGTGGCATAAACTGCGACGACCAGGCGCCGCGTAAAGTTTCAACCCGACTCTTCACCGCATCACTGTCCTGTCCTGCTGTCTTATCCATTTTAATCAGCAGGTTGCCAGTGAATCGCCATACATGTTGCTGGCTGTCGAACGGCAGCACCAGCCAGCTGTCTTCGGCATCCGGACGCGCCACAATCATGCGCTGTTTGTTCACTGCCACCACTTCCAGTGCCGGGCCGCTGAGTTTCAGATTGGCAATGGGATAGCCCTGATAGAAATTCACCGCCAGCGAGCGCGTTTTGTCTCCGCTCATCAGTGTTAACTCACTGGGGCCTTCCAGCCAGCCTTCCGTGGAGCAGTGCTGTTGTGGGTTATCCGGAATAAATAGTGAGTCGCCGTTTTCGTCCCAGGAGGTGCGGAAATGGCAACCTGCGGGTAAAGCGAAGTGTTGCAAAGGGCTGTTATCTGCCGGTCGCGAGAGATCCAGCGGGGCGGCATTGCTGGCACTGGCGCTGGCGGTGGCATCGTTGATCACGATTGGCCGCCAGTTCTGCAGTTTTGCTGCGCTGCCGTTGGCCAGTACGCTGCCGTCTTTGTTCGTCATCTGCCATGGGATTTCGTCCAGCGTGCCGCATTGATTCGCCAGCAGTGTGCCAACGCGTGGCAGGAAGCTGGTCAGAATGCTGGAATCGGTGCTTTTGCCGGAAACAATACGCAACGGCAAGGTCTCTTTGCACCAGTCGTTGGGTGAATTGCTGGCCACATTATCGATATAGACTTCAAGCGACAGACTCGGCGAATAGACCACGCGATAATCATCAGCTTGTGCATTTAGAGCCAGCAACAGGGTCGCTAAGCCCGGCAACCACACTTTCATAAGGGTCCTTGGGATCAATAACGTGTCGGCAGAAAACGTGCCGCATCAGCCTGAGAATAAAGCAGCGTCGCTTCCTGCGGTTCGCCAATCCAGATGGCCAGAGCGCTGAGATTGTCGCTTTTTACACTGCGGTTAACGGCTTGTTCCATCAAAGTCAGCCACTCTTCGCAGGCATTGACCATGCGCAGGGCTTGTTCCATCTCGTGAGTGGTCAGATTGAGCCAGAACCCGTCCGTGCAGACGAGAAACGCATCACCATCCGTTAAGGGAATCACTTCACTAAAGGTGGCGGGACGTGCAGGCTCAACGCCGAGCGCATTATAGAGTAAATTACTGTTAATTCCGGTATTTTCATAGCCTGCTTCGCGCAGCTGCTGGGCCAGACTATGGTCACGTGTCACCTGACTCAACACCCCATGACGGAAGTGATAAACCCGGCTGTCACCTGCATGCGCCCACCATGCGCGCTGTGTCTCGCGGTCAATAAACAGCGCGGCCAGCGTGGTGCTCATGCGTGCATATTTCGGATTTTTTCCCTGCGCCTCAAGCAACACCTGCTGACAGTGCTCAATCGCTGCGCGTGTGCTTTCGGGCGTGAACGTCGGGCTGTTGTGTAACTGTGTCAGCAGCGTATCGCGCACGATTTGCGCCGCTTTATCACCGCCAGGCAAACCGGCCACGCCATCGCAAACCAGAAAGCAGGCTTTGTGCTCATCCAGCTCGGCCCCGGTGCGATCCTGATTTTCATCGCGCATTCCCTGCTGGCAACGGCTGGCAAACATCATTTTCATGCGTCTTCGGTCCGAGTCTGGGAATCTTTATATTGATTCACTTCCATGTCATACGCGTGCAGGAAGGCTTCACCAAACAGGGTATGGAAGTCATCTTCAATTTCACCGGCAGTGCGTTGGTAGTGGCGTGAAAAGTAATCCCACAAGGCCGCTTTACGCCCGCCGTTAAACGGTAGCTTAGGCAACACGCCATCTTTACGTGCTTCCTCTTCCAGCCGTTGCGGACTGAAGGATTGCAGCATCGCCGCGATGATCGCGCGAATGCCAGCGATCATACCCAGTTGATGCGCCTGCAAATCCACCAGTGCATCACGCACCGCCGCTTCTGGCGGCATAAAACCGGGCATTTGACTCTGATAAATCTGCATCAATACCGTTTTGCCTGAAGGCAAAATTTTAAACGGATTGTTGGCTTCATTGAGGATCATCGTCATATCGGCTTTCACGCCGCGTTTGAGGATCGAACGGGAAGAGAGCAGGGCAACAGTGCCTTGCGAGAACAGGCTCAGCATGCGGCCCGTTACGCGCATCTGCTCTTCGGTGATCGTCGTGAGATGGCCATTATTCAACCCCATGCCTTCCAGCAGCGCGGCCATCAGCTTGTCCTGATCCGCATGCGGCAACGTGGCGGGAGCCGAAGGAGCATCACTTTGCGGATCAATACCCAGGCGTGGGTCATTACGGCGCTCCGGACGCGCCGCAGTGGGTTCCGGCACCACGTCGAATGCCTGCTGCATACCGAGTGGATCGGCCGCACTGTCTGCGAAGAACGTGAGCGGGTCATCCTGCTGGGGGCTCTGGCAGGCAGGATCGCGCACTTCAAGGCCATAATCGCCGATTTGCAGTGCATCACCATGCTGTAATTGCACTTGTGAACCGCGCTGTAGCGCCACGCCGTTCAATACCACCGAGGTCACACTGCCCTGATTGGTCAGGCGGCACTCACCTTCCGGGGAGATATGCACCAACGCCTGCAAGCGTGAAATGGCGCGCGATTCGTCAGGCAGTACCAGATCGTTATCCTGACTGCGGCCAATGGTTCCCCCAGGCGGTTTAAAAGCAACCGTCTTTGCTGGCACATCCGTATTGCACTGCACAATGGTAAATTGCATGAGTCATCCTGTTAACAAGGCAAACGCTGCGGCTCATTCAAACATGGGTGGATAGAGGCCGTTGCGTCCCGGCTGTGCACCTGCCGCCGGGTTAAACAGTAACGCAAAAAGTTGCGCGGTGAGCGGCCCACTGTGTTTATGTGTGGCGTGGGCAAAACCGTCACTGCGATTACTCCACCAGTAGCTAATGTGCTGCTGGGGATCAAATTTATCCGCCACTTCACGCCAGCTCAGCGTACAGGGCAGATCATCAAAACCAATCACATCCATAATATCGCTGCGCTGATTATCCGGGACCATCAGCGGCGTCACGCGTTGCATCTGCTGCTCCAGCGCATCGGGGTTCAGCCGGTCACGCACGCCGCGCAGTAGCAGCGTGCCCAGCTCCTGAAACCAGTCGCCTGACATGGCCAGCTGAGCGCTGTGCCAGTGGCTGAGCGGAAAACTTCGCAAAGCCAGCAGCGGCCAGCTGCGCCCTACGCGATCGCACGAGGGCAGCAGGCAGCCCATCTGTACCTGCTGACGCAGCGGCGACAGCGGCAGAACAAAATTCCAGACAGGTGCGCGCAGAAACAGCTGAGTGGAGGCATCGGGTTGCTGATGCCAGTGCATGAGCCCCTGTTGAAACCAATGGCTCCAGGGCGTCACGGTATTCTCACTCAGGCGCTGGCGCAGGAAATCGCCGGTGGCCGGCAATTTGCCGTACCAACCCGGCGCGGTGTGCGTCGCCATGGTTACCTCACCATTACTCACTGTGTCCGGTCAATCGCTGCGAAGCCCGCTGTGGTGCAATCGCCAGCGAACTGCCATTCGCACCAGCAATTTTCAGATTTTCTGCAAGCTTGCGCATCATTAGTGCGTTATCCCGCGCATAAGGTGACGACTGAATCTGCTGATCCAGAAGCTGGCTAAGATGCCAGTCAAGCTGCTGCAAATCCCGGGCGCTGACATCATCTGGCAGATTGCGTTGAAGATTCTGCATCAGCCAGGCACGCAGGAATTCGCCGTCATAATTGCGCGGCTGATACAACATCTGATAGGCACGCAGCGCATTGCGGCTGTATTCATTGTCGTTACCGGGATCATCACGCAGCAAATTGGTGATTTGCTGGGCCACGCGCGGTAACAGCAGAGACTTAAGCGCATTTTGATAAAGCACCCATGCCGCATCGCTTACCTGGTTGCCACGATACAGACCCACACGCATGCTAAGCGGTGGATTGTCGAGGGAAAAGCGCTCCGACAAAGGCAACTTCACCAGGTTATTTAAGAAGGGTAGCAGATCAAAGATATTATCGGCTGGCTGATGAATCACCTGCTGACTCTGACGAGTCATCGGCTCAATACGCGCGGCGACCTGGTTAAGATATTGCTGGTTCTGGAAATAGCTGGCCAGCCATAAACCGGAGAGCAAGAGCAGTGCACCGGTCAGCGCACCGTAGCCAATCCAGTGAAACAGGCGGTTGCGATATTCCCAGTGGCGGTTGCTGCCCGCCAGGCCACTTTCTCGGAACACCAGATCGCTTAGCAGGTCACGGATAAAGAAGCTCTGGCCTTTGTTGCCAGGGATGGGATTATTACGAGTCACGCTATCCCAGGTTGCGAAGCTACTCTCACCGGTGTGCGGCAACTGCAGCTTACGGTTGAGTTCGCCCATGATGCGGTCAAACGGTAAGCCTTCCTGCGTGCCGCTGGTAAAGAATAAGCCGCGCGCTGACCAGGCAATCTCATCCTCATGGCGCGAGAACACCACATCAAGGTACTCATTCAGCAGCGGGCGCAGGGAGCTGAACTCCTGGGGAAACAGGAAACAGTCTGCACGCAGGGTGAGATCGCGTTCGTTTGCCATCACCATCGGCAGTTGCTGCTTCAGGCGCTGTTCTAAACGCTGATATTGCAGGCTAAAGCTGTTATGCCAGTCATCTTTGTGCGGTTTGCCGGGTTCCCATGGGAAAGTGAATCCCCATATGGCGTCGCGCTGTGGTTTGCTCAAGCCTTCGTTGAAGCTTAAAAAACCTTTCAGCAGATCGGTCTTGGTCACCATCACATACACCGGGAAATGAATACCGGTTTGCTGATACAACTCCTGCATGCGGCTACGTAACGCGCTGGCCTGCGCATGACGCGCTTCCGCGGAATCGGTGAGCAGATCAGCCACGCTGATAGTCATGATCACGCCGTTGATTGGCTGGCGTGTGCGATAGCGTTTCAGCAGGTTAATGAAACTCTGCCACTCGGCGCCGTCGCGCGCACGCTGGCTCTCCTGCAGGGCATATCGCCCTGCGGTATCGATCATCACTGCGCTGTCGGTAAACCACCAGTCGCAATGACGCGTGCCGCCGACGCCGCGAATCGCCGCTTTGCCAAGGCTATCGGTCAGCGGAAACTCCAGTCCGGCATTGAGCAGGGCGGTAGTTTTGCCCGCGCCGGGCGCCCCAATCATGACATACCAGGGCAGCTGGTAGAGATAGTGGCTCTGAAAGCGTGCCAGCCAGTTTTTTTGATGACGGCGACCAAACTGTGTGCGTTTCAGGCGCAGCGCTGCTTCGCTGAAGCGCTGAGCCAGCAGCGTATCAGTGGCCTGACGATCGGACAGCTCTTCGTGACTCATCTCCTGCAGGCGGTTGAGGAGTTTACTGTTAAACCAGCCACGCCAGATCGCCGGGATAAACTGGAACAGCACCCAGCAAAAGAACAGCAAACCGACCAGCAGTTGACGAGGAAACACCGGCTCAAGCGGACGGGTGTCTCCCCAACTCCACAGCGGGCCTAGCATCCACAGCACACAGCTTAAGGCGGTGACACCAATCAGGCTCCACAGCAGGCGGTGGGTTAACAGATGTTGCAGCGATGCGCGCATCACTCACCTCCTGGATGATTGCCGAGAGTTTCCGGTGCGGCAAACAGGGTGATCTCCACACGCCGGTTGCGGGCGCGGTTTTCATTGCTGTCATTGGGCAGCAACGGATTACTGTCGCCGCGGCCTTCCGCTTTCACACTGTGCCCTTCAGCCAGTTGCGGATTCAGCAATTGGGTCACCGCGCGTGCGCGCGCAAAGGAAAATTCATAGCTTGAGGCAAAACGCCCATCCACCGGGCTGTTATCGGTATACACCGACACCAGTACCGTGCCTTTAACGGTTTTCATGGCGCTGGCAACGTGCGCCAGCAACGCGCGACCGACCTGATTGACTACGGTACCGTCCGGGGAGAAGAGTTTATCGGCAGGTATGATCACTTTACTGCCAAATGCGCCATCGCTGACTTCCAGTTGACCGGCGGCGATCACATCATTCAAACGCTGATGCAAATCCAGCAAAGCCTGCGGTGAGGTAGGTCGACGGCCAGGCATAATTTGTGGCAGCGGGGTTTGATAGATGGCGCGCAGCAGCGGCTCGGCCGCATTGCCCAGCCGCCAGTTCAGGCCGCTGTAAATCAGGCAGGCAATCAGGGCCGCTAGCATCGCGCAGGCCCATAGCGGTACCATCGGACGGGTTAAGCGACTAACCAGAGGATGCACCTCCACCAGTGGCGCGGCCGGGTTAGCGGTCGACGGGCGTGTTTCCTGGATCAGTTGAGCGAGACGTTTACGAATCCCTTCACACTGTGAACGGCCAGCATCGCTGCCGCGATAACGGCCTTCATAACCCAGCAGCAGACAGTAATGAATCAGCTCCAGCAACCACAGGTGTTGCTGCGGGCTTTGCGAGACGCGGGAAAGCAGCTGAAATACTTTTTCGCCGCCCCAGCTTTCATTATGGAAAGTGACCAGCATGCCGTTCCCTGACCACACACCACGCGTACCCCATGGGGTTTGCGCGGCGGCTTCATCCAGTACGCTGCATAAGCAGTAGCGTGCACCAATAATCATCTCAAACGGCAAACCGGCTTGCTTGCAGCGATGTTCGAATTGGCGGATCTCTTCAATCAGTAACTGACGTAAACCGGCGGGATCGTCATGCGTAGCAGCCTGCCGTATACGGACAACGGCATTCAATATCGGTGCTGCGGCATTAAGCAAAAGGTTATCGTTGCCCGCGACAATGCCATCGCGGACAACAGAATCCTGGGTCATTAAATATCTTTTTTCCTGGCAATGGCGCTAGGGAGCGTCCACAGAGTGCGACCTTGCTGTGGACAATCTGCGCCATATTGCATTATCAGTCTAGGATCCAGGTCGCGGTATCGTTGGTGCGGCAAGCCTTGCTGGCACCGCCAACGGCCACGCAGACCTGTTTAGTACGGCGGGGACGTGGACGGTCGCTACGCACGGTGGCGTCATAACGGCTACTTTCAACCCCGGCTTTCGGCGGGATGTAACCAATCAGCTGTCCATTGGGTTCATCGGCAACGGCTAACCAACTGTGGTCGACACGTCCTAGTACTTCAAACGGTTTCGCGTTATCGAGATAACGAACAACCTTGCCGCCATAATCAGGCGTGGTCATCACCGACGCCGCATAGAGTGCGCGGAAACTCTCATTAACCGGCGTGAATTCGCCTGGCGCTGCCACCGCATGACGGTGGACCAGCTTGACGCCATTGACCTCACTGGTGACCAGGGTGTCATCAGTCATCGGCGGTGGTGGCGCTTTACAACCCGCCAACGTCAATACTGCCAGCAGAGTGAGCAACAGACTCTTATTCACCATGAACCTCAAATTTCATCAGATTAGCTGCAGATTAATATGTGGCACACGCATCTAAGGCGGGCAGAGTATGCAGCGGGAAAGCCATCAAAAAACAGTCAGATTACAGAAAGATAGTGCTGTACTCAGTCTACCTAAGACTTTTGAGAATTCAATCCATTGCATAGCGAGAAAACCCGTGCTAACGGGCGAAAATAGCGCGTATCAGGGTGATAAAAAACCTGTGCCTTTAGTGATAGATAAGCTGAGTTTACTTATTTAGTCGTGTAAGCGTGTGACGCAGGCGATAAAGCCGAAGAGCCGCAGAAAGATGTCTCATCATTGGTAAGTAATCTTAATCTTTCCTTAAGGTTAAAAAAAGATTGCGCAGGTAAACAATTTTCTTACTTTCGGAATTTCCGCGCGTATTTCCGCCAGTGCTAAAGCCAGTCCGGCACGGCTTTTGCTTAAAATCGTTATGTCTATTTTGCGCGAGAAAACGTGATGAGCCGGGCCCTAGAGTATTTGCATGCCAGCCGCGCCAGCGAAATTGCCAGCTTGCGACGGCTAATGCGCACAGGCGAACAGATTCTCGCCATCAGTGAGTTAATTCACGTGCTGCAACGTGAACGCGGTGCCAGCAACATCTGGATCTGTTCAGCCGGCCGGCTGTTTGGTGATGAGCTGGACGCGCGCGCGCGTGAGGTAGAGCAGCGGCAGAAAATTGCCTTAAAAGTCCTGCCGGAAGCGGTGGCACAGCCGGGTTACAGCCGTTTCTGTATGCTGATTGCGGCAGCACTGCAGTCGTTAGAGAGCCTGCCATCACTACGTCAGCATATTCGGGAGGGGCAATACAGCCATGCAGAGGCGATGGAGGGCTTTAATCACATTATTCGTACCTTACTGAATCTGGTCTTCGAGGCCACGGATACCGCCAGTGAGCCCGCAATTTCCCGTGCGCTGATTGCGCTCTTTAGCTTTATGCAGGGAAAGGAGCTGGCGGGGCAGGAGCGCGCCACGGGGTCTGCCGGTTTTGCTGCCGGGCAGTTTACTCCCGAACAGCGTCAGCGGATTCAAATGTTGATCGCCGCTCAGGAGCAAAGCTTCGCAACCTTTAGTCAGTTCGCGGATGCGCAAAATCAGCAGCAATGGCTGTTGATGGCGGATGCGGACAGCCAGATTGAGCGTCTGCGTCGCATTGCCTGCACCGGCGCGCAGTGCGGTGAAAATGGTGTGTTGCAATGGTTCACGCTGCTGAGCCAACGTCTCGATCAAATGAAACAGATCGAGGATGGGTTATGCAGCACATTAATGGCGTGTTGCCAGCGTGCCATTGCCAACAGCGAACAAGCTGAACCGCAACACCTGGCGACCAATCAGGACGCGAGCTTCTCCTTGTATGTCGCAGGCGCCAGCTGGCTGGGTGAGCAGGAAGCAACGCTGGACAGTAACGGCCTTGCCCCCCAACTCGGCCGCTCGGTGTTGTCACTGATCCGTGAGCAGGCGCAACGTTTACAGGCGCAGGCGGATGAACTTGCCACCATGCGTGCTTCTCTGGATGAACGCAAAATCATCGATCAGGCCAAAGCATGGCTTATGCAGCAGCACGGTTTTAGCGAGCAAGATGCCTGGCAAGCGCTGCGTAAAAGCGCCATGAATCAGAACAAACGCATGCTGGATATTGCGCAGGCGATCCTCGCTGTGGCGGCGACGCTGAAGCCATAACCCAAAGGAGGTGGCTGCACAAACCTTGTGCGTATTGTGCGTCAGGGTAGTGCAAAGCGTGGTCAGATTCCTGCGTCATACCCGCGGTAATATTGATTTTTCAGTGAAAAATTTTCTGGCACAGGCTTTGCAATATTTCATAGACATTGCGCATTTGTTTCGCCAACGGCGGTGAAGCGAGTGCTTTGGATAAAGGCGTCCGGCCCCATGTTTTAACGACATGCGGGAGGACGCCTTTTTTTATTTCTTTTTTCAGGAAGCGCATGATGAGTAAAACGCGGTTTGCAGTCTCACGTCGTCAGTTCCTGCTGGGTAGCGCGGTGGTGGGGAGCAGTTATTTACTGCCAGGTTTACGTAATGCGGTGTGGGCCGCCGGTTCAGATGCGCCCGAAAAGAGCAGCGTTCGCGTCGGCTTTATTCCACTCACTGACTGTGCTCCGGTGGTGATGGCGTCGGTAAAAGGTTTCGACAAAAAATACGGGCTGACGCTACAACCGAGTAAAGAAGCCAGCTGGGCGGCGGTGCGTGACAAACTCACGGCCGGTGAACTGGATGCCGCGCACGCGCTTTACGGCATGATCTACGGCTTACAGTTGGGTGTGGCAGGGCCACAACACGACATGGCCAACCTGATGACGCTGAATAACAACGGTCAGGCCATCACGCTCGCTAATCAATTGAAAGAGCAGAAGGTCACAGATGCTGCCAGCTTGCAAAAGCTGATCGCCAGCCAGGCCAAAGGCACTTACACCTTTGCGCACACTTTCCCCACCAGCACCCACGCGATGTGGCTCTATTACTGGCTGGCAAATGCCGGCATCGATCCGTTTGAAGATGTGCGCACCGTTGTGGTGCCACCGCCGCAGATGGTGATGAACATGAAGATGGGCAACATGAGCGGATTCTGCGTGGGCGAGCCATGGAATCAGCGTGCCATCAGCGACAACATCGGTTTTACCGCCGCCACCACCCAGCAAATCTGGCCCGATCATCCGGAAAAAATCCTCGCCACCCGTGCGCAATGGGTCAAAGAAAACCCCAATACCGCGCGTGCGATGACGGCAGCGGTACTGGAAGCGGCGCGCTGGATCGATGCTTCTGATGAAAACCGTAAAGAGACCGCTGCTGTGTTAGCCGGGCGGGCATGGATCAACACCAAAGTAGAAACCTTAGAAGGGCGCATGCTCGGCCAGTACGAAAACGGACTGGGCCAGCAATGGCAGGATGCTCATGCCATGCGTTTCTTCCACGATGGCGAAGTGAGCTACCCGTGGCTGTCCGACGGCATGTGGTTCCTGACGCAAATGAAGCGCTGGGGCATGGTGAAAACCGCACCGGACTACGCTGCTGTTGCCCGTCAAATCAACCGTATCGATATCTATAAGCAGGCTGCCACGGCAGTTGGCGGTATTTCTATTCCCGCCAGCGAAATGCGCAGCAGCACGCTTATCGACGGCAAAGTGTGGGATGGCAGCAACCCTGCCGCCTATGCCGACAGTTTCACCATCAAACGTAGTTAAGTGAGGTCAGCATGAAATCTGAAGCCCGAACGCTGAACGCCGCGACGCCCGTCGTCGCTCAACCGGCGCAGGTGATTGCGCTTAACGTGCCACAGAAACC
Organism: Pantoea sp. C8B4; assembly: GCF_051336905.1. Lineage (NCBI taxonomy): Bacteria > Pseudomonadati > Pseudomonadota > Gammaproteobacteria > Enterobacterales > Erwiniaceae > Pantoea > Pantoea sp. C8B4. The sequence goes on from NZ_JBGMNK010000005.1 coordinate 181,366, forward strand.
GCGCGCACGTCAGCGCTGGCTGCGGCCGCTGCTACAGCGACTGATCCCGGCGAGTTGCGGCGTCATTCTGCTGCTGTTTGTCTGGCAACTGGCATCAATGTCGAGCAAAGGCTTCCCAACGCCTTTTGCCACCTGGCAGGCGGCCGTGACGTTGTTCGCCGATCCCTTCTATAACAACGGCCCTAACGATCAGGGTATTGGCTGGAACGTGGTGGCCTCACTACAACGCGTGGCGGTGGGCTTTGGTTTGGCAGCGCTGGTGGGCATCCCAGCCGGTTTCCTGATTGGCCGCTTCACCTTTGTGGCGCGCATGTTTAATCCAATCATCGCGCTGCTGCGTCCGGTCAGCCCGCTTGCGTGGTTGCCGATTGGTCTGCTGCTGTTCCAGCGTGCGGAACCCGCTTCCAGCTGGACCATTTTCATCTGCTCGATCTGGCCGATGGTGATCAACACCGCCGAGGGCGTGCAGCGTATTCCGCAGGATTACCTCAACGTCGCCCGCGTGCTGCAACTCAACGAATGGACGGTGATGCGGCGCATCCTGTTCCCGGCGGTATTGCCCGCCGTGCTCACCGGCATGCGCCTGTCGATGGGCATCGCCTGGCTGGTGATCGTCGCCGCCGAGATGCTGACCGGTGGGCTCGGCATTGGTTTCTGGATCTGGAACGAGTGGAACAACCTCAATGTGGAAAACATCCTGATCGCCATTGTGGTGATTGGCGTGATCGGGCTGTTGCTGGAGCAGGCACTGATGCTGCTGGCACGTCGTTTTAGCTGGGATAAATAGGGAGCCGATGATGAATCCGATTATTCGCGTACAACAGGTGAGTCAGCGTTTTAACACCGCCAGCGGTGAATTTCTGGCTCTCGATAACGTGAGCTTTGATATCCACGCGGGCGAAACATTGAGCCTGATTGGTCACTCCGGCTGCGGTAAATCCACCTTGCTCAACCTGATTGCTGGCTTAACCCAACCCAGCAGCGGTGTGCTGCTGTGTGAAAACCGTGAAATCAGCGGCCCCGGCCCCGAGCGTGCGGTGGTGTTCCAGAACCATTCACTGCTGCCATGGCTGACCGCTTATCAAAACGTCGAGCTGGCGGTGCAGCAGGTGTTTAAAGGGCAAATGAGCAAGGGCGAGATGAATGAGTGGATCGAACACAACCTCAATCGTGTGCAGATGGGCCATGCCATGCACAAGCGCCCCTCGGAAATCTCCGGCGGCATGAAACAGCGCGTGGGTATTGCACGTGCGCTGGCGATGAAACCGCGCGTGCTGCTTTTAGATGAACCCTTTGGGGCTCTCGACGCCTTAACGCGCGCCCACCTGCAAGACAGCGTGATGCGCATCCAGCAGGAGCTGAAAACCACCATTGTGCTGATCACCCATGACGTGGATGAAGCGGTGTTGCTGTCGGATCGCGTGCTGATGATGACCAACGGCCCGGCGGCGCAGGTTGGCGAGATCCTCACGATTGATCTGCCGCGCCCACGTTCCCGTGTGGCGCTGGCGGATGAGCCGCGCTACCACCAGCTACGCCAGCAGGTTCTGCATTTCCTTTACGAAAAACAGACGGCAGTGGCGTAAGGAGCGGGCGATGTTACAGCAGCTGGTGGTGATTGGTAACGGGATGGCGGCGATGCGCATGGTGGAAACCTTGTTGCAACGGGCGCCAGGCTGCTATGCCATCACGGTGATTGGCCGTGAAGCACAGGGTAATTACAACCGTGTGCTGCTGTCACCGGTGCTGTCTGGGGAAAAAGACTTCGCTGACACGCTGATCCACACGCCGGAATGGTATGTCGCACACGACGTGCAACTGCTGATGGGTGAAGAAGCGCTGCAGGTGGATCTCATTGCACGGACGGTGTTTACCGACCAACGCACGCTGCACTGGGACAAGCTGGTGTTCGCCTGTGGTTCACAACCCCGAATGCCGGATCTGCCGGGTGTTGAGCGCCCGCAGGTGTTGGGATTTCGCACCTTGCGCGATGTCGACACCATGCTGGCGCAGGATGGACCTGTGGTGGTGCTGGGTGGCGGATTGATTGGCGTGGAAGCCGCAGCGGCGCTGCGCCTGCGCGGGCGCGACGTCACGCTGCTGCATCACCGTCTATGGCTGCTAGATCGCCAACTGGATCAACAGGCAGGCGTGCTGTTGACCCAGCATCTCACCCAACGCGGGATCCACTGCCGCCTTGGCGTGTCGCTGCAATCGATCCATCGCGATCACGTTACGCTCACCGATGGCACGTCACTGCCTGCTCAGCAGGTGGTGATGGCGATTGGCGTCGTGCCTGAAATCGCACTGGCACAGCAGGCTGGCGTAGCGTGCCAGCGTGGGATTCTGGTCAACCGCCAGCTGCAAACCTCGGTCGCTAACGTCTATGCACTGGGCGAATGCTGTGAAATCGACGGTGAAACTTTTGGTCTGGTGGCACCTTGCCTCGCTCAGGCTGAGGTGCTGGCGGCACAGCTGGCCGGCGAGCCAGTGGCGGATTTTTACCATCAGGAGAGCGGGACGCGGCTCAAAGTCACTGGCATTGAGATGTTCAGTGCGGGCGACATCCGCGAAGGTGAATCCATCATCAGTTTTGATCCTTTCGACGGCCACTATCGCCGTCTGTTCTTACGCGATGGCGCACTGCGCGGCGTTCTGCTGTTTGGTGACAGTCAGGGCGCCAGCATGCTGCTAACCCAATTACAACAGGCGGAACACGTAGGTATTCACGCGCTGTTCGGTCTGGATAATCCCTTAACGCAGCCTGGTGCTGCAGGAAGCAATGTGATGAGCAAACCTCTTCTCGCCGTGGTGGGCCACGGCATGGTCAGCCACCATTTTCTTGAGCAGCTGGTGAGTCGCGAACTGCATCACCACTACCATGTCGTGGTGTATGGCGACGAACCTCAAATGGCGTATGACCGTGTGCACCTGACGGAATACTTCACCGGAAAAAGCGCCGACGATCTGTCACTGGTCAGCGAGAACTTCTTCGCGCAACACGGAATAGAACTGCGCACGGGGTGCGAAGTGCTGGCGATTGATACCGACAAGCGCAGTCTGCGTGATGCCAGCGGAGCAGAACTGGCGTGGGACAAACTGGTGCTGGCCACGGGTTCCGTACCCTTTGTGCCACCGGTGCCGGGACGAGAGAGTCCACGCTGTTTTGTTTATCGCACGTTGGCCGATCTGGATGCCATCGCGGCCTGCGCCAACCAGGCCACGCGCGGTGTGGTGATCGGCGGTGGTTTACTCGGGCTGGAAGCGGCTAACGCGCTCAAGCAACTGGGACTGGAAACCCACGTGGTGGAGTTCGCTCCGCGTCTGATGGCGGTGCAGCTGGATGACGGTGGCGCGCAGATGCTGCGCGGCAAAATTAGCGCACTGGGCGTGCAGATCCACACCAGCAAACAGACCGAAGCGATTGAAAGCCAGCCGGACGGCAGCGTGCAGCTGCGCTTTGCCGATGGCAGTGTGTTAGAAACCGATCTGATTGTGTTCTCAGCGGGTATCCGACCCCGTGATGCACTGGCACGGGCGGCGGGTATTCAGCTCGGCGAACGGGGCGGCATTGCCATTAATGACGGCTGTGAAACCAGCGTCGCAGGCGTCTATGCGATAGGCGAGTGTGCGCTGTGGCAAGGACAGATTTTTGGGCTGGTCGCGCCGGGCTATCAGATGGCGCGGGTGCTGGCAGCACAGCTGGCGCAGGAGGAGCTGGCGTTCAACGGCGCGGACATGAGCACCAAACTCAAACTGCTTGGTGTAGAAGTGGCATCGTTCGGTGATGCGCATGGCCGAACTGCAGACAGCCAGAGCTATCACTGGACCGACAATCCCAAAGGTATCTACAAAAAGCTGGTGGTGTGCAAAGACAGCAAAACATTGCTCGGCGGGGTACTGGTCGGTGACAGCGGTGATTACAGCAACCTGTTACAGATGATGCTCAACAAGATGCCACTGCCGAGTGAACCAGAAAGCCTGATTCTGCCGCAGCTGGCAGGCGCGCCCTCTAGAGCACTGGGCGTGGCCGCGTTACCGGAAACCGCACAAATCTGCTCCTGTCATAACGTCAGCAAAGGCGATATTTGTGCAGCGGTGCAGGGTGGTTACGGCGATATGGCCGCGATCAAAAGCTGCACCAAAGCCGCTACCGGCTGTGGCGGCTGCAGCGCACTGGTGAAACAGGTTATGGAACTGGAGCTGGCGAATCAGGGCGTGGTGGTCAAAAAGGATATCTGCGAGCACTTTGCCTACTCAAGGCAGGAGTTGTATCACCTGATTCGCGTCGGCAAAATCACCACCTTTGATCATCTGATTCAGCAACATGGTCGTGGCCATGGCTGTGAAGTGTGCAAGCCGCTGGTAGGCTCGCTGCTGGCTTCGTGCTGGAACGAGTATCTGCTTAAGCCGCAGCATTTGCCGTTGCAGGACACCAATGACCGCTACTTTGCCAACATCCAGAAAGATGGCACTTACTCGGTGGTACCACGTGTGCCTGCCGGGGAAATTACACCCAAGGGGCTGATTGCGATTGGTGAAGTGGCGGCACGCTACGATCTCTATACCAAGATTACTGGCGGACAGCGCATCGATCTGTTTGGTGCGCGACTCGAACAGTTGCCGGACATTTGGGAAACCCTTATTGCCGCGGGCTTTGAAACCGGCCATGCCTATGGCAAATCATTGCGCACCGTGAAGTCCTGTGTGGGGTCGACCTGGTGCCGTTATGGCGTACAGGACTCCACCGCGTTCGCTATCGCGCTGGAGAACCGCTACAAAGGGCTGCGTGCCCCGCACAAGATTAAAATGGCGGTGTCGGGCTGCACGCGTGAGTGTGCGGAGGCACAGAGCAAGGACATTGGGGTGATCGCCACTGACAAAGGCTGGAACCTTTATGTCTGTGGTAATGGCGGCATGAAACCGCGCCATGCCGATCTGTTCGCCAGCGACCTGGACGATGCGACACTGCTACGTTATGTCGACCGCATTCTGATGTTTTATGTGCGCACCGCCGACCGTTTACAGCGCACCAGCGTGTGGATGGACAACATGGAGGGTGGACTCGATTACCTGCGCAGCGTCATTATCGAGGATGCCCTCGGCATTGGCGACATGCTGGAGCAGGAGATGCAACTGGTGGTGGATCGCTACCAGTGCGAATGGCAGAGCACGCTACAGGATCCCTCCCGTCGCGCACTGTTTCATACCACGATCAACAGTCAACAAATGGATGAGACCCTCAACTATGTGCGTGTGCGCGAACAACGGCAACCTGCCGCCATGGACATCATTCCGGTCACCAATGTACCTGCTGAACCCTGGAGTGAAATCTGCGATGTGACCGCCATTCCTGAGGCTGCGGGCATGGGCGCACGACTGGGAAGCCAACGCGTGGCGCTGTTCCGTTTTGGCGAAGCCTTTTACGCCCTGGAGGATATCGAACCGGGCACGCAAGCCAGCGTGCTGTCTCGCGGCATTCTGGGTGATGTTGCGGGTGAGCCGGTGGTGATCTCCCCGCTGTACAAGCAGCGCATACGTTTACGTGATGGGCAAAGTTTAGATAACGCCGAGCATCAACTACGCTGCTGGCCAGTGCGCGTGGAGGGCAGCAAAGTGTGGCTGGGCCATCAACCCATTCTTGCGCTCGCGGCGGCATCATGAAAACCACCTGCCCATACTGTGGCGTCGGCTGTGGCGTGGAGGTTAAGGCGGCGGATCAGCTGGTAAGCGGTGATCTGCAGCATCCGGCGAACTTTGGTCGCCTGTGTGTCAAAGGATCTGCGTTGGGTGAAACGCTGTCTCATGAGGGGCGTTTGCTTTGGCCGCAGATCCATGGCGAACGCGTCAGCATGGATCAAGCGCTGGATCATGTCGCACAGGGCTTGCGCGATATTATTGACAAACATGGCCCGCAGGCCGTGGCGTTTTACGGTTCCGGCCAACTGCTTACTGAGGATTACTATACCGCCAACAAGCTGATGAAGGGCTTTATCGGCGCCGCCAATATCGATACCAACTCACGGTTATGTATGGCATCGGCGGTGGTGGGCTACAAACGTGCATTCGGTGCCGATGCCGTGTCCTGCTGTTATGAAGACATCGAGCAGGCGGATATGGTGGTGCTGGTGGGTTCAAACGCGGCGTGGGCGCATCCGGTGGCGTGGCAGCGCCTGGTGCAGGCGAAAACCGAGCGCCCCGAGATGCAGTTGGTGGTGATTGATCCACGCCGCACCGCCAGCTGTGATATCGCCGATCTGCATCTGGCCCTCCAGCCGGGATCGGACAGTGCGCTCTTCGCCGGGCTGCTTAACTGGCTTAACGAGAATGAGGCGGTGGATGAAACGATGCTGCCGCATCTGGCGAACGTCGAAACCACGCTGGAGGCCTGCAAAGCGTGGGATCTGGCCACGGTGGCCGTCGCCTGTCAACTCAGTGAGCACGCTATTCTCAGCTTCTGGCAGCGGTTTGCTGCACAACCACGGGTACTCACGCTGTGGTGTATGGGCATTAATCAGTCACAAACCGGCAGTGACAATAACAATGCGATTATCAATGCGCATCTGCTGAGTGGAAAAATCGGCTATGCAGGCGCGGGTCCCTTTTCATTAACCGGACAGCCGAATGCCATGGGCGGGCGTGAGGTCGGTGGCTTAGCGAATCAGTTGGCGGCGCACATGGGGTTCAGCGCAGAGGAAGTGGATCGCGTCAGTCGCTTCTGGAACAGCCCTCATGTGGCGCGTCAGCCCGGTTTAACCGCGGTTAATCTGTTCAATGCGATTGATCGTGGCGAAGTCAAAGCGGTGTGGATCATGGGCACCAATCCGGCGGTGTCGATGCCGGAAGGCAATCGTGTCGCTCAGGCATTGGCCCGGTGCGAATTGGTGGTGGTATCGGAAGTGAGCGCGCGCAGTGATACCGCTGATTTAGCTGACGTATTGCTGCCCGCGCAAGGGTGGGGCGAAAAGAACGGCACGGTGACCAATTCTGAACGCCGTATCTCACGTCAGCGCAGTTTTATCGCCCCAGCCGGCGAAGCGAAACCTGACTGGTGGTTACTGGCGCAAGTCGCTCAGCGTCTGGGATATACCGAAGCCTTTGCCTGGCAGCACCCCAGCGAAATTTTCGCCGAGCATGCCGCACTGTCTGGCTTCGAAAACCATGGCCGCCGCGCCTTCGATATCAGCGCACTGGCACATATTACGCGAGAACAATATGACCAGCTCGCACCCGTACAGTGGCCGCTGAATGACCGCGCGCCGACGGGCACCGCACGGCTGTTTGCCGATCGTCGTTTCTTTCACGCGGATGGCAAAGCACGTTTGCTGCCGCCCGCCATTCCGGTTAAGACGCTGACCAGCGCGTATTATCCCTTATTGATGAACACCGGGCGCATTCGTGATCAGTGGCACACCATGACGCGCACCGGCAACGTGCCGCGCCTGATGCAGCATTACGATGAGCCTTTTGTCACGCTGCATCCGCATGATGCTGCGGCGCACGGCTTGAGCCAGGGCGACCTGACACGCGTACAGTCTGCGCTCGGCTGGTGGAGCGGCCGCGTAGTGATCGACAGCGGGTTAGTGCGTGGTCAGCTGTTTATCCCGATGCACTGGACACGTCAGTTTAGTGCACAGGCAAATGTAGACGGCTTAGTGGCGGCTCACTGCTGTCCTGACTCTGGGCAACCTGCGTTGAAGCAGACCGCCGTGCGTTTGCAACCGCTGCGTCCGGCATGGCAGGGATGGCTGTTCCTGCCTGAGGTGATAACGCCGCAGCCAGTGCTGTATTGGTCGCGTGCGCCGCAGCAGGGGGCACAGCGTTATGTGCTGGCGGGCGAGGCGCAGGCAGCGGATTGGTTAATGCAGCTCCCCGCGATGCAGGAACTGCAGTGGCAACAGGCGCGGGCGGGACAGCAGCTGCACATGCTGGGCTGGCGCAACGGTCGATTAATGTGTGCGTTTTATGCAGCTCCCTGGCTGCCAGAGATCGATCATGGCTTTGTGGCGCGAGCCTTTACGGAAACACCCTCTTCTCCACAGCAGCGCCATGTGCTATTGGGCGGACGTCCCGCATTGGGTGAAAGCCAGGGGCGGACGATTTGCAGTTGTTTCGGCGTGGGTGAAGTGGCAATCCGTCGGGCGATTGAGCAGGGCTGCGATTCTCCAGCGGCACTCGGTGCAGCGCTGAAGTGCGGCACCAACTGTGGCTCCTGTATTCCGGAGCTAAAAACCTTACTGGCAACCCTGCGCGTGGCGCAGTAGCGGAGAGCATCATGACTCAGGCCATTGGGCGTCTCGATAAACTGTTCAACCCCCAGAATGGAGAGGCGACGCCAGGGGGTGTCTGGCTGGTGGGGGCCGGGCCGGGCGATGTCGAACTGCTGACGGTAAAAGCGTTGCGTTTGATCAAAAGCGCGGACGTGGTGGTGTATGACCGCCTGGTGAGTGACGCGATCATGGCAGAAGTCCCGTCCGGTACGCTGGCGATTGATGTCGGTAAAAAGCCCGGTAGCCATGGCCTGAAGCAGGCGCAGATTAATCAGCTGCTGGCGGATCTGGCGGCCAGTGGTCGATTGGTGGTGCGTTTGAAGGGCGGCGATCCCTTTATTTTCGGCCGCGGCGGGGAAGAGATGCTGTTTCTGCAGCAGGCGGGCATTGCCTGCCATGTTGTGCCCGGTATCACCGCAGCGGCAGGTTGTGCGGCGGCAAGTGGCATCCCGTTGACGCATCGTGACTGTGCGCAGTCTTTGCGGTTAATCACCGGACATGGCAAAAGCGGCGAGCCGCAGCTTGGCGACGCCAGCCTGGCCGCCCCCAATCAGACGCTGGTGTTCTATATGGGGCTGAAATGGAGCGAGAGTATCAGCGCCCAGTTACAAGCCCATGGACGCGCTGCCACTACGCCAGTGGCGATCATTGAAAATGGTACACGGCCTGACCAGCGCGTGATGGTGACGACGCTGTCGGACCTGAGCGCCACTATTGCGCGTGAGCAGGCGCAATCCCCCGCATTGTTGCTGGTGGGAGAGGTGGTGCGCTTTTATCGCCAGCACCATACTGCTGATCTCAGCGCAATTTCACTTATGGCTAAATAAACTCGTATTTTCCCCCCTTAATCCACGCTTTAGCCTTGGCGGGTTTTGGCATCCTATGCTCAGAATTCCTGCCAGCTGAGGTATGTCGTGGCTGAAGAGAGCGACGAGGACAAAACAGAATCGCCCACGGCGCACCGACTAGAGAAGGCGCGAGAAGAGGGGCAGATTCCGCGATCGCGCGAGCTGACATCGGTACTGATGCTGCTGGCGGGCTTGCTGATCCTGTGGCTCGGCGGCGAACTGATGGCTGAACAACTGGCCAGCATGTTGGCCACTGGCTTTCGTTTCGATCATGCCATGGTGACCGATGACAAAATGATCATCGCCCACATCAGCAACCTGATCGGCCAGGCAGTGATGGCGCTGCTGCCATTGATGGCAGGTCTGGTGATCGTGGCGATTGCTGCACCGATGCTGCTGGGTGGGATCAATATCAGCGGTAAATCAATCAAGCTGGATTTCAACAAGCTGAACCCGTTGAGTGGTCTTAAACGCATGGTTTCCTCCCAGACCTGGGCGGAACTGCTAAAAGCCATTTTGAAGGCGGTGCTGGTGGGGCTGGTGGGTGGCTGGTACATCTGGTCACACTGGCAGGAGATGCTGCGGTTAATCAGTGAATCCCCTATCAACGCGCTTCATCACGGTTTAACCATGATTGCTATTAGCTGTGCGTTGATCATGCTGGGCCTGGTACCCATGGTCGGTTTTGACGTTTTCTGGCAGCTCTACAGCCATTTCAAAAAGCTGAAAATGTCCCGCCAGGAAATCCGCGACGAACACAAACAAAACGAAGGTGACCCGCACGTCAAAGGGCGCATTCGTCAGGCGATGCGTGCGGCGGCCCGTCGTCGCATGATGGCAGATGTACCGAAAGCCGATGTTATCGTCACCAACCCAACGCACTACTCGGTGGCGTTGCAGTATCAGGAAGGCAAGATGAGCGCGCCAAAGGTGATTGCGAAAGGGGCCGGAGATATTGCGCTAAAAATTCGTGAGCTGGCAAAAGAACATCGCATTCCGATTTTAGAAGCACCGCCGCTGGCGCGTGCGCTGTATCGACACACGGAAATTGGTCAGTTCATCCCCGGCGCGCTTTACGGTGCCGTGGCGGAAGTGCTGGCCTGGGTATGGCAACTGCGTCGCTGGAAACGCGAAGGTGGCCTGATCCCAACCAAACCAAAACAGCTGCCGGTTCCGGCAGACATGGACTTTGCAGGAGAGAACAGAAACGATGGCTAATCTGGCCGAAAAGCTGCGTTTACCGGGCAACTTTAAAGACACGCAGTGGAAGGTGCTGGCTGGACCGATACTGATCATGTTGATCCTGTCGATGATGGTGCTGCCGTTACCTGCCTTCATTCTCGACCTGCTGTTCACCTTCAATATTGCCCTATCGATCATGGTGTTGTTGGTGGCAATGTTTACCCAGCGTACGCTGGAATTCGCTGCATTTCCGACCATTTTGCTGTTCTCAACGTTGCTGCGCCTGGCGCTGAACGTCGCCTCAACCCGTATTATCCTGCTCGAGGGCCATACGGGTGCTGATGCCGCCGGACGCGTGGTTGAAGCTTTCGGCCACTTCCTCGTGGGCGGTAACTTTGCCATCGGTATCGTGGTGTTCATCATCCTCGTTATCATCAACTTTATGGTTATCACCAAAGGTGCCGGACGTATCGCCGAAGTGGGCGCGCGTTTTGTGTTGGATGGGATGCCCGGTAAGCAGATGGCGATCGATGCTGACCTTAACGCCGGTTTAATCGGTGAAGAGGAAGCCAAACGTCGACGTAGCGAAGTGACCCAGGAAGCCGATTTCTACGGCTCAATGGACGGTGCGAGTAAGTTCGTACGTGGTGACGCCATCGCCGGTATTTTAATTATGGTGATTAACGTCATCGGCGGTCTGCTGGTGGGCGTGGTGCAGCACGGCATGGATCTGGGGCACGCAGGTGAAACCTATACACTGCTGACCATCGGTGACGGCTTGGTGGCACAGATCCCGGCGCTGGTCATCTCTACCGCTGCGGGTGTTATCGTGACGCGCGTCAGCACCGATCAGGATGTGGGCGATCAGATGGTCTCCCAGCTGTTCAGCAATCCGCGCGTGTTGATGCTGAGTGGTGGTGTTATCGGTCTGCTTGGCCTGGTGCCGGGTATGCCCAACTTTGTCTTCCTGCTGTTTACCGCCGCGTTGCTCGGTCTGGCCTGGTGGTTGCGCGGTCGGGAGATGAAACCGAAGACTTCCTCGGAACCTACTAGTCTGGTCAAAACGCAGGAGACACCCGCCACGGTGGAAGCTTCCTGGAAAGACGTACAGCTGGAAGATTCGCTGGGTCTCGAAGTGGGTTATCGCCTGATTCCCATGGTTGATCATCTGCAAAACGGTGAGCTGCTGGGCCGCATCCGCAGTATCCGTAAAAAAGTCGCACAGGAGGTGGGCTTCCTGCCGCCGGTGGTGCACATCCGTGACAACATGGAGTTGCCGCCTGCGCGTTACCGCATCCTGATGAAAGGCGTGGAAATTGGCAGCGGTGATGCCTATCCGGGGCGCTGGATGGCGATCAACCCTGGTACCGCAGCCGGCTCTTTGCCGGGTGAACCGACAGTCGATCCTGCCTTCGGTTTAGCGGCAATCTGGATTGATAGTGCGTTGAAAGAGCAGGCGCAGATTCAGGGCTTTACCGTGGTAGAAGCCAGTACCGTGGTGGCAACGCATCTGAACCACCTGATTGGTCAATACGCCAGCGAGCTGTTTGGCCGTCAGGAAGCGCAGCAGCTGCTGGATCGCGTGACCCAGGAGATGCCGAAGCTGACGGAAGATCTGGTGCCCGGCGTCATCACCCTGACCACCCTGCACAAAGTGCTGCAGAACCTGTTGATTGAGCGCGTTTCGATCCGCGATATGCGCACCATCATCGAAACCCTGGCGGAACATGCGCCGGTCCAGACCGATCCGCAAGAGCTGACCAGCGTGGTGCGTGTGGCGCTGGGTCGTGCGATTACTCAGCAGTGGTTCCCGGGTAACGGTGAAGTGCAGGTGATTGGACTGGATGCCACCTTAGAACGCCTGCTGCTGCAAGCCTTGCAGGGCGGCGGCGGGCTGGAGCCTGGTCTGGCCGATCGTCTGTTAGTGCAGACGCAGGGCGCATTGCAACAGCAAGAGATGACAGGAGCACCGCCGGTGCTGCTGGTGAATCACCCGCTGCGTGCCTTACTGGCGCGATTCCTGCGCCGCAATCTGCCACAGTTGGTGGTGCTGTCAAATATGGAACTGACCGACAATCGCCAGATCCGTATGACTGCCACCATCGGAGGTAAATAACCATGCGTCGTTGGTGCTGGGCATTGATGATGTTACCGATGATGGCGTTGCCGCTCTATGTGGATGCAGCAGGATCCTGGAATGACAGTGCCAGTGGCCCGAGCCTCGGCGTGCGCGGCAACTGGCACACGACGCCGGCTTTAAAAGCACCTTCGCCTGCTGTGGGCACCATCACGGTGGTGAACTGGCGTTACCAGTTGAGCCGTCCAGCCCCTTCGGGGTTGATCGTGCGTTTGTGTGCGACTCAGCGTTGCGTAGAGATTGAGGGCGGCAGTGGTTCAACGCGTAGCCTGGCGAATATTCCGGCTAACGAGACGCTGCATCTGGCGTTCGGTTTTCAGGGGAAGGGCGCGTTACCGCCGGGATTACGAGTGGTGAGCAGTGAAGTGACGGTGAATTACCAATAGCCAATAAAAAACCCGCCGAGGCGGGTTTCTTGTTATTACATACGCTCGACGGTTTTGATACCCAGCGTATCCAGACCTTGTTTCAGCGTTTTAGCGGTCAATGCCGCCAGTTGCAGACGGCTGTTACGCACTTGCTCATCCTCGGCGGAGAGGATTGGGCAGTGCTCGTAGAAGCCAGAGAACAGGCCAGCCAGATCGTACAGGTAAGCACACATCACATGCGGTGTGCCATCACGCGCAACCTGGGTGATCACTTCTTCAAACTGCAACAGACGAGTTGCCAGTTGCGCTTCACGCTCTTCGGTCAGCACGATGTCGCCGCTCAGGCTGTCTGCTTCAATGCCGGCTTTACGGAACACAGAAAGCACGCGCGTGTAGGCATACTGCATGTAAGGCGCAGTGTTGCCTTCAAACGCCAGCATGTTATCCCAGTCGAAGATATAATCGGTGGTGCGGCTTTTCGACAGATCGGCATATTTCACCGCGCCGATACCCACCACTTCCGCCAGATCCTTCAGCTCTTGCGCTGACATTTCCGGGTTTTTCTCGCTGACCAGCGCATGCGCACGTTCAACGGCTTCATCCAGCAGATCGGCCAGCTTAATGGTGCCACCGCTGCGGGTTTTAAATGGACGACCATCTTTGCCCAGCATCATGCCAAACGCATGGTGCTCTAACGGCACAGACGCGGGCACGTATCCGGCTTTACGCACAATGGTCCACGCCTGTTGCAGATGTTGATGCTGGCGCGAATCGATGTAGTAAAGCACGCGGTCGGCATGCAAGGTTTCATAGCGGTATTTGGCGCAGGCGATATCGGTGGTGGTGTAGAGGTAGCCGCCATCCTTTTTCTGGATGATCACGCCCATCGCTTCGCCTTCCTTGTTTTTAAACTCATCAAGGAACACCACGGTTGCGCCTTCGCTGGTCACGGCCAGCCCCTTTTCACGCAGGTCGCTTACGATGCCAGGCAACATATCGTTGTACAGGCTTTCACCCATCACATCTTTACGCGTCAGCGTCACATTCAGGCGGTCATAGACTTCCTGATTCTGGCTCATGGTGATATCAACCAGTTTTTTCCACATTGCACGGCAATATTCGTCGCCGCCTTGCAGTTTCACCACATAACCACGGGCGCGTTCGGCGAAGGCTTCGTCCGCATCATAGGTGACCTTGGCTTCGCGGTAAAACTCTTCCAGGTCCGCCAGCGCGATATCTTCGTGATGCTCATTCTGCTGCTTTTCCAGATAGGCAATCAGCATACCGAACTGGGTGCCCCAATCGCCGACGTGGTTGGCGCGGATCACGTTGTGGCCGAGAAATTCCAGCGTACGTACCGCAGCGTCACCGATGATGGTGGAACGGACGTGACCGACGTGCATCTGCTTGGCGACGTTCGGTGCCGAGTAGTCAATGACAACGGTTTGTGGCTTGAGGCTGCTGACGCCAAGGCGCGGCAATTGCAGAGCCTGCGCGGCCTGGGTAGCCAACCAGTTGCGATCGAGGAAGATATTGATGAAGCCGGGGCCGGCGATTTCGACTTTGCTGGCGATGCCGGCGAGATCCAGATGCTGAATCACCTGTTCAGCCAGCTGGCGCGGAGCCTGACCGAGCTTTTTCGCCACAGCCATGATACCGTTCGCCTGATAATCACCGAACTGCACTTTAGCCGACTGACGAACCTGAGGTTCACAATCCGCTGGCGCACCCGCCGCTACCATTGCCTGACCGACTTTATCGGATAGAAGAGCCTGAATATTCACCGCGTTACCTTCATATGCTGAAAAGGCCCACCAGTGGCGGCGAGCCGATGCCTTCATCCCGCAACAGCGCGGCGGGACGGAAAAATAAGAGGGGAAGTATACGTGAAATGTTAAAGTGCGTCAGCTTTTAGCATGCGCAATGGCGGGTAACAGCAACCCGCGCGCCGATTAACGGCGACGCGGGTGACGACGAGGATTTTTAACGCTTTTGTCTTCACGCACCTTCCAGTGGCGGGAAATTGCAAATCCCATCAATGCAATCAGGACCGCGACAACAATGAGCATAGACATAGAGCCATTCCTTGTAGTTGTGAAACACAAATTTATAAGAAAGGGTATCAAGCTGCAATTGTTTGCAACTGAAATAAGACTTATCTCATTGTATTAATTATCGTTAATATTAACAGTGATTTAAGGTGTTTTCATAAAGTAACTGCTGGACCTGTTTAGGCGAATAATCCTAAAGAGAGGGCCTGTTTATGCGGTTTCAGGTCTTTTCCATGATGAAATCGGAGGAATCCGACGACTTTGTCAAGGGGATTCTGAAGCGCTGCTGTTTTTAAATTGATTAAAATAATTGAACTGATATTGATGTATCTGGAGTGTTGAGATGAATTTTCCTGCGGAACTGAGTGATTTAGAACAAGACCTGGCTCGATTTGAGCACGCCTTGCAGCAATTTGCTGAAAGATTAGGGCTGCGGTTATCCGAACATGAGGCCGATCATCTGGCGGTGCGTTGCCATCAGTTCGCAACGGCGGAGCGCTGGAAGGCGGGATTGCTGCAGATGGGCAGTCAGTTTTCTGAAGCGATGATCAACGGGCGTCCGATCTGCTTGTTCAAATTGCATCAGCCGTTAACGCTCGCTGGATGGCTGGTCGATGTGATTGAGTTACCCTGGCCGGGTGAGAAATTGTATCGCCATGAAGGCTGGGAACATGTGGAAATCGTGTTGCGCGGTGAGCCAGAAACATTGGGCATGCGCGCGATGGCATTGCTCTCCGATCATGCACTGACACAACCCGGCATTTCATTCAAAACCAGCGCGCCAAAAGGTGAGCATGAGCGTTTGCCCAACCCGACACTGGCGGTGACGGACGGGCAAACCACCATCAAGTTTCATCCCTGGCGATTAGAAGAAATTGTCGCCAGTGAACAAGGCTAACGCCGTGCCATGACTGCGCTGTGCAATCGGCTCACCGCTTGCTCCAGTAAAGCGCGCGTGCAGCCGAAGTTAAAGCGCACGAAGTTATCATCCCCAAAATCGCGGCCGGGTGAAAAACCGAGGCCGTGTTTTTCGAAATAGAGAGCGGGACTGGCCACATCCAGCTGGCTGGCATCAATCCAGCCGAGATAGGTCGCTTCGGGCGAATTCATGTGCAGTTCGGGGAGTGCATTCACCTGCGCCACCAGCCAGTCGCGATTCGCTCGCAAGTACTGGATTTGCGCCTCCAGCCATGCATCACCTTCACGCCAGGCTGCTTCTGCTGCCACCAGTGCGAGAATATCGACCCCAGGCACAATACCTTCGCGTACCTGTTTAAACCGTTTGCGTAATTCAGGATTGGGGATAATCGCCATTGATGCGCCCAGACCGGCGATGTTGAAGGTTTTCGACGGCGAGATCAGCGTAATGCTGCGCTGTGCGGCATCATCACTCAATGCCGCGAAAGGCGTGTGGCGGGCATCAGGCGACAAAATCAAATCACAGTGAATTTCATCAGAACAAACGATTAAATCGTGTTGCTGAGCAAACGCCAGTTGCGCCTCCAGTTCCTCGCGACGATACACCGTGCCGCCGGGGTTTTGCGGATTGCACAGCATCAGCAGGCGTTCATTGCCCTGCATCGCAGCCGTATCGAGATCGACGACCCAGCGATCGTGCTGTAAATGTAGCGGCAAATTGATCTGTTCACGCTCGGCGAGTTTTGAGGCAGCGCGGAACGGTGGGTAAATCGGTGTTGGCGCGACTGTGCGTTGCCCAGCCTCGGTAAACGCGCGGACCGAAAGGTTGAGGCCACTGACGACACCAGGCAGCATAACGATCCATTCCGGCTGAATATGCCAGTTGTAGCGCTGCGCCAGGCGGGAAACAGTGATATCAATCAATCCCGTGGGCGTACCGCCATAGCCAAAAACACCGTGATCGGCGCGTTTTTTAATGGCCTCAATAATGCAGGGTGGCGAGCGAAAATCCGTGTCTGCAACCCATAAAGGCAGCACATCACGACCGCCATATTTGTGCCACTTCAAACTATCGCTGTGACGACGGTCTATCCATTGATCAAAATCGAATGCCATAGTGAGGTTTCCACGTAAACTGTCCAATTAAGCAGACTAACTTAAGCCATCCTCTCGAGCCAGAAGTCATGAAAAGGAGCAAGCTATGACGAAACTGGAAATTTGTTGCTACGGCATCGACTGTGCAATGACTGCACAGCAGTCCGGTGCCGATCGCGTGGAACTGTGCAGTGCCCCACGCGAAGGCGGGCTGACGCCGTCAGCTGGCGTGCTGGAAGCCGCACAACGTGAACTGTCCATACCGGTTCACCCGATTGTTCGCCCGCGTGGCGGCGATTTTTGTTACACCGCACAGGAATTTGAGGTGATGAAATCCGACGTGGCGCTGATGCGTGAGCTCGGTTTCCCTGGCGTGGTGATCGGCATGCTAGATGAAGATGCCCATGTTGATATTGTGCGCATGCGGCAGATCATGGCGCTCAGTGATGGCATGGCGGTGACCTTTCACCGCGCTTTTGATTTGTGCCACAGCCCCAAACGTTCGCTGGACGTACTGGCGGATTTAGGCGTTGCGCGTATTTTGACTTCCGGCCAGCAGCAGAGCGCGGAAACGGGAATTGCATTGTTGCGGGAACTAAATGAACTGAGCACGGGTCCAATTATTATGGCCGGTGCCGGAGTCCGTTTGAGCAATTTGCAGAAATTTATTGATAGTGGGCTGCAGGAAGTCCACAGCTCCGCAAGCCGATTAGTTGCTTCTCCGATGCGCTACCGTAAAGCCGGTGTTTCTATGTGCTCCGAAGCAGAAGTCGACGAATTCAGCCGAACTTGTGTCGATGGCGATGTGGTCGAAGCGATGAAAAGTATGCTGGAAATGACCGCGGTTCGTGTCGCCTGAGTTCGCACCCGTTTTGCCGCGCAGCACGCCAAAACTCTGACGTGATGTTTGCAAGTACCAAACCCCAGCGCATTTGCTGGGGTTCTTTTTATCTGCTGTATAGCCGTTGATAGCGCATTGTTAAAAAAGATGCTTTGATTACTCTATGGCTTAGCGCGGATAACATTCATGAAATCCTACTCTTGTGCTGTTTTAGTGCTGCTGTTCCCCCTGTCTGGCACGGCGCTGGCGGTGAGCACTGCCTGTCCGCCTCTGAGCAAAAACATTACCAGCAGCAACAATTGGATTATGCTGGGGGGTGATGCCAAAGGCGCGGTACGTCAGGTGGTGGCAGGGGAATTTGGTAAAGATGTCGATTCGCAGAAACGCGTACTGGGGCAGTTCGATCAGTGCGGGGATTTGATGGTTGCCGACATTACGTATGACAAGAACGAAGGCAACGTGGTGCTGACCATGGAACAGCACATCGCCCGCGTGCAGCGAGGTTGGGTGGCGGAGTATGCCTACCTGGTCAAAGTGGTAAAAGCGGGCAAAGAAGAAGTGGTGGATAACCGCCAGGGCACCATCAGTTGGCAAATGGGCCAGCATGGCAACATCATCAGTTCGTCCGACAAATTCACCAGTATGGGCAAAGATGGCTTCACCGATACCACCTACCGCTACGATAAACATTTTCGCCTGGAAAAGAGCGTCGCGCGCGGCAGTGATGTGATGACCAACGGAGAGAGCACCTGGCGCTGGAATCCACAAGGGCTGGTCACCTCATCGTCCAGTGCACGCGGTAAAGACACCTACAGTTATGATAAGCAGTGGCGAGAGCTGCGGCTTAATGGCTTCGCTACCACGCCTGTCAGTACCTTAAGTTCAGTTGATGAGTGTCAGTTATGGGATGAGGTGGGCAACTGTACGCTAAGTTATCTGCATGAAACCGAGGTGTTTGCCAAAGGCACCATCGAGCGTCACCTGAGCTCTGCCTATAAATATCAGTATTGGGATCGCCCGCCAGCCGTGGCGGATGAGGGGGAATAAAGGCGTTTTATCCGGGCGCACCGCGGTGCGCCCAACTTCTTTTACTGCACGGTTTTACTGAAGGCATCTACCGCCACAATCGCGTTGGCGATATCTTCTGGTGACAGGTTTGGATTGAGGTTCTTCAATGTATCCCCCTCGCTGTTTGCAAGCGCCCCGACGCGCAGCAGATTCTCCCAGGATTCATTCTCCAGATGCAGCTCTTTCAACGTGGTCGGCATGTTAATTGAGCGGTAGAAACGGATGTAGCGCGCAATCTCGTCATCCGGGCGCTGCTCCAGCACCATCTGCGTCAACGTGCCGTAAGCGACTTTTTCGCCATGCGTCAGATGATGGATATCGCCATCAATCGCTGTAAAGCCATTATGAATGGCGTGTGCACCCGCCAATCCGGCATTCTCGAAACCGAGTCCTGAAAGCAGGGTATTGGCTTCCACCACGGCTTCTACGGCTGGTGTCACGCGTTTTTCACTCACGGCGGTGTAAGCACTGTAGCCCCATGTCAGGAGCGTCTCTTCACATGCACGCGCAATGGCGGTGCCTGCAATGGTGGGATCGCCGTTGACCATTGATTTGGCATGCGAGCGCAGCACGGCCTGCGCCTCCACCCAGGTGGCCAGCCCATCGGCAATGCCTGAGGCGAACAAGCGAGCAGGCGCACCCGCGCAAACAGCGGTGTCCACCAACACCAGATCCGGGTTTTTGCTGTAGAAGCGGTAGCTCTCAAAGACGCCGCTGTCGGAATAGATCACGGATAACGCGCTGCAGGGCGCATCCGTCGAGGCCACGGTCGGCACAATGGCGACGGGCTGTTTAAGCTCATCGGCAATCGCTTTCACCGTATCCAGCGTTTTACCGCCCCCCAGACCCACCACCACATTGCTGCCTTGCGCTTTAGCCAGTTGCGTTAAACGATTGATCTCGTTGCTGGAGGCTTCTCCGTTAAATTGCTGCCAGCTGAACTCAATGCCCGCCGACTTTAACGTTTTCTGTGTGCGTTCACCGATTAGCTTCCAGACGATGTCATCAGCGACCAGAAACGCATGCTGGCCCAGCTCGGCCACATAGGTTCCCAGTTCATCCAGCACACCTGCACCCTGGACATACTTACGCGGAGAAGAAAAAATGAATTTACTCATAGCGACAACTCCTTGATGTGAGAAAAGCGGTTGCCGATAAAGTGACACAGATAAATGACGGAGATTTAACCATTGCTGGCAAGTTGAGAATTATTATCAATTGCTGACGGAAGGTAACTATCGTCAAGATGTTGCGGCAAGGTTAAGATAGCGGCCAACTGACAGGGAGCTCGCCATGACACTGATATTCTCATTTCTTTTTGCCATTACTATTCTGACGTTAACGCCAGGCTTTGATACCGCGCTGGTGCTGCGATCCGCAGCCGCACAAGGCTGGAAACGGGCATCAGCCACCGCTTTGGGCGTCACTATGGGTTGTCTGGTGTGGGGCGTAGCGGTGGGGCTGGGTCTCGGCGCGCTGCTGCTGGCTTCCGAAATGGCGTATAACCTGCTGAAGTGGGTCGGCGCCGCCTATCTGCTCTATCTCGGCGTTAAGCTGCTGCTGAATCCCCGCACCCAGGCGGAAGAGAGCCAGAGTGTGCAGGGCAAAGAGCAAAGCTATTTCGCCTGCTTCTCGCGAGGATTATTCGGCAATCTGTTAAATCCGAAAGTCGGTGTGTTTTATGTCACTTTCCTGCCACAGTTTATTCCGGCCGGTGCGTCAGTGGCGCTATGGTGCACCCTGATGGCGTTAACGCATATGATGATTGGCCTGGTATGGAATGCGGTATTGATCGGCGGCAGTCAGTATTTTGCTGCGCATCTGCGTCGTCCAACCGTGCTGAAAGTGATGGATCGTTTGACGGGCTGTGTGTTTATCGGTTTCGCCGCGAAGCTGGCGCTGTCGCGGCGTTAGGCATTACGGCTTGCGTGCCACCAGTACCGCGCGTAGCGGTGCTGGATAACCTTCAATGGTTTTGCTGCTGTCGTTAGGATCAAGGAACTCGGCCAGTGATTCGCTGGTCATCCAGCTGGTGCGACGTTGCTCTTCCGTTGATGTCACCGCGTAATCCGCGATGCGCACATCGACAAATCCACACTTCTCCAGCCAGCCTTTTAACGCGGCGGCAGACGGAATAAAGTAGACGTTACGCATTTGCGCATAACGTTCACCCGGTACCAGAACGGTGTTTTCATCGCCCTCAACCACCAGCGTTTCCAGCACCAGCTCTCCCTCACTGACCAGCTGATTTTTCAACTGCAGTAAATGATCGAGCGGCGAGCGGCGGTGATACAGCACGCCCATGGAAAACACGGTGTCGAAAGCCTGCAAGGCAGGCAGTTGTTCGATGCCAAGTGGCAGCAGATGGGCGCGACGATCGTCACCCAGCAGCTTGCGCACCGCTTCGAACTGACACAGGAACAGCTGCATCGGATCGATGCCGACCACCAGCTTCGCGCCTGCGCCAATCATGCGCCACATGTGATAACCGCTGCCGCAGCCGACATCCAGCACCGTGCGATGTGTCAACGGCGAGATATGCGGCAGCACGCGATCCCATTTCCAGTCCGAGCGCCATTCGGTATCAATCTCGGTGCCGTAAAGGGAATAAGGACCTTTGCGCCAGGGCATCAGGTTGCGCAACAGGTTTTCAATACCAAGACGTTGGCGATCGGTGAGATCGTCAGCCGTGGCCGTGACGCTGTTGACCAGATCCAACGTTTGCGGGTTTAGCAGCGGCAGGTAATCCACTGACTTTTCCCAGTCGCGGAATTTACCGTGCAGATTTTCACGCTGCCAGGCCGCTACTTGTGCGGGTAAGACTTCCAGCCAGCTCGCCAATGGGCCGGTGGCGATTTGCTGATAAAAACGGCCAAAATCAATCATTTCAACGCTACCAAAGAACCAAAGTTAAAGCACTGGAACCACAACTCAGCGTGGGCAAAACCGGCGGTTTTCAGACGCGCTTTGTGCGCCTCTACGCTGTCGGTGAGCATGACGTTTTCCAGCATGCTGCGTTTCTGGCTGATCTCGAGTTCGCTATAGCCGTTAGCACGTTTAAAGTCGTGGTGCATGTTGAACAGCAGATCGCCCACTTCGCTATCTTCAAAGCTGAACTTCTCAGACAGCACCAGCGCGCCACCAGGGTTCAAGCCGTTGGCGATTTTTTTCAGCAGTTCCAGACGTGCAGGAGGCTCAAGGAATTGCAGGGTAAAGTTCAGCACCACCATTGAAGCATTTTCAATATGGATATCCTGAATATCCGCTTCAATCACCTGCACCGGCGTGTCCGCACGGAAGGCATCAATGTGACGGCGGCAACGCTCCACCATCGCCGGAGAGTTATCCACGGCAATAATCTGGCAGCCCGGCACGTGAATGTTGCGGCGGACAGAGAGCGTGGCGGCACCCAGCGAGCAGCCGAGATCGTAAACCTGGCTATCAGGCTTCACGAAGCGTTCTGCCAGCATGCCAATCATCGAAATGATGTTGGAATAACCCGGCACCGAGCGCTGAATCATATCGGGAAAGACTTCAGCCACGCGCTCGTCAAAGGTCCAGTCACCCAGCTTATCGATGGGCGCAGAGAATAGCGTATCGCGGTCAGACATAATGAAAAGTCCGGAGAGAGGAATCGGAAAGGGCGCTATTCTGTCAGAAAGTCCCGCAGGCTGCACCCGCTTTGAGTTTAGAACAAGCTGCTTTGTTGCGGCCAGTCGGGCAGATTGCGCAGCGAAGGCTCAAGCTGCAACAGTTGAGGCCACAGCGCCTGCAGCAAGGGAAACACCTCGCCCATATCCGGCGTATGGATAAACAGCATCGGATCGCTTTCTGTCTGCCACTCCGCCAGTTTATGTTGCCACGGCTGGAACAGCGGCACGCTCTCTTCCACGCTATCGCTGCCGATAAAGCGCACCATCGGTTGCGAACCGCTGCGCACGGCATGCGGTGGCACGCGCGGTTTTTTCGCCCGGGCATCCACGGCGGCGGCGGTTTGCGAGGTGGACGCGTGCACCGGACGGCTATCGAGGATCACGCGATTCACGCCGCGTTCAAGCAGGCCACGGTTGAGCGCGCGCTCAGCCTCGCCTTTGGCAAAAAACTGCTCGTGGCGCACTTCCACGCCATAACTAAATCCGCGCGGCAGGCTATCGAGGAACAGCCACAAGTCTTTCAATTGCGCAGGTGAAAAGGTTGCCGGCAGTTGCAGCCAATACTGCCCGATGCGCTGGCTTAACGGATCGAGCAAGCGGAAGAATTCGTTCAGCAGTTCATCGCAGTTCCGAAGCGCGGCTTTATGGCTGATGCTGTTGGGAAATTTAAAGCAGAAGCGAAAGTCATCGTGTGTCATATCGCGCCAGCGCATCACTGCCTCCGGCGAGGGCAGCGCATACAGCGTGGTGTTGCCTTCGACGCAGTCAAACAACTGTGCGTAATCCGCCAGGGTTTCCAGGCCATACTGCTTCCAGCGGGGATGCTGCCATTGCGGTAATCCAATGCGAAGTGTCAAACGTGGCTCCTGAATCCTTTTGCGGG
This sequence comes from Pantoea sp. C8B4, assembly GCF_051336905.1. NCBI lineage: Bacteria > Pseudomonadati > Pseudomonadota > Gammaproteobacteria > Enterobacterales > Erwiniaceae > Pantoea > Pantoea sp. C8B4. Next base: position 204,680 of record NZ_JBGMNK010000005.1, read on the forward strand.
CGGGAATAGGCCAGGTAATGTACCCTGTTTTGGTGTTGGCAGGAAAATCCGTGCGATAAACCGCAATGTTTTGTCCGCTTTGATCTGGCTCTACTTATCCTGCCTGGGTTTTTCCATTATAATAGCCGCCTTTTTTGCGACAGCATCTCATAAGGTTACGCGGCCTGATGCTGTCTGGCAGCAGCGGCGAAGTTAAAAGGATACGTTATGCGTACAGAATATTGCGGACAGCTCAATCTGTCTCACGTGGGTCAGCAAGTCACTCTCTGCGGTTGGGTTAACCGCCGTCGCGATCTGGGCAGCCTGATTTTTATCGATATGCGCGACCGTGAAGGTATCGCTCAGGTATTCTTCGACGCCGATCATCAGGACGCTTTCCAGCTGGCCTCTGAGCTGCGTAACGAATTCTGTATCCAGATCACCGGCACCGTGCGTGCGCGTGAAGAGAAAAACCGCAACAGCGATATGGCCACTGGCGATGTCGAAGTGTTTGCTCATGCGCTGAACATCATCAACCGCGCTGAACCGCTGCCGCTGGACTCTAACCAGACCAACAGCGAAGAAGCGCGTCTGACCTATCGCTATCTGGACCTGCGTCGTCCGGAAATGGCGCAGCGTCTGAAAACCCGTGCGAAAATCACCAGCTTCGTGCGTCGCTTTATGGATAACGAGGGCTTCCTCGATATCGAAACCCCAATGCTGACCAAAGCCACGCCAGAAGGTGCGCGTGACTATCTGGTGCCAAGCCGCGTGCATAAAGGCAAATTCTATGCGCTGCCGCAGTCCCCACAGCTGTTCAAACAGCTGCTGATGATGTCCGGTTTCGACCGCTACTATCAGATCGTTAAATGCTTCCGTGATGAAGACTTGCGTGCTGACCGTCAGCCAGAATTCACCCAGATCGACGTGGAAACCTCTTTCATGACCGCCGAGCAGGTGCGTGAAAAGATGGAGCGTCTGATTCGTGAGCTGTGGATCGACGTGAAAGGCGTGGATCTCGGTGACTTCCCGCAAATGACCTTTGCCGAAGCCATGAACCGTTACGGTTCTGACAAACCCGATCTGCGTAACCCAATGGAGCTGGTGGACGTGGCTGACCTGCTGAAAAGCGTGGAATTCCAGGTGTTCGCTGGCCCGGCTAACGATCCGAAAGGTCGTGTTGCCGCGTTGCGTGTGCCGGGTGGCGCAGCGCTGACGCGTAAGCAGATTGATGAGTACACCAAGTTTGTTGAGATTTATGGCGCCAAAGGTTTGGCGTGGATGAAGATCAACGAGCGAGCAAAAGGCTTCGAGGGTGTACAGAGCCCGGTCGCGAAGTTCCTGACGCCAGAAATCGTGGAAGCGATTCTGAACCGCACCACTGCGCAAGATGGCGATCTGATCTTCTTCGGCGCTGACCGTGCCAAAATTGTCACAGATGCTCTGGGTGCACTGCGTCTGAAAGTGGGCCGCGACCTGAAGATCACTGACGAAAGCATGTGGGCACCGCTATGGGTCATCGACTTCCCAATGTTTGAAGCGGATGAAGAGGGCGGTCTGGCTGCGATGCACCACCCGTTCACCTCGCCGAAAGAACTGACGGCTGAACAGCTGGCGGTCGACCCGACGCAGGCCGTGGCGAACGCTTACGATATGGTGATCAATGGCTACGAAGTGGGCGGCGGTTCCGTGCGTATCCACAACGGCAAAATGCAGCAGACCGTGTTCAGCATTCTCGGTATTACCGAAGAAGAGCAGCGCGAGAAGTTTGGCTTCCTGCTGGATGCACTGAAATACGGCACACCACCGCATGCAGGCCTGGCCTTTGGTCTGGACCGTCTGACCATGCTGCTGACCGGCACCGACAACATCCGTGATGTTATCGCGTTCCCGAAAACCACTGCAGCGGCGTGCCTGATGACCGAAGCGCCAAGCGAAGCCAACCCGGCAGCGCTGTTGGACCTCGGCATTCTTGTGGCTCCGAAGAAAGAAAAGTCAGAGAACAAGTAATGGGCTATAAACATCCGGTTTCAGTGCTGGTGGTGATTTTTGCGCGAGATACTGGCCGGGTGTTAATGCTGCAGCGACAGGATGATGAAAGTTTCTGGCAATCCGTGACGGGCAGCCTGGAAGCGGGTGAAAGCCCGCGCCAGGCGGCAGAACGTGAAGTGTCGGAAGAGCTGGGTATCGATGTCGCGGGCGAACAGCTGGTGCTGGATGATTGCCACAAACACATTGAGTTTGAAATCTTCCCGCACTATCGCCATCGCTACGCGCCTGGTATCACGCACAACCGTGAGCACTGGTTCCGGCTGGCACTTCCGCAAGAGCGCGATCTCCTTCTTACGGAGCATCTCGCCGCGCGCTGGCTCGATCCTGCCGCAGCCGCAGCCCTGACCAAGTCCTGGAGTAACCGCCAGGCAATCGAAGAATTTACCTGAATGCCCGCCGCCGCGCGTTTTTCCGGCGACGATTAAGGTAGATTCCACGAATTCGACGAAGCGTATTCCCTTCGTACTTAAATCCGGTGCCAGGCATTCATCTTGCACCGCTAAAATTGAACAGATGGGCGTAATCGGCACAAAGTGTCAGTTACAGGTTGCCCAATAATGAACAGTCAGGCGTTATCGGCGCAGCAAGGTTGTTCACCGCCAGCGCACAGCAACCGGAGCGTACTTTTGTACGTGAGGATTGCGAGCACTGCCGGGGGACAAGATTGCAAGTGAGATAGCCTGCACCCTGTTAAAGATCGGAGAAACAGTAAAGATGGCTGGACATAGTAAATGGGCGAATACCAAGCACCGCAAGGCGGCGCAGGACGCTAAGCGCGGTAAAATCTTCACCAAAATCATTCGTGAGCTGGTGACCGCAGCGAAACTGGGCGGCGGCGATGCCGGATCGAACCCGCGTCTGCGAGCAGCAATGGACAAAGCCCTGTCCAATAACATGACCCGTGACACCATGAACCGTGCGATTGCACGCGGCGTCGGCGGCGAAGATGATTCCAACATGGAAACCATCATCTATGAAGGTTACGGTCCTGGCGGCTCAGCGGTGATGATCGAGTGTCTGAGTGACAACCGTAACCGTACCGTGGGCGAAGTGCGTCACGCCTTTACCAAAACCGGTGGCAACCTCGGTACCGACGGTTCTGTTTCTTACCTGTTCAGCAAAAAGGGTGTGATCTCCTTTGCGCCAGGCCAGGATGAAGATGCGGTCATGGAAGCGGCGCTGGAAGCCGGTGCGGAAGACGTGGTGAGCTACGACGACGGTGCGATTGATGTGTTTACCGCGTGGGAAGAACTGGGTGCAGTGCGTGATGCGCTGGAAGCCGGTGGCCTGAAAGCGGATACCGCTGAAGTCTCAATGATCCCTTCCACCAAAGCGGAAATGGATGCGGAAACAGCACCGAAACTGCTGCGTCTGATCGACATGCTGGAAGATTGCGACGATGTGCAGGAAGTTTATCACAATGGTGAAATTTCTGATGAGATCGCGGAAACGCTGTAATGGCGTTTTCCATTAACCGAACAGCCGGAGGCGCGTAGTGGCGATCATTCTCGGGATTGACCCCGGCTCGCGCGTCACCGGTTACGGTGTGATTCGTCAGGTTGGCCGCCAGCTCAGCTATCTGGGCAGCGGCTGTATCCGCACCAACGTTACCGATCTACCTTCTCGCCTCAAATTGATTTACGCCGGGGTGACGGAAATCATCACCCAATTCTCGCCAGACTATTTTGCTATCGAGCAGGTATTTATGGCGAAGAATGCAGACTCAGCGCTAAAGCTGGGCCAGGCGCGTGGCGCAGCGATTGTGGCGGCGGTGAATCTCGATTTGCCGGTGTTCGAATATGCAGCGCGTCAGGTCAAACAAACGGTAACCGGCACCGGTGGGGCAGAAAAAAGTCAGGTTCAGCACATGGTGCGCACCTTGCTGAAACTACCTGCTAACCCGCAAGCCGATGCCGCCGATGCGCTGGCCATCGCCATTACCCACTGTCATTTGAGCCAGAACACGGTGCGACTGAGTGACGCTAAGCTGGTGATGACGCGTGGGCGATTGCGGTCCGGCTGACGAAAACCCAAACATTGAAGGCTGGATATTGATCCAGCCTTTTTTATGATATAAATACCCGTCATATTTCCACTGTCTGATGCGCGGGCTGCCCTTGTTCACCTGAATCACTGACCTCAGTGCGTTCATCGTGATGCGCTCGCTTGCCGCTTTAATGTCAGAGGAAATCAATCAGGTATTTTTAGGATTACATAAGGAACTGCTCAGGTGATTGGTCGCTTACGAGGCAATATTCTGGAAAAACAGCCGCCGCTGGTGTTAATTGAGGCGCACGGTGTGGGTTATGAAGTGCACATGCCAATGACCTGCTTCTACGAGCTGCCGGAGATCAATCAGGAAGCGATTATCTTCACCCAGTTTGTGGTGCGTGAAGATGCGCAGCTGCTGTTCGGCTTCAATAACAAACAAGAGCGTGCGCTGTTCCGTGAACTGGTAAAAGTGAATGGCGTGGGGCCAAAGCTGGCACTGGCGATCCTTTCTGGCATGTCAGCACAACAGTTTGTGACCGCCGTTGAGCGTGAAGAGATCGCGTCATTGATCAAGTTGCCTGGCGTCGGCAAGAAAACTGCCGAGCGTCTGGTGGTGGAGATGAAAGACCGCTTTAAAGGCATGCACGGCGATCTGTTTGGCAGTGACTCGACCTTCACATTGACCACGCCGTCTGAAGCGCCAGCAGCGAATGACGCTGAGGCCGAAGCGGTGGCTGCACTGGTGGCGCTTGGCTATAAACCGCAAGAAGCCAGCCGCATGATCAGTAAAGTCGGCAAACCTGATGCGGATTGCGAAACGCTGATCCGTGAAGCTCTGCGCGCAGCTATTTGAGGTAATGCATGATTGAAGCCGATCGCCTGGTCTCGGGCGGCTCTATAAATGAAGAAGAGAGCCTCGACCGTGCCATTCGCCCTAAGCTCCTGGCGGAATACGTGGGGCAACCGCAGGTGCGCGAGCAGATGGAGATCTTCATCAAAGCAGCGCAACTACGTAGCGATGCGCTGGACCATCTGCTGATTTTCGGCCCGCCGGGATTAGGTAAAACCACGCTGGCTAACATTGTGGCGAATGAGATGGGCGTGAACTTACGTACCACCTCCGGTCCGGTGCTGGAAAAGGCGGGCGATCTGGCTGCGATGCTGACCAACCTCGAACCTCATGACGTGCTGTTTATCGATGAGATCCACCGCTTATCACCGGTGGTGGAAGAGGTGCTCTATCCGGCGATGGAAGACTATCAGCTGGATATTATGATTGGCGAAGGCCCAGCGGCGCGCTCAATTAAACTCGATTTGCCCCCCTTTACCCTGATTGGCGCCACCACGCGCGCGGGCTCGCTGACATCACCGCTGCGCGATCGCTTTGGCATCGTGCAACGTCTTGAGTTTTACAACGTACCGGACCTGCAACACATCGTCAGCCGCAGTGCAGCGTGCTTAGGATTGGCGTTGAGTGAAGAGGGCGCGTTAGAAGTGGCGCGCCGTGCCCGAGGTACACCGCGAATCGCCAACCGTTTATTGCGTCGTGTACGCGATTACGCCGAAGTTCGTGCCAACGGTGTGATGAGTGGGGAAGTCTCTGCCAGCGCACTCGATATGCTCAACGTCGATAATCAGGGTTTCGATTACATGGACCGCAAGCTGTTGCTGGCGATCATCGACAAGTTCTCGGGTGGTCCGGTGGGGCTGGATAACCTGGCGGCGGCGATTGGTGAAGAACGGGAAACCATTGAAGATGTGATTGAACCCTTCCTGATTCAACAAGGATTCATTCAACGCACGCCTCGCGGCCGTCTGGCCACGCAGCATGCCTATAAGCATTTCGGCATCAGCCGCGAAGAGTAAAGCCGGCTCTCGTGCGGCGGCGCGATTTCACGATCGGACATTCGCTTAGGGGCCATTAATGGCCCCTTTATTACGATGCCGGCTTTTTCGCCATGCTGATGATGAACAGCACAGCGGCGCAGAGTACCACGGAAGGGCCAGCGGGCGTGTCGTAAGTGGCGGAGAACGTTAGTCCGCCAGTGACCGCCAGAATGCCAATTATCACCGCAAACCCGGCCATCTGTTCTGGTGAACGGGAAAAACGACGCGCTGTGGCGGCGGGAATAATCAGCAGTGAGGTGATAATCAGTGCACCGACAAACTTCATTGCCACACCAATGGTCAAGGCGGTGACGAGCATCAGCATCAGGCGCGTGCGTTGAATGTTGACGCCATCCACTTGAGCCAACTCCGGGCTGATGGTCATCGACAGCAGTGAGCGCCACTGCCATGCCATCACCGCCAGTACAATGGCCACGCCAGCGCCCATCATCCACAAATCATCCGGTGTTACTGCCAGCAAATCGCCAAACAGATACGCCATTAAATCGACGCGTACACCCTGCATCAGGCTGACCACCACCAAACCCAGCGACAGCGCGCTGTGCGCCATAATGCCGAGTAACGTATCAATGGCCAGATGCGGACGACGCTCCAGCCACACTAAGCCCAGAGCCAGAAATACGGTCACCAGAATCACCGCGTAATAGGGATTCACATTGAGCAGCAGGCCAAAGGCCACGCCGAGCAGCGAAGCGTGCGCAAGGGTATCGCCGAAATAAGACATGCGACGCCAGACCACAAACGAGCCAAGCGGACCCGCCGCCAGCGCCAGCAGCACGCCACCGAGCCAGCCGGGTAATAACAGTTCAATCATGACGGACCATTTCCTTTACGCAGCACAATTCGTCCCTGTAAATCGTGACGGTGATTGTGATGATGGCGATAGATTGCCAGTTGCTGCGCGCCACGTGGGCCGAACATGGCGATAAATTCTGGATGCTGAGACACCGCTTCTGGCGTGCCGGAACAGCAGATGTGGTGGTTGAGACACAGCACTTCGTCAGTTTTTGCCATCACCAAATGCAGATCGTGCGAAACCATCAGCACGCCACAGTTGAGTTCCTGGCGAAGCTGATCGATTAAATCGTAGAGCGCCACTTGCCCATTCACGTCAACGCCTTGCGTAGGTTCATCTAACACCAGTAACTGGGGTTGATTGAGCAGGGCACGCGCCAGCAGCACACGCTGGGTTTCACCACCCGAAAGTTTTTGCAGAGGCGCATTGAGCAGATGTCCGGCCTGCACGCGTTTCAAAGCCGGGAGAATAGCATCACGCTTGCTGCCACGCGTCAGACGCATAAACCGCTCAACGGTGATCGGCAACGTCGGGTCAATGTGCAATTTCTGTGGCACGTAGCCGATGCGTAAACCGGGGGTGCGTTTGACGCTACCGCTTGTTGGCGTAAGAAGGCCGAGCACCGTCCGGACCAGCGTCGATTTGCCCGCGCCGTTCGGCCCAAGCAGCGTCAGTATTTTCCCCGGCTCCAGTGTCAGGCTGATACCTGCTAGCACAGGGCGCTGGGAAAACTTCACGGAGATGTTTTCAAGTGTAACAAGTGACGACATATTATTTACGGGTTGCATTGAATTTCGAATGTTATAATATCACATTCCATCAACAGGTCACGATGGAATGACGCATTATGTTACACATTAAGCAGCGCTTCGCTTTCACTCTTCCTGCTGCGGCACTCGCCGCCGCCTGCGCGATGCCCGCGCACTCAGCCGTAGTGGCTTCAATCAAACCGATCGGATTTATCGCAGCGGCCATTGCCGATGGCGTGACGCCAGTGGAAGTGCTGTTGCCAGATGGCGCTTCAGAGCATGATTATGCTTTACGTCCTTCTGATGTAAAACGTATTAAAAACGCGGACTTAGTGGTATGGGTTGGACCAGAAATGGAGGCGTTTCTGACCAAGTCTGCGGCAGAGTTGCCTGAGGCTAAAAATCTCGAAATAGCGGCGATGCCAGGGGTGAAACCGCTGCTGATTCGTGGTGGTGAAGACGAGGACGAACATGAGCACGGTCACGATCATGACCATGACTCAGATAAGTCTGAAGACCAGGAGCCGTCTCATACACACCACCACCATGGTGAGTTTAATATGCACCTGTGGATGTCACCTGAGATTGCGCGACAATCTGCGGTTGCAATCCACGGAAAATTATTGGAACTTATGCCGCAAAGCAGAGCCAAACTTGACGCGAACCTGCAGCAGTTTGAAGCAGAATTAGCAGATGCGGATAAGCATATTGGCGCGCAGCTTGCCCCCGTTAAGAGTAAGGGTTATTTCGTTTTTCACGATGCGTACAGCTACTTTGAAAAACACTACGGTTTGTCCCCTGCTGGACATTTCACCGTCAACCCTGAGATCCAACCGGGCGCCCAGCGTTTACATCAAATACGAACACAGTTGGTTGAGCAGAAAGCCGTATGCGTTTTTGCTGAACCACAATTCAGGCCGGCCGTCATCGATGCCGTGTCTCGCGGAACCAACGTGCGCAAAGGCACACTTGATCCGCTGGGCATGGGAATCAGCTTAACCAAAGACAGCTATGTGAAATTCCTCTCACAGTTGTCGAGCCAGTATGCGAGCTGCCTGAATGGAGCATAGAGGAATAAGTAAAAGTGCAGCAGATAGCCCGCTCTGTCGCCCTCGCATTTAATAATTTGCCGCGTCCCCACCGCGTTATGCTGGGTTCATTAACTGTTATCACGTTGGCCGTCGCTGTTTGGCGGCCTTACGTTTACCATCCCCATGATGTTGCCCCCATCGTGAAAGACATCACGCTGGACAAAAACGAACTGCGCACGCTGTTACCCGAAGCCAGTGAGCCGATCGATCAGACCACGGTTGAACCGGAAGAAGAGATTCCGGCCGATGACATCGATAAAGATGTGCAGGACAACCCGAATCAACACGATTACACCGTTTCCTCTGGCGATACCCTGAGCAGCGCACTGAATCAGTACGGTATTGATCTCAGTGATATCAATGCGTTAGTCAGTAGCGATAAAGACTTCCGTAACCTGCGCGTCGGCCAGCAACTCAGCTGGACGCTGGATGCGGATGGTCAACTGCAAAACTTTACCTGGGAAGTGGATCGCCGCGAAACCCGCACTTACGAGCGTCAGCCGAATGGCAGCTTTAAGATGCAGCAGGAGATGCAAAAGGGTGAGTGGCAGAATAGTGTACTGAAAGGTGAAGTGCGTGGCAGCTTTGGCGCCAGCGCCCAGCGTGCAGGCTTGACCAGTGCTGAAACCAGCAACGTCATTAAAGCCATGCAGTGGCAGATGGATTTCCGCAAACTGCGCGCCGGGGATGATTTCAGCGTGCTGATGTCTCGCGAGATGCTGGATGGCAAAAGTGCGCAGAGCCAGCTGCTCGGCGTGCGGCTGCGTACCGGTGGCAAAGATTACTACGCGTTCCGCGCTGAAGATGGCAAATTCTACGATCGCAACGGCTCAGGCCTTGCCCGTGGTTTTATGCGCTTCCCGACGGTGAAACAATATCGCGTTTCCTCCAACTTTAATCCGCGCCGTCTTAACCCGGTAACGGGCCGCATCGCACCGCATAAGGGTGTCGATTTCGCGCTGCCGATCGGTACACCGGTATTGGCCGTGGGTGATGGTGAAGTGGTGATGGTCAAAAATGGCGGGGCGGCGGGTAACTACGTGGCCATTCGTCACGGTCGTCAGTATATGACCCGCTATATGCACCTGAGTAAGGCGCTGGTGAAACCAGGACAGAAAGTGAAGCGCGGTGACCGTATTGCACTGTCAGGCAACACCGGGCGTTCTACGGGGCCACATCTGCATTACGAAGTGTGGATCAACAATCAGGCCGTCAATCCACTCACGGCAAAACTGCCGCGTATGGAAGGGCTGACGGGTAAAGACCGCAGCAACTATTTGGCGGACGTGAAGAGTTATCTGCCACAGCTGGCACTGAAATAACCCATTTCTGTAGCCAATATTGAAAAAACCGACGAATTATTCGTCGGTTTTTTGCTATCTGACGCATGATGATTGCAAAATTAACCACCGTCACTATCATTGTCCCGTCATTGTCAGAGGCGAGTGCATGGAAACCCGAAAGAAAAATAACAGTGAATTTATTCCCGTTTTTCAACGTTCTTTTTTAAAACCGAAATACTGGGGCAACTGGCTGGCGATTGGTGCGCTGGCGGGCATGGCAATGCTGCCAGCCAAAGTGCGCGACCCGATTTTGGGTGGATTGGGGCGATTTGCCGGTAAGCTGGCAAAAAGTGCGCGTCGTCGTGCGTTGATCAATCTCTATTATTGCCTGCCGGAGTTAAGCGAAGCACAGCGCGAAGAGATTGCTGATCGTATGTTTGCCACCGCGCCACAGGCGATGGTGATGATGGCTGAGTTGGGGATGCGCGATCCGGCTCGTGTGCGCCAACGCGTTGACTGGCACGGCCGTGAAATTATCGAAGCCTTGCAGGCCAACAAAGAGAACGTGATTTTTCTGGTGCCGCACGGTTGGGCCGTGGATATCCCGGCGATGCTGCTGGCGTCAGAGGGCCAGATGATGGCGGCCATGTTCCATAATCAGAGCGATCCGCTGCTGGATTATGTGTGGAACACCGTACGCCGTCGCTTTGGTGGCCGCATGCATGCACGTAATGACGGCATTAAGCCATTTATCGCCTCGGTGCGTCAGGGCTATTACGGTTACTATCTGCCGGACCAGGATCACGGCCCGGAGCACAGTGAGTTCGTGGATTTCTTTGCCACCTATAAAGCAACACTGCCCGCGGTCGGCCGTTTGATGAAAGTGTGTCGAGCGCGCGTGGTGCCACTGTTTCCGGTGTACAACAGCGAGACACATCGTCTGGAAATCTATGTGCGACCACCGATGGACGATTTGCTGGATGCCGACGATAACACCCTGGCGCGGCGAATGAATGAGGAAGTTGAGATATTTGTGCGGCCGCATCCAGAGCAATACACCTGGATTTTAAAGCTGCTGAAAACGCGCAAAGAAGGGGATATTGAACCTTATGCGCGCAAGGAGCTTTATCCTCGCAAGAAATAACGAAGGGGCCGATTGGCCCCTTTGATTATTCTACCGATTCAACGTGGCTGCGTCGGATACGTTCACGCAGGAACAGCGTGACCAGGCCAAACCACAGCACACCCGCCGCAAAATTGATGCCGCTGAACCATGGCGTACCGCCACTGAAGTAGCCGGCTTTCGCCAGTTCAATCCCGATAGCCAGCGTCAGAATACTGATCATACCCAGCATGGCTGCCACGCTGCCTTTACCTTCGCTGCTGGAATACAGCGTCAGACGATACAGACCGGCGTTGACCATGCCCGCACCAAAGGCATACAGGCTCAATCCTGCGGTCAGCAGCAGGTAGGTATGGATGTCGAGCAGGTTTGCCAGCAACGAGATGCTCAAGCCTATCAAAATCGGCCAGGCGGCGAATTTGACTGGCTGCTCGATGGGAACGCGACCCGCCAGTTTGCCCAGCGTCAGGTTGCCAGCGATCATGGCGAGGAACACCGGCAGTTGCAGCAGCGCATACCCCATGCGCGATAAGCCCTCGTCGTGCATCAGAATCACGGGCGACAGGGCAACCCAGGTCAGAATCGGAATAAACACCAGGCCAATAGCGAAAGATCCATACATCACCTGACGATCGCGTGCCAGACGGCCATAGGCGCGCGCCAGATTGGGCAGGGCAATGGAGTGACTGCGATCGCCAGCGGTTTCCGGCATGATGCGCCACAGCACCACAAAAGCCACCACGCTACAAATCGCAAACAGCCAGAACATGCTACGCCATTCACCCACGGTCAACCAGGCGGCACCCGCCAGCGGACCGGCCAGCGGGGCTAAGAGGGCCACGTTAGCCATTAACGCCATCATGCGCACCGCTAAAGCCTCATCAAACGCTTCCTGCACTGCGGCATAACTGACTGCACCGATAAAGCACAGGCTGATGCCCTGGATAAAGCGTAGGGTGACAAACTGTTCGATGTTCGTGATCCAGGTGGTCAGAATGCAGGCCGCAGCAAAGAACAGAATGCCGAACAGCAGGACTGGACGGCGACCATATTTGTCCGAGAGCGGGCCGAGCAGCCACTGCAGCACCACGCCGCCCATCAGATAAGCCGTAAGAGAAGTCGACACCCATTCCGGGCCGACGTTGAATTCAGAAGTGACCAACAGCATGCCGGGCTGAATCATGTCATGGGCGATGTAAGTCGCGAACTCAAACAACACCAGCGCGAGCGGGAACAGCAGCACCCGTCCGGTGAGTTGGGTAATCGGTTGATAGCGGGCCATCTGGCCTCCTTGTCAGAAAAAATAAAAACGCGACTGCCAGGCAGTCGCGTTTATCCATGTTGTTACAGCCGCTGTTGGTGGAGCGTGCGCGTTTAGTCTACGCGCAGAACACGGCTGGTGTTGGTGGTGCCGGTGGTTGCCATCACGTCGCCCTGGGTGACAATCACCAGGTCGCCCGAGACGAGGAAACCTTTGTCGCGGAGCAGGTTCACTGCATCATGCGCGGCGGCTACACCATCATTGTTGCTGTCGAAATAAACTGGCGTCACGCCGCGATACAGCGCAGTCAGGTTCAATGTACGTTCGTGACGTGACATGGCGAAGATCGGCAGGCCAGAAGTGATACGTGAGGTCATCAGCGCGGTACGGCCCGATTCGGTCATGGTGATGATGGCAGAAACACCCTGCAGGTGGTTGGCTGCATACATCGCGGACATCGCAATCGCTTCTTCCACGTTGTCGAACTGCACTTCAAGACGGTGCTTAGACACGTTGACGCTTGGGATTTTTTCCGCACCGAGGCACACTTTCGCCATCGCAGACACGGTTTCCGCTGGATACTGGCCAGCAGCCGTTTCAGCTGACAACATCACAGCATCGGTACCATCCAGCACGGCGTTCGCCACGTCCATCACTTCAGCGCGGGTTGGCATCGGGTTGGTGATCATCGACTCCATCATCTGCGTGGCGGTGATGATGGTACGGTTCAGCTGACGCGCACGACGAATCAGCGCCTTCTGGATACCCACCAGTTCTGGATCACCAATCTCAACGCCGAGGTCGCCACGCGCCACCATCACTACGTCAGAAGCGAGGATGATATCATCCATCGCTTCTTGTGACGCAACGGCTTCAGCACGTTCGACTTTGGCCACCAGTTTGGCATCACAACCTGCATCGCGTGCCAGGCGGCGAGCGTAGTTCATGTCTTCCCCATTACGTGGGAAGGACACGGCAAGATAATCCACGCCGATTTTCGCGGCGGTAATGATATCGACTTTATCTTTCTCCGTCAGCGCTTCTGCAGACAGACCGCCACCGAGTTTATTGATGCCTTTATTGTTGGAAAGCGGGCCGCCGACAGTGACTTCGGTGAAGACTTTCACACCCTGAACTTCCAGCACCTTCAACTGCACGCGACCATCATCCAGCAGCAGGATGTCGCCAGGCACCACGTCTTCTGGCAGGCCTTTGTAGTCGATACCGACTTTCTCTTTATCGCCTTCGCCTTTGCCCATATCCGCATCCAGCAGGAAGCGATCGCCGACATTCAGGAAGACTTTGCCTTCTTTGAAGGTGGAAACACGAATTTTTGGACCTTGCAGGTCGCCCAGAATCGCCACGTGACGGCCAAGCTTAGCGGCAATCTCACGCACCTTGTTGGCGCGCATCTGGTGGTCTTCCGGGGTGCCGTGGGAGAAATTGAGTCGCACCACGTTCGCGCCCGCCGCGATGATTTTTTCGAGGTTATTGTCGCGATCGGTGGCTGGGCCGAGGGTAGTTACGATCTTGGTTCTTCTGAGACGTCTTGACATGAAGGACTCCGTTGACAAAGGTTCGTGTCACTCTCAAGGGGACACGGTGTAATCGCATATTCTATATGATCGATGGGCTGTGATTCGACTCACATTGTGAATGTGATGTTAATTATTTTACTGCACCCGCTTTTCCAGGCGCGAATCTTTGAGCGCTTCTTTCACCCGTTTCAGATTTTCGCGGAAAGCCGCGCCACGCTCAAGGGTAAAACCTGTCGCCAAAACATCAACCACGGTTAATTGCGCAAGGCGGGAAACCATCGGCAGGTAGATATCCGTATCTTCAGGTACATCGAGCGTCAGTGCGAGGGTTGCTTCTGCCGCAAGGGGTGAACCCGGAGAGGTGATAGCCAGTACTGTGGAAGCGTTTACACGCGCCAGGCGAGCCAGTTCTATCATATTTTTGGTTCGACCAGTATGTGATATGAGAACAAAAACGTCATTTGGCCCACTATTTATGCAACTCATGCGCTGGATCACAATATCCTCTGACCAGATGACCGGCAGATTAAAGCGCAGGAATTTATTGGTCGCGTCGTGCGCCACAACCGCTGAGGCGCCAAGACCAAAGAAGGCGATTTTTCGGGCCTGAGTCATAGCCAAAACGGCTTGATCAATGACCTGTAGATCCAACTGTTGGCGCACATGGCTTAAGCCGGCGAGGGCGGAATCAAAAATCTTGTGGCTGTAACTTTCAACGCAGTCATTTTCTTCCACATCGCGACTGACCCAGTTCGGTCCTTTCGCCAGACTCTGCGCCAGCCGTAACTTGAAGTCGGGGAAGCCGCGCGTGCCCATACGATGACAAAAGCGATTAACGGTCGGTTCGCTGACATCGGCGGCACGGGCCAGGGTGGCGATGCTGGAGTGCATTGCCTGCTGCGGAGCGGCAAGAATCTGTTCTGCCACTTTCCGTTCTGATTTGCTCAGCGCGTGAAGTTTCGCCTGAATATGTTCCAGCATGTCGTTAACCCGATGCGTCTCAATCACTTTCGTCGCGTTCATCACATGATAAAACGCTGCCAATTCACAACAATATACCGTGTAATACACCCTCGCACGCAGCAGCGGACAAATGTAAGCGTGTTTTTTTTGTCATACTTTGATCGTTGCCGGGTTTTATCCCGACAAACATCGAAACAGAAAAAGCGGCAAAAGCGCACACCACAACACACCTTTGTTCGCCATCATGTTCAAAGTAATGGCTAATGCCACACCGCGTCTGGGTTGTTCCGATGCGGGGAAAAAAGTACATTGTGCTGTAAGAAAATTACAATAAGGACCTGGGATGATGAGGACGCTCAAACCGGGTATATCCTGCAACGAGGAGAGGAAAATGGCGGTAACACAAACAGCCCAGGCATGCGATCTGGTTATTTTCGGTGCCAAAGGCGATCTTGCTCGCCGGAAACTGTTGCCTTCACTGTATCAGCTGGAGAAAGCCGGTCAGATTCACGACACCACACGCATCATCGGCGTGGGGCGCGCGGAGTGGGACAAAGACGCGTACACCAAAGTGGTCCGTGAAGCGCTGGAAACCTTCATGAAGGAGAAAATCGACGAAGCGCTGTGGGATAAACTCAGCAGCCGTCTCGATTTCTGCAACCTCGACGTTAACGACACCTCGCATTTCACCAAACTGGGCAAGATGCTTGACCAGAAAGATCGTGTCACCATCAACTACTTCGCCATGCCGCCGAGCACCTTTGGCGCCATTTGCGACGGTCTGGGCGCCGCCAAGCTGAATGCTAAACCGGCGCGCGTGGTGATGGAGAAGCCGCTCGGCACCTCGCTCGAGACCTCGCAAGAGATCAATGACAGCGTTGGTAAGTACTTCGAAGAGAGTCAGGTGTTCCGTATTGACCACTATCTCGGTAAAGAGACGGTACTGAACCTGCTGGCACTGCGCTTCGCCAACTCCATCTTCGTCAATAACTGGGATAACCGCACCATCGATCACGTGCAGATTACCGTGGCGGAAGAGGTGGGTATCGAAGGCCGTTGGGGTTACTTCGATAAAGCTGGCCAGATGCGCGACATGATCCAGAACCACCTGTTGCAGATTCTCACCATGATCGCCATGTCACCGCCATCCGATCTCAGTGCGGATGCCATCCGTGATGAGAAAGTGAAGGTGCTGCGTTCGCTGCGTCGTATCGACCAAACTAACGTGCGTGAAAAAACCGTGCGTGGCCAGTACACCGCCGGCTTCGTGCAGGGCAAAAAAGTGCCAGGCTACCTGGAAGAAGAGGGCGCGAACAAGCAGAGCGCTACCGAGAGCTTCGTGGCGATCCGTGTTGATATCGACAACTGGCGCTGGGCGGGCGTGCCGTTCTACCTGCGTACCGGTAAGCGCTTGCCGACCAAATGCTCTGAGGTTGTGGTGTACTTCAAGAACCCAGAGATGAACCTGTTCAAAGACTCCTACGCTGAACTGCCGCAGAACAAGCTGACTATTCGTCTGCAGCCAGATGAAGGTGTGGATATCGAGATCCTGAACAAAGTGCCGGGTCTGGATCACAAGCACAAACTGCAGACCACCAAGCTGGATCTGAGCTACTCCGAGACCTTCAACCAGTCGCATCTGGCGGATGCCTATGAGCGTCTGCTGCTGGAAACCATGCGCGGTATTCAGGCGCTGTTTGTACGCCGTGACGAAGTGGAAGCGGCGTGGGGCTGGGTGGATTCCATCATTGATGCCTGGAACGCCGATGCTGAAGCGCCTAAGCCATACCAGGCCGGCACCTGGGGCCCGGTGGCTTCCGTCGCGATGATTACGCGTGATGGCCGTTCGTGGAATGAGTTTGAATAATTTGTGATGGCACAGCCAGTGATTTAGCGACTGGTTAGGCATGAGATACAACCGACAAACGCTTTCGATGATGTTCATCGAAAGCGTTTTTTTATTTCCAGAAAATGTAAGCGTTGACGGGCCAGAGAGGGTGTAACAGTATTTGCTGCACGCAGCAGGTTGTTCAAACAAAGGATCATTGTGTGAATACGTTAGTGAAGAACGCATGGAGCTCAGCCGGTATGATTTTTGGCGCGTTAGCACTGATTATCAGCCTTATTCATTTCTCAACTGGGCCTTACTCGGCATCGCCTTCGCTCGAAAGTGTCGTCGCCAGACACGTCAGCGAGATTAAAAAAGGTGTTATCGACGGATTGAAAGGTAAAGCTCCTTCCTCAGGTGAATCCGCAAGAAAAATAAACATCGATCAAATACTGACTACTGTTGTGCTTAGCTTCGCTACGGCGGCCTTACTCCTGGCCTTTGTTGGCGGGATGCGTAAAGAGAACAAATGGAGTGTGAGGGGCGCGTTGATTTTTGGCTGCGCTACGCTCGCATTCCATGCGATTTTGCTGGGCATGGCATTGGCTTCCGCGATAATCCTGCTACTTATCCTGTTGTCATTGATATCTGGTTTTTTCGGATGAAGAAGTGTGTCGGGCATCAGGGAATAACGCTGCAGGAATAAAACCTGCTCGATAGGAAATTCATTTTTCTTAAAACTGAACCAGAGTTTCAAAAAATTTTGATATCCGATAGACGCCGCTCCAGCCAATCTTGTATGGTAGAGCCCAAACATTGACAGCCGGATGTGAGTCGGGCTGATGCAACTAAGGAAACGTGATGAAGAACTGGAAAACCACTGCTGAACAGATCATGACGACGGGCCCGGTTGTGCCGGTGATCGTGGTGAATAAATTGGAACACGCCGTGCCGATGGCCAAAGCGCTGGTGGCTGGTGGTGTGCGCGTACTGGAAGTGACGCTGCGTACGCCGGTCGCGATGGATGCGCTGCGTGCGATGATCAAAGAAGTGCCAGAAGCGATTGTCGGCGCGGGCACAGTGATCAACACCCAGCAGCTGAAAGAGGTGACTGACGCCGGTGCGCAGTTCGTGATCAGCCCAGGTTTGACCGAGCCGTTGCTGAAAGCCGCAGTTGAAGGTCCGGTGCCACTGATTCCGGGCATCAGTACCGTTTCTGAACTGATGCTGGGTATGGATTATGGCCTGCGTGAGTTTAAGTTCTTCCCGGCTGAGGCGAATGGGGGTGTTAAAGCGCTGTCAGCGATTGGTGGTCCGTTCCCGCAGGTGCGTTTCTGCCCAACCGGCGGTATTTCACCCGCCAACTATCGTGACTACCTGGCGCTGAAAAGCGTGCTCTGTATTGGTGGTTCGTGGTTGGTGCCGAATGATGCGCTGGAAAGCGGGGATTGGGATCGCATTACGCGTCTGGCTCGCGAAGCCGTTGAAGGCGCGAAATAACGCATTTGCAGATTTAATCGAGCACGCAACATTGGAACTGAAAGGGCGGCCTGTTGGCCGCCCTTTTACGCTGTCTCAATAGACGAATAGCAGCCGAGGGGATTAGCCCTCAACTTTCACGGCTGCGGCGCTTGCTACGGCACGCGCAATCGCCTCGTCGGTATTGTCACCGGTTGCCAGTGCTACGCCGAGGCGACGCTGACCGGCAATTTCCGGCTTGCCGAACAGGCGCAGTTGCAGACCGGCACCCAATGCCGCTTCGATGTTCACGAACTGCACATTGTTGCTGTCCAGCTGTGGCAGAATCACCGCCGAAGCCGCCGGGCCATACTGGCGAATGCCGCCGATTGGCAAGCCGAGGAACGCACGCACATGCAGAGCAAACTCGGACAGATCCTGAGAAATCAGCGTTACCATGCCGGTATCGTGTGGGCGTGGCGAGACTTCGCTAAACACCACCTCATCACCGCAGACAAACAGCTCAACGCCAAACAGACCGTATCCACCTAATGCTTTCACCACTTTTGCGGCGATATCCTGAGCGCGTTGCAGCGCCAGGTCGGTCATCTGTTGTGGCTGCCAGGATTCACGGTAATCGCCATCTTCCTGACGATGGCCAATCGGTGCGCAGAAATGGATGCCATCCACTGCGCTGATGGTCAGCAGGGTGATTTCAAAATCAAATTTCACCACGCCTTCGACGATCACGCGACCGGCACCGGCACGACCGCCTTGCTGTGCGTAATCCCAGGCTTTATCCAACTGGCTCGCTTCGCGGATGAAGCTCTGACCTTTGCCCGATGAACTCATCACCGGTTTAACGATGCACGGGAAGCCAATTTCATTGGCGGCCGCTACGAAATTCTCTTTGCTGTCAGCGAACTGATAGGTTGAAGTCGGTAACGACAGCTCTTCTGCCGCCAGACGGCGAATACCTTCGCGGTTCATGGTCAGGCGCGCAGCA
This sequence comes from Pantoea sp. C8B4, assembly GCF_051336905.1. Lineage (NCBI taxonomy): Bacteria > Pseudomonadati > Pseudomonadota > Gammaproteobacteria > Enterobacterales > Erwiniaceae > Pantoea > Pantoea sp. C8B4. Next base: position 223,707 of record NZ_JBGMNK010000005.1, read on the forward strand.
CGCGCGGTAGGCACCACTTTCTGGCCTTGTGCTTCCAGTTCCAGCAGTTTTTCAGTGGCAATAGCTTCAATTTCTGGCACCACAAAGTGCGGCTTTTCCTGCGCGATTAACGCAGCCAGCGCATCACCGTCCAGCATATTGATCACATGGCTACGGTGTGCAACGTGCATCGCAGGGGCATCGGCATAACGATCCACGGCAATCACTTCCACACCCAGACGCTGACACTCCAGCGCCACTTCTTTGCCCAATTCGCCTGAACCTAACAGCATCACACGCGTTGCGGCAGGGCGCAGCGCGGTTCCGAGAGTCGTCATAATTTCACCTTAGCAGTCAAAATGCGCGCGCAGTATATACGAAAACGTTTGCGTACTCACGCATTCGCCTTCATCAGGTTTGCCATACTTTTCCCGCTCTGACGTTACCTGACACTCGCTACGGCAGCATGGAACGCGGAAACTTAAACAGGAGTTAAACGATGAGCAATTGGTTGCAGCAAATCCAGTCGGTGCTGACGAAGAAGGGCAGCGACGGCAAAGCCGGTGGTTTGAGCGATATGCTGGCACCCGGCGCGCTGGGTGGGTTAGCGGGATTGCTGGTGGCCAGCAAGTCTACACGAAGCCTGTTGACCAAATATGGCGGCAAAGCCTTGCTGGTCGGCGGCGGTGCGGCAGCGGGTGCCGTGCTGTGGAATAAATACAAACAGCGTGTGCGTGAAACGCATCAGGATGAGCCGGGATTTGGTCAATTGCAGACGCCTGTGGATCAGCGCGCTGAACGTCTGGTGACGGCGTTAGTATTCGCCGCCAAAAGCGATGGTCATATTGACGATCGTGAACGCGCCGCCATTGAGCAGAATATCCATCAGGCGGGTTATGGTTCACAGGCGGAAACGCTGATACAGCAAGCGATGAACCGTCCGCTCGATCCACAGTGGCTGGCAGCAGATGTGAAAAACGAAGAAGAGGCGCTAGAGCTCTATTTCCTGAGTTGCGCCGCTATCGATGTGGATCACTTTATGGAGCGCAGCTATCTCTCTGCACTGGGCGATGCCCTGAAGATCCCACAGGATGTGCGCGACGGTATTCAGCGCGATATTCAGGCGGAGAAAGCCGCATAATTGAACGGAGGGCCTGGTCATGGGGCCCTTCACTGTACTTACTGTGCGCTGCTGCTTGGCTTCCCGCGTGATAAGTGCCACGCTTGCTGAATGTTGTCTTTCAGGGAAAGGAGCCAGAATGAACCAGCCGCAAGCGAAGAAAATCCCCCACGTCATGAACCTGCACGGTGAATCGCGTACCGATAACTATTATTGGCTGCGCGATGACGAGCGTGAAAACCCAGAGATTCTGGCACATCTGCACGCCGAGAATGCTTACGGTAAAGCGATGATGGCGTCACAGGACCCACTGCAGGAGCGGGTATTAAAAGAGATTGTCGACCGCATCCCGCCACAGGACCACTCCGTCCCCTATGTAAAAAACGGCTATCGCTATCAAAGCCGCTACGAGGTGGGCAACGAATATCCGCTCTATTTTCGTCAGTCGGTGAACGCACCAGCGGATGAACCCTGGCAACTGCTGATCGACGGTAACCAGCGTGCCTCCCACAGCGATTTCTACACCATGGGCGCACTGGCCATTTCTCCTGATAACCAGGTGATGGCGCTGGCGGAAGATTTTCTGTCGCGTCGTCAATATGGCATCCGTTTCCGTAACCTCGAGAGTGGTAGCTGGTATCCGGAAGTGCTGAGCAATGCCTCTTCCAGCGTGGCGTGGGCCAATGATTCGCGCACGCTGTACTACGTGCGCAAGCACCCGAAAACGCTACTCGCGTACCAGGTGTGGCGTCATGAGTTGGGCCATCCGCAATCAGACGATCAGCTGGTGTATGAAGAGCAGGATGAAAGCTTCCATCTCAGTGTGCATAAAACCACCTCCGAGCACTTCATCCTGATTGCGATGTACAGCACCACCACCAGCGAGATCCAGCTGATTGATGCCGAGTACCCGGATGCGCAGCCGCAGGTGTTCTGCCCGCGTCGCCGCGATCATGAATACAGCATCGATCACTACAATCATCAGTTCTATATTCGCTCAAATCGCGACGGCAAAAACTTTGGCTTGTATCGCAGCGCGTGGCTGGCCGAGAACCGCTGGCAGGCGTTGATTCCGGCCCGCGATAACGTGGTGCTGGAGGATTTCCAGCTGTTCCGGCATTGGCTGGTGGTGGAAGAGCGCCAGCGCGGCGTTAACACGCTGCGGCAGATCAACTGGGAAAGCGGAGAAAGCATCGGGATCGCCTTTGACGATCCGGCTTATGTCACCTGGCTGGCCTACAATCCCACCCCGGAAAGTGACACGCTGCGTTATGGCTACTCATCCATGACCACGCCGACCACGCTGTTTGAACTCAATATGGAGACGGGCGATCGCCGTGTGTTGAAACAGACGCCCGTGCCGGGCTTCCACTCAGAGGACTACAAAAGCGAACATCACTGGATCACGGTGCGTGATGGCACCGAAGTGCCGGTATCGCTGGTCTATCACCGCAAGCATTTCAAACCGGGCAGTAATCCCCTGCTGGCATACGGCTATGGCGCTTACGGCAGTAGTATGGATGCCAGTTTTGGCACCAGCCGCATCAGCCTGCTGGAGCGCGGCTTTGTCTACGCGATTATCCATGTGCGCGGCGGTGGCGAGCTGGGGCAGCAGTGGTATGACGATGGTCGCCTGAAGAATAAGATGAACAGCTTTACCGACTTCATTGATGTGACGCAGGCGCTGGTGGCGAAAGGCTACGGCAATCCGCAGCAGCTGTATGCGATGGGCGGCAGTGCGGGCGGCTTATTGATGGGCGGTGTGATTAACCTAGCCCCCGAACTGTTCCATGGTGTCGTGGCGCAAGTGCCGTTTGTCGATGTGGTAACGACGATGCTGGACCCATCGATCCCGCTGACCACCGGCGAATATGACGAGTGGGGCAACCCGGAGCAAGAAGAGTTTTACCACATCATTCGTCAGTACAGCCCGTATGACAACATCGAAGCGAAAGCCTATCCGCATCTGTTAGTGACGACAGGATTGCACGATTCCCAGGTGCAGTATTGGGAACCGGCGAAGTGGGTAGCAAAACTGCGTGAGCTGAAAACCAACGATACGTTGCTGCTGCTGTGTACCGAGATGGATTCCGGTCACGGCGGTAAATCGGGGCGTTTTAAAGCGTATGAAGGCGTCGCGCAGGAGTTTACCTTCCTGATCGGTCTGGCGCAGGGCAGCTTGCCAGACCGCGTCGATTATTGATCGACCTTCACGTACTTGCGCAGCGCCTGCCGTAACGGTGGGCGCAAATCGCGCACATTTTCCAGCACCCAGCGCAAGTACCCGGGATCTTTACGCGCAATGCTGCCAATGCTTTGCCCACGATATTTACCAAACGGGAATACATCACCGCTAACTTCTGCGGGCTGACAGCGGGCGACCATATCACTGACGCTCCAGCCGGAGGTCTCCATGATGCGGATCAGCAGCGCAGCGGTGACATAGCAGTCATACAACGCACGGTGCGCATGCAGTTCAGCAGGTGGCGTGACGTCCAGCTTCAGGCTGTGACGCAGTGCCTGATTGCCGTATTTAATGCCCGGCCACAGCTGGCGTGCCAGCGTCATGGTGCAAATCCATTCACCGGGCATAATGGGCAGCATACGACGATCGAAACTGGCATTGTGCGCGACATAATGTGGGCTGCCATGATAGCGACCAATCGCTTCTTCAATGGTCGGCTTATCGGCGACCATTGCTTCCGTAATACGATGCACCGCCATGGCCTGACGGCTGATAGGGCGGTCCGGGCAAATCAAATCGCTCATCGGATTGACGATCTGTCCGTCGATCACATCCACCGACGCGACTTCGACCACGCCGCCTTGCAAGCCACAGGTTTCGGTATCGATAACGCGTAACATAGGTTAATTACTTCTGTTTGGGTTCGTAGGGCAGGCGAGAGAGGCTGAGCGATGTCTGGCGATAGCTCATCAAACGCTGGCGGAACCACTCGCGCAGGGCTTCCGGTTGCTCGCGCTCAACCATTTCCGCGATCACGGGCATGTTGTAGCGCTCTTTAAAGGCCACACCTGCGGCGGCCAGATCGACATTCACTTTGTCTTTCTCTTCCTGCGACAACAGGGCAAGGTTTTGGCTCATGCATTTCTCCTGATAAACAGGGGCAAAAGTAATGGTTTCCCCTTTACGGATCAAGGAAATTGGATCGCACCGCAAGTCTCGACACGTCTTTGCCAGCGGCGTATCCTGCTGCCACGTTTGCGGCAGAGCGCCGCATGGCAAAGGGAAGAAGTGATGAAGAAAACTGCGTTAAACCCGATTATGGCGCTGTTGCTGGCGTCATCCACGTTGGTCTTCAGTCAATTTGCACTGGCACATGCTCACCTGAAAACGCCGGTTCCCGCCGATAAAGCGGTGATCGACAGCTCGCCACAAAATCTTACGCTGACCTTCACTGAAGATGTTGAGCCTGCCTTCAGTGGTGTTGAGGTGCTCAATGCCCAGAATCAGCCGATGGCCGTGGAAAAAGCCAAACTCAACGACAAGCAGCATGATCAGTTGATCGTACCGATCAGCAAACCACTGCCGTCAGGTCACTATCAGGTGAACTGGCATGTGTTGTCCGTTGATGGTCACAAAACCAAGGGAAGTTACGCGTTCAGCGTGAAGTAATCGATGAGCCTGAGCACGTTGTGGATTGGTCTGCGCGTCCTGCATTTTATTGCGGTGTTATTGCTGGCTGGCAGCGCGTTCTATACGGCTCTGCTGGCGCCACGGCGTTATCGCCCGGTGCTGGCGCAACGTCTGCACTCAATTTTAGTGACGACAGCGCTAGCGAGTTTGCTCAGCGCGGTATTCATGCTGGCCACGCAAACCGGTCTGATGAGCGGCGACTGGCGCAATGTTGCTGACGTGGAAACCTGGCAAGCGGTATTAGCCACGCGCTTCGGCGCGGTGTGGCGTTGGGAGCTGGGGTTCGCACTGCTCAGCACGCTGGCCTTGCTGCTGCGTGGCACACTGCGCCAGCAGCTCTTGCTGATCAGTGGCCTGTTGCAGTTGGTGGCGCTGGCAGGCGTCGGGCACGCTGCGATGCGCGATGGTTTACCCGGCTTATTGCAGCAGAGCAATCACGCGCTGCATTTGATTGCTGCTGCGTTCTGGACCGGCGGCTTACTGCCTTTGTTATTGCTGATGCGTGAAGCCCGTCAGATTACGTATCGCACCGATGCGATTCGCTGCATGATGCGCTTTTCGCGTTATGGGCATCTGGCTGTCGCACTGGCGTTGCTCACCGGGATGATCAACAGCCTGATGATTGGCGGCACGCCGCTCAATTGGGGTGCCACGCTGTGGGGTGCGATGCTGGTGGTTAAAGTGATGCTGGTGATGATGATGGTGGGCATTGCGCTGATCAATCGCTATATTCTGGTGCCACGTTTTCGCGTCGCGGGCAGCCACGCGCCGCAGCAGTTTATTCGCCTGACGCAGCTTGAGCTGCTGCTGGCCATTGTTGTTGTCGGATTGGTTAGCGTGTTTGCCACGCTGTCACCGGCCTGAATTGTAATGAATGAAAAATGAGGTCGATATTTTGCTGAAGAAATTGATTCCAGCCTGCATTCTGATGGCGCTGTGCAGCCAGGCGATGGCGGCACAGATTATTACCGTCAGCCGCTTTGAAATTGGCAAGGACAAATGGCCCTTCACCCGCGAAGAGGTGATGCTGACCTGTGAGAAAGATGGCGCGCTGTTTGCCATCAATCCGAGCACCTTGCTGCAATATCCGCTGAATGATAAAGCCCATGCACGCGCTGACGCGGGTAAAGGCACTCAGCAATCCATCGATACCATCGTGGCGGAAGACAAAGCGCATCCAGGCCAGAAAATGAGCCTGCAACCGATCGTTGATCGTGCGCAACAGCTGTGCGGTAAGTAATCCCTGCAAAATTCGGGCGTAGCGCACAGTTTTGCCGCTACGCTTGCTTTTCCGATGTGCCAGCACGATCACAGAGTTGGCAGCTTCCTGCCCGCATCGTGACGGTTGGCTGGAAAATAACCACCCTTGGACTACCTTTAAATGGCAAGGCGAACTCGCCTTCAAAAATGCCAACTTTTAGCGCACGGCTCTCAAAGAGCCATTTCCCTGGACCCGATACAGGAATCGTATTGGGTCTTTTTTTGTTCTATTGAGTTTTATGATTAAAATTTATTTTCACCCAGATTTCCCGAAATTTGTCCGAAATCTTTATATCCGAATCAAATTCCTACCCCGCAATCCTTACCCAGCCTTTGCACAAAATAACCGCAATTCCCCCAGCTAATCCGCCAATCGCGCCACGCTTCACGTGCTACATTTCCTCTCAGCCACACGCCAACCCTGCCAGCCAAAACGAGAGTCATGCGATGTTTAAACCTGCTGTCCTGTTCACCACCCTACTGCTGCTCAGTGGCTGCGCGCTGAAGCAATACCCGCAATCACCCAAAGTCAGTGATGAAGAAGCGCAAACCTACAACTGCGCAGCACTGGATCAAGAGATCGCGAAATCCCACAGCGTCCAGCAGCAAATCGACAAAACCGGCGAGTTCGATGCGCTCACGGTGATTGGTTTTATCGGCGATTTCGGTATTGGCAACGGTATCGCCAAGGCCAGCGCTAACAAGCATGCGACTGCGCGGTTGAATCAGCTGGAACAATTAAAAACGGTGCGTTGCGGGCATCCAACGGCGTAATAGATCCATGCCAGCACGAAAGATGCGGACATTTAACAGCAGCCAGATAGCGTGAAAAATGGTATAAGAGTGCGCACTGTTTGTATTGCCGATTAATAAGGATCCTTCATGGCAAATGCGCAATATCTTCTCTGGGTAATGATTGGCACCTTAACGCTGCTGAGTCTCTTTATTGGTGTTGTCGTCGGGCGGACGAAAACCCCGCGTGTAGGCTTTGCGACCTTCGCCGGATTGTGGGTATTCTTCTTGCTGGCGATATTCTTCCTCTCGCGCTAGAGAACACCGTTTGCCACACGGCTTGTGTGGCAAATCAGTTGGTTAAGCAGTGTGGTGTAAAGCGGAACGATGCTGAGCAATTAGCGTGTCAGCCAGGTGACGATCTTCTTCATGTTGCGACACGTAATATTCATAAGGGTCGCGCACGCCAAGGCTATCAATATAATCCAGGTGAGCTTGTTTAACTTCCCGATTAATATATTGCACCACCTCTAATCCCAATTCATCCGCATATACTGGCGCTTTGCTTTTAATGTCGCGAATCAATTCCGCATTATTTTGCATGAAAAGCTCCAGATCGATTTTGTAATAGTCTTTCATTGCTCACTCCTTAAGAAAATACTGTCCTTTAAGTCTGGCACACGCTGTTAATTGCGTGTGGCTTAAGATGCCAGCCATGCCGCAACGCCGCCATGACGCGAGCAGGTGCCGCGATGATGGGTGCTAAAACTGTATGAACCATCGCGGCAACGGGCCGTTGCGCCTTCGGGGACGTCATTATTTTGCGTATGCGCGGGACGATGGATCGACTGTCCTTCGCTGTTGATGTAACTGCCTTGCTCGATCAGTTCAACGTGCCTTTTGGCGTGTGTGGGCATGCTGACCAGTAACAGCATCAGTGTGATTGCAGAAAGCCTCTTCATGATCTCTTTGCTGTGGAAAGGGGGTAGGAGGTTATCGGCAGCAAGGATAAAAGCTTAAATCACCATCACTAATGTAAGCGAAGCGTAAAAATCAATGATGAGAATGATAGTTAATATCATTTAACTTGTTCGGAATTGTCTGGATTGATAAAGTAGCCGCCGTCCCGCACAGAGCTAAAGCCTTAAATGAGCGCCGGAGATAAGCGCCGGACGGGACTTTCATCAGGGCTGCAGGACGCAGCCGCTGTTGAAACTTCTGAGATGACCAAATCCTTCAGCCCACAAACAGCAGATGCACCAATCGCGCCAGCGATTCCAGCAGCAACAGGCTGCCGAGAAATATAAACACCAGTACACCGATAAATTGTTTACGGCTGCTCACGCTGCTCCCTCCCCTGGCTTCATCTCACCGGACTATACTTTATGCCGGGTTCACTAAACTTCCAGTCAACCGGGGAAGATTACATGTTTTACCAGACGGTGAGTGCCAAAACGTGGCGTAACATTTGGGTGGTGGGTGATTTGCATGGTTGCCGCGCTCAACTGGATTCGCAACTGATTCTGCATGACTTCGATAAAGAGCGAGACCTGTTGCTGTCAGTGGGGGATTTAATCGATCGCGGGCCCGACAGCCCCGGCTGCTTGCAACTGTTGCAGGAGCCATGGTTTCGCTGCGTGCGTGGTAATCACGAACAGATGGCATTGTCGGCACTGGAAGGGCAGGATCCGATGCTGTGGATGATGAACGGCGGTGACTGGTTCTGGCAGTTAAAAGGCGCGGATTTAATTGCGGCACGTCATGCGCTTAAACGCTGTGCCGATCTCCCGCTGATTTTGCATCTGGAGTTAGCTGATCGCGTGGTGGTGATCGCCCATGCCGACTATCCAGCCAGCCATTATGAGTTGGGTCAGGACGTGGACTGGCATCAGGTGGTGTGGAGCCGCGATCGTCTCGGCCGCCATCATCGTGGCGCTTCAGCCAGTATTGACGGTGCGAGCGATTTCTATTTCGGCCACACGCCGCTGGAACAGCCGCTCAATGTAGCGAACCAGCATTACATCGACACCGGCGCAGTGTTCGGTAATCGCTTAACGCTGGTTCAGCTTCAATAGAGTTAACGGAACAAACGCCCGTCGCGCACCAGTTCGCGTGGGTAGCTGTTTTTGATGCGGTTACTGACTTTCTTGGCTAATCCCAATGGCTGTTGCTGATAGGTGACGATCACTTCATCGCGAGCCGGTGCGGTTTCAGGGTGAATATCCTGGCCGCGATACCAGCTTTCTGCTTCCGTTTCCGTCAATTCGAAATCCAGTGCGCTGCCAGGTTTTGTCAGGGCAACCACGGCTTCATGCTGCCAGCGATAGCCTTTCGGGAAAGTCTCTGCCAGCTTGAGGCCAATGCGTGAGAACCGCACTCTGCCGAGCCAGTTTTCCAGCGCAGCCGGGAATAGCCACAGTTCTTTATCACGCTGCCACAGCGAGTGATGCTCATCCCACTCGATACCCACCTTAGCTGCCGCCTGTTGCACTTCAGCAACCAGCTTGCGGCTGGCCGGCGAGAAGGGCAATTTACCCACTTTATAGGTGGGCGCGGGCAGCGCCGGGATGCTGGCCGTTTTCCGCAGGCGTGCGACAAAGAAGCCTTCACTGTCGAAAATCTGTGGGAAGACATGCAGGAAGCCTTCCGGCGTCAATGCACGCTCGGCACCGTCAAACAGGTCGCCCAATGGCACGATTTCAACTGCATCGGGATAGCGCTGCTGCAACCAGGCGATGACCTGTTGGTTCTCAATCTGGTTCAGCGTGCAGGTGGAGTAGATCAACGTGCCGCCAGGTTGTAATGCATGGAATGCACTGTCGATCAGGTCACGCTGGGTTGCGGCAATCTCTTCAGTGCTGGCCAGCGTCCAGTTACGCAGGGCGTCGGCATCTTTGCGCACCACGCCTTCGCCGGAGCAGGGTGCATCCAGCAGGATGGCATCAAACTGTTCAGGAAGGGCGGCGCCAAACACGCGGCCATCAAAGTGCGTTAATGCCACGTTACTGACGCCACAACGGCTGATATTGGCATGCAGCACTTTTACTCGACTGGCAGAATATTCATTGGCGAGGATCGCACCTTCGTTGCGCATCAACGCTGCCATTTGCGTGGTTTTGGAACCGGGTGCCGCAGCGACATCCATCACCTTACGTGCTTCCGGCGCGGCATCAAATAACGCGGTCACCGGCAGCATTGAACTGGCTTCCTGAATGTAAAACAAACCACTCAGGTGCTCAGCCACACTGCCCAGCGGCAATGTCTCATCTTCCCGCTCGATCCAGAATCCTTCGGCGCACCAGGGAACCGGAGTTAAGCGCCAGCCATAGTGCGCGGTGCGTGCTAAAAACGCCTCCACGCTGATTTTCAACATATTGACGCGCAGGCTACGGCGCAGCGGCTGTTGGCTAATCGCCAGGAAACGCTGCAGTTCATTTTCGTCAGCCAGGCTGGTGCGCATCAGCGCAAGGAAATCTTCAGGAAAGCGATCGGACACGGACATTTACCGGGGTATCAAATTTAGCGCGAAGTGTAACACGTGCAAATAAAACGGGCAGCCCGCAGGCTGCCCGATTGCTTAATTGGGATCCGGAATCGCCGTTCCCCAACTGCGCCACTCTTTCGGCGCTTCATCCTGCAGCAGGAAGTGTTTATCAGCACCGGCCTGTGGCGCCAGCGGCACCGTCGGCGGTGTGGCAAATTGAATGCCGCCACGAATGAACTGCTGGAAGGTGCCGGTTTTCACTACCCCGCCAATCAGACCGAAGTCGAGGTTATAGCCAGACGCCAGCCAGAACACGGAGTTATTACGCACCAGATGCTGATACTTCTTGCTGATGCGCAGCGCGATCTGTACGCGATCCGCCATGTTGCCCAGCGAGGTACCGGTTACCGTACCCACTTCCACCCCACGGAACAGCACCGGGGTGCCCAACGACAGCGAACCGGCTTCGGTAGCATCAACATAAATGTTGAGTCCGTTGAGGTAACGCGAATCGGTGATGGTACTCTCCTGCAACTCAAAGGTACGTGCCTGAGCCCCTTTGCCGGGATCGACATTGAGGTAAGGCTGCAGCAAGGTCTCCAGATGATTAACACCCGCTGGCGAGATTTCCGGTGAGACCACCGAGAAGCGACTGCCGATACGCGCAAAGTCCTGCACATACTCGGGATAAAGCACCGCTTTCGCCACCACCTGATTGTTGTCTTTACTCAATGCCAGTGATTCGACCTGGCCGATATTAATGCCGAGGTAACGAATCGGCATGCCCGCGGCCAGTTTGCTGGCATCAAAGGTATGCAAGGTGATCTGGCTGCCGACTGCACGCGCAGCCGTTTCAGAGGCATACAGTACGCGTTTCACGCCTTTCGCTGCTTGCGCGCCAGTGAGGTTATCGAAGCTGATCGCGCCTTTCAGCGCACGGTTAAGCGGCGAAGCCTGCACGGTTAAACCGCTGCCGTTGAGTTGTACTTTCGCACCACCTTCGGCCCAGAATACGCTCTCGCTGGTCAGCAGCTTGCGGTATTGCGGCTCAATGTGGATGGAAATCTCAAAGGCATCGGCGCGCGGCACCACGTCCACCACTTCGCCCACCTGGAATTTACGATACAGCACCACTGAACCGGCCTGCACATCTGGCAAGCTGTTGGCGGTCAGTTTCAGTGTGGTTGGCGGCTGGTCACCTACAATCCCTTCCTGCGCACGCTCAGCATCGGCATATAAAGGATAACGGGCGGAAGGATTGCCTTTCGCACCTGGCACCAGACGAATGCCACCGTCTACCCATTCACGGGCACTGGCACCCAGCACCTGCATCCCGTCTAGACCAAACTTCACGTCGAGACGGCTATTCACGATGAATTTGCTGTCCGCGTGCACCAGATGGCGATATTCCGGATTAATGGCTACCGCAAAGCTAATGCCATTCTCATCCAGTTGACGCGAAATGACCTGCCCAATCTTCATGCCGTACAGCATCACCGGCTGACCGCCATCAATGCCGTAGGTTTCCGGCGCGCTGAGTTTTACCGTCAGGACATCCGGTTTTTGCAGCAGGGTTTCGCTGGCAGGCAGCACGGTAAAGTGATCCTGCGCGGGACCTTCGCCTGGCACCAGTTCGAAGGTGTTACCGGTCAGCAAGCTGCTGAGATTGGTGTCGGTCAGGCTCAGCTTTGGCGCACGCATTTCAATGCGGGTACCGCTGCGCATCAGGCTGGTTACCGAAGGATCCACGGTGAGTTCGCCAGTGACTTTGCCGCCCGGCAACAGATTGAGTTTGGTTAAGGTGCCGACTTCCAGACCCTGGTACATCAGTGGCGTGCTATTCGCTTTGAGGTTATCGCCGCTCGGTAAATCCAGACTGATCTGCACACCACGCTGGCTGCGTGCCAGATCAGGGTAGAGCTGATAGTTTTCGTCGCTGTTGGCCTGCTGGCCTTCTTCTGGAGAATCAAAGGCAATCGCGCCATTTACCAGCGCGGCCAGGCTCTCCAGCTTCACTTTGGCGCCGCTCAGACTGACGTCAGCGTCTACTCCGGACACGTTCCAGAAGCGGCTCTGCTTTTTCACCAGATTGACGAAACGACGCTCAATCAGTACGTCGACCGTGACGCCATCAGTATTACCGTTGATGCTGTAGTCATAGACGCGTCCCACCGGGATTTTGCGGTAGTAGACTAACGAACCGGTGTTCAGCGAACCCAAATCGGGAGAGTGCAGATGGATCAGCAACTCGCCGGTGTTGACGCGATACTTGGGTTGCGTGTCCAGCGCGGTAAAGTGTTCACGCGGATTGCCGCCGCCAGGCATCATGCCAATATAGTTACCGCCCACCAGCGCATCCAATCCTGAAACGCCCGCCAGCGAGGCTTTCGGCGTCACCAGCCAGAACTGTGTATTGTCCTTCAGCGCATCGCGCATATCGCTCTTGATACTGGCCTTGATCTGGATGCTGTGATAATCATCGCTCAGCACAATACCTTGCACGGTACCCACTTCCACGCCCTGATAGCGAATCGGCGTACGGCCCGGCACGATGCCATCCGCGGTCTGGAAGTTGATGGTGATAGTGGTACCGCGTTCCTGATAGTTGGTCCATAGCAGCCAGCCAGCAATCAGCAGGGCGATAATGGGCAATAACCAGAACGGCGAAACCTTGCGTTTGTTACGCAGGTTGGCGCTAGTCGGTGTAGTCGGCGTTTCCTGTTGCATGTGCATCCCAGATCAGGCGGCTATCAAGCCACTCTACAGCCATAATGGTCAGGATGACTGCCGCACCGAAATAGAAAGCGGCAGGTCCCATGGTAAAAGCCAGCAGTTGATCGCGATTCACCAATGACATGGTGACCGCAATCACGAACAGATCCAGCATTGACCAGCGTCCCACCCAGGTGATGGCACGCAGCAGTCGAATACGGGTTTTTAAGCCCTGTTCACACTTAAAATGGATGCTGAGCAGCAACGTCAGCATCACTAACACTTTGGTAAACGGCACCAGAATACTGGCGATAAACACTACCGCCGCTACCGGGATGTTACCGGAAGCCAGGCCCAGAATACCGGAGAAGATCGTATCTTCACGGCGCGCGCCATTGACGTAAACCACTGAAATCGGCAGCAGGTTAGCGGGGATCAACAGCACAATCGAAGCGATCAGCGCGGCCCAGGATTTCTGCAAACTGTGGCGACGACGGAAGTCCAGCGGGGTGTGACAACGTGTACAACGCCCGCGATCGTCCGGCACACCGGTTTGATGGCAGTTCAGACACACCTGCCACTGTTCAGGAGGGGACGTCGGCAAAGCCTGCGGATAATAGTGTTCCCACAGCTCTTCCACGTTAAGGTGAATCAGCGTCAGCAGGCTCAGCACCGTCAGCGCGATATAGGCCACCAGACCGTAGCCCACTTCCAGCGCGGCATAATCCTGCACCTTAATAGAGGCGACCGCCACACCGACCAGATAGATATCCAGCATCACCCACTCTTTGAGCTTCTCCAGCATCAGCAACACCGGACGCAGGTTCATCCCGATGGCGTTGCCAATCCATAAATAGCAGATGCCAGCGACTAAGGTTACCGGTGCACCAATGGTGCAAAACGCCACCATTGAGGCCGTCAGCACGTTGCCCTGCTGTGCCATCTGGATAACGCCTTCCACCAGGCTGGCGTTGATGCGCATGCCAAGCAAGCGAATATCCACCAAAGGCAGGCTGAAGGCGAAGGGCATCAACACGAGCATGGTCACGGCCATCACGGTGAGTCGCGTCATCGACCAATCGCGGCCGCTTTGAATTTTTGCATGACAGCGCGGGCAATGCGCCGACTGATGCGATTTCACATCCGGTAAGGAAAAAAGGGTATCGCATTGCGGACAACGCTGATAACGTGCGTGGGGCAACGTCTGGCTGATAGCGTGAATTTTCATAGGTGACGCAAGTGGCCCATCGTTCGTTACGTTTACCGGCATGCTGTTCAGAGCATTCTGACTGCAATAGGGAGTGGTACAAGAATAGTCTTAACCACCGACTGCTAAGGGTATAGTAACTAACACAATGATTCACCTGATGGGGCTGGATTATTAGTGCTTATTTTAACAACTGAGTGACAACAAGCTCACGACAGTGACGAGTTATGGTTAAACAATGAACAAAAAAGCCTTTTATGAGGATTTAAATCGCGATGTCCGTGCACTGTTAGCGGGCGAAACCTCTTTCCTGGCAGCACTGGGTAATTGCAGTGCGCTGTTGTTTGAACGCCTGGAAGGCGTGAACTGGGCAGGATTCTACTTGCTTACCGAGCCGAATACGCTGGTGCTGGGCCCGTTCCAGGGCAAAATTGCCTGCGTACGCATTCCGGTGGGCAAAGGGGTTTGTGGCACAGCGATTGCAGAGGATAAAGTACAGCTCGTTGAGGATGTGCATGCGTTCCCTGGCCATATCGCGTGTGATGCGGCCAGCAACGCTGAAATCGTGATTCCTCTGAAAGTGAATGGCACCATTGTCGGTGTGCTAGACATTGATAGTACGGTTTATTCTCGCTTTGATAGTGAGGATGAAGCGGGGCTGGTGGCCCTTACCGACGGGCTTTGTGAAGTGCTGGCGGGCAGTGACATCGAAAAATTTATTCAACTGTCACGCAGCTAATCGACTGGATCACATAGCATTTGGCGATGTTGTCATTATAATGTCGCCTGTTCATGCCTGCTCTGGTCGGCAAACCCGTAGTAATCAGGAAATTTCATGGAAAATCAACCTAAGTTGAATAGCAGTAAAGAAGTGATCGCCTTTTTGGCGGAACGTTTTCCGCAATGTTTTAGCGCCGAAGGTGAAGCGCGTCCGCTTAAAATCGGTATCTTCCAGGATCTGGTTGAGCGCGTTCAGGGTGAAAACAGCCTGAGCAAGACGCAACTGCGTTCAGCCTTGCGCCTTTATACCTCAAGCTGGCGTTACCTGTACGGCATTAAAGCGGGTGCAATCCGTGTTGATCTCGATGGCAACGCCTGTGGCGTGCTGGACGAACAACACGTTGAACATGCGCGCAAGCAGCTGGAAGAAGCCAAAGCGCGCGTTCAGGCGCAGCGCGATCAGCAAAAAGCGAAGAAACGCGAAGCCGGTGAAGAGACCGCTGAACGTCGTCCTCGTAAACCTGCTCCTCGCAAAGCGGCTGAAGGCGAAGCACCACGCAAGCCTCGTCCACAGGCACCGCGTGCCGCATCAGCAGAACGTACTGCTGCACCGCGCCCACCGCGAGCTAAACCTGTCACTGATACCTCAACTTTGCAACCCGGCCAGAACATCAAAGTTAAAGCAGGCAAAAGTGCAATGGACGCCACCATTCTTGAAATCACCAAGGATGGCGTTCGGGTGCAGCTCGCTTCCGGCATGGCAATGATTGTGCGCGCAGAACACTTGCAGTTCTGAAACGGAGGCTGACCTCGGCATGAACAACATTTTAAAGATCGGTATGATCGCGGGCCTGCTGTTAGCAGGCCCCACCTTTGGCGCAGATAACATTACCCGCGCCGACCAGATTCCACAGTTACATGAAGACCCGCAGCATCCTACCGTCAGTGAACGCGTCACTTCGCGTTTCACCCGTTCTCACTATCGCCAGTTCGATCTGAATCAGGATTTCTCTGCGAAAATTTTTGATCGCTACCTGAATCTGCTCGACTACAACCATAACGTGTTGTTGGCTTCAGACATCGCGCAATACGCTGATAAGAAAACCACGTTGGGTGATGAACTGCGCAGCGGTAAGCTGGATGTGTTCTACGATCTCTACAATCTGGCGCAGAAACGCCGCTTCGAGCGCTATCAATATGCGCTGAGCGTGCTGAATCGCCCGATGAATTTCACCGGCAATGACACCATCGACATTGACCGTGCAAAATCACCCTGGCCGAAAAACAGCGATGAGCTGAACGCGCTGTGGGATGCCAAAGTCAAATATGACGAGCTGAGCCTGAAACTGGCCGGCAAAGATGACAAAGAGATTCGTGAAACGCTGACTAAGCGTTACAACTTTGCCATTCGTCGCCTGGCGCAGAGCAACAGTGAAGATGTGTTCCAGCTGGCGATGACCGCCTTCGCGCATGAAATCGACCCGCACACTAACTATCTGTCGCCACGCAATACCGAACAGTTCAATACCGAAATGAGCCTGTCTCTTGAAGGTATTGGTGCCGTGCTGCAGATGGACGATGATTACACGGTCATCAACTCCATGGTGGCCGGTGGACCGGCTGCGAAGAGTAAATCCATCAGCGTGGGCGACCGTATTGTCGGTGTTGCTCAGCCAGGCAAGCCAATGGAAGATGTGATTGGCTGGCGTCTGGATGATGTGGTGTCCAAAATCAAAGGACCGAAAGGCAGTAAAGTACGCCTGGAAATCCTGCCTGCTGGTAAAGGCACCAAAACCCGCACCGTGACACTGACGCGTGAAAAGATCCGTCTGGAAGATCGCGCAGTGAAAGGCACCGTACATAACGTCGGTAAAGAGAAAGTCGGCGTACTGGATATTCCAGGCTTCTACGTTGGTCTGACTGACGATGTAAAAGTGCAGCTGCAAAAACTGCAGAAGCAGAACGTCGACAGTATTGTGATCGACCTGCGTACCAACGGCGGCGGTGCTCTCACCGAAGCGGTATCACTGTCTGGTCTGTTTATTCCAAGTGGCCCAGTGGTGCAGGTACGTGACAATAATGGTCGCGTGCGCCAGGACAGTGATAACGACGGTATCGTTTATTACAAAGGTCCGCTGGTGGTGCTGGTCGATCGTTTCAGTGCTTCTGCATCCGAAATCTTTGCCGCTGCGATGCAGGATTACGGCCGTGCGCTGATTGTTGGTGAACCGACCTTTGGTAAAGGCACCGTCCAGCAGTATCGTTCGCTGAACCGCATCTATGATCAGATGCTGCGTCCTGAATGGCCGGCGCTGGGTTCAGTGCAATACACCATCCAGAAGTTCTATCGCATTAACGGTGGCAGTACACAGCGTAAAGGCGTCACGCCGGACCTGCTGATGCCAACTGGCGTAGAAGCGGCGGAAACGGGTGAGAAGTTTGAGGACAACGCGCTGCCATGGGATAGCGTGAATGCCGCGACTTACACCAAAACCGGTGATATCACCGCGCTGGTACCGCAGCTGACCAAAGAGCACGCCGATCGTATCGCTAAAGATCGCGAGTTCCAGTACATCATGAAAGATATTGCGCGCTTTGACGCGATGAAAGACAAACGCAATATCGTGTCGCTCAATCTTGCTCAACGTGAGAAAGAGAACCACGAAGATGATGCACTGCGTCTGGAACGCATTAACGCGCGCTATCAGGCGGAAGGCAAAGCCCCGCTGAAGAGCATTGAAGATTTGCCGAAAGACTACAAAGAGCCAGACCCGTATCTGGACGAAACCGTGAAAATTGCCAATGACATGGCGCAGCTGGAGAAAACCCAGCCTGCTGCAGAAGGCGCGAAATAAATTTTCGCTGAATAAAAGCACCGCTCCGGCGGTGTTTTTTTTTGCACCAAAGGTATTGTTCATTGTGGCTAATGGGCCGATTTGCGCACATCATTACCAAATGTAAAGTTATGTCTTTTTAGACACTTAAAGATTAAGGTTGCTTGAAAACCTGCGCAATGGACATAGGATGTATATCCGCGCATGAGCGCGAGCACAACTGAGGAAGATTAACGTTTATGATGCGTATTGCGCTTTTCCTGGTCACCAACCTGGCGGTGATGTTGGTATTCGGACTGATTCTGAGTCTGACAGGAATTCAGTCAAGCAGTGTTCAGGGTCTGATGATTATGGCAGGTCTGTTTGGCTTTGGCGGTGCGTTTGTTTCACTGCTGATGTCTAAATGGATGGCGTTGCGCTCCGTCGGCGGTGAAGTGATTCAACAACCCCGTAACGAGACAGAACGCTGGCTGATGGATACCGTCAGTCGCCAGGCTCAACAGTCCGGCATTGCGATGCCGCAAGTGGCGATCTATCACGCGCCAGACATTAACGCCTTTGCGACCGGTGCACGTCGTGATGCCTCACTGGTTGCGGTCTCAACCGGCTTGCTGCAGAACATGAGCCGTGATGAAGCGGAAGCGGTACTGGCGCACGAAATCGCCCACATCGCTAACGGTGACATGATCACCATGACGCTGATTCAGGGTGTGGTGAACACCTTCGTGATCTTCATTTCGCGTATTATCGCGCAGGTGGCGTCGGGCTTCCTGTCGGGTAACCGTGACGGTGAAGAGAGCAGCAACGGTAACCCGCTGGTCTATTTTGCGGTCGCGACCGTGCTGGAACTGGTGTTCGGCATTCTCGCCAGCATCATCACCATGTGGTTCTCACGTCACCGTGAATTCCACGCGGATGCGGGTTCAGCCAAACTGGTGGGCCGCGAGAAGATGATTGCCGCTCTGCAGCGTTTGAAAACCAGCTACGAGCCGCAGGAGCCAAGCAGCATGATGGCATTCTGCATTAACGGCAAAAGCAAATCGTTGAGCGAATTGTTTATGTCGCATCCGCCGCTCGATAAGCGTATCGAAGCGCTGCGTAACGGTGACTATCTGAAATAATGGTTTAGCTGTTGCAATAAACAAAGGTGCCCAATTGGGCACCTTTGTTGTTTTATGACTTCACCGTCTGACTCGATTGCGTCATCCGCGACATACTGACGACGGCTGCCACCGTGGCGAAGCTACCCGCTAAAACCAGTGATGCATGTGTTCCGCTGTCGTTAAACAGATTGAACATCAAGGCAACCAGTGCGGCACCACTGCTCTGACCGACCAAACGCGCCGTCCCTAACATACCGCTGGCGCCACCGCTGCGATGGCGCGGGGCAGAGGAGATAATCGTGTGATTATTCGGCGACTGGAACAGGCCAAAGCCCGCACCGCAAAGCATCATTCGCCAGATAATATCAATATCAGTGGGTTGTGTAGGCAGCAGTGCCAGTAAGAACAGACCCGCCGCAAACATCGCCAGCCCCAGGCCACCCAATAATCCCGCATGGACTTTCTCAATCAACCGGCCAGCAATCGGTGCTAGCACCATGGTGGCCAGCGGCCAGGGGGTGAGCAGCAAACCGGTCGCTACTTCATCCCGTCCCAGCACGTTTTGCAGGAAGAACGGCAATGAAACCATTGCCAGCATCTGCGCGCAGAACGAGCAAATAGAAGTGCACATCGACAACGAAAAAATGGGGATGCGCAGCAAATCCACCGGCAGCAGCGGAACAGGCATCGCCAACTGACGACGAACAAACACCACGCCCACCAACACCAGTGCTACGACTTCCGCCAGAATGAGCCAGTGATCCTGCCCCTGTGAGAATCCGCTCAGGGCCGATATGAGCAGGCCAAAGAACAGTGCGTTCATGATGGCGCTGGGAATATCAAACTTCTGCTGTTTGGCTTTCTGCGTGTTATCCGGCAGAAAACGCAGCGCTAGCCACAATGCCACAATGCCCAGCGGCACGTTGATCAGGAATAACCATTTCCAGCTGGCGATGGAGAGAATCGCGGCAGCCACCGTTGGGCCCGCAGCGCTCGATACCGCGACGATCAGCGAGTTAATCGCCATACCGCGGCCGAGAAAACGCTGCGGATAGATAATACGAATCAGCGCTGTGTTCACACTCATCAGTGCCGCGCCGCCAAAACCCTGCAGGATACGCGCCACGGTAAGCATATTGAGTGAAGAGGAGAGGGCGCAGAACAATGAAGTGGCGATAAACAACGCCAGCCCTACCTGATAAACACGGCGATAACCCAGCATATCGCCGAGAAAGGAGAGCGACAGTAACGAGATAACAATGGCGATTTGGTAGGCGTTAACAATCCAGATTGATTCCGCCGGACTGGCATTCAGTTCGCGCGCAATGGTGGGTAACGCGACGTTAGCAATGGCACCATCCAGCACTGCCATCATGATGCCTAACGCAATAGTGATAATCGCGCCGTACCGCTGCGGAACAGGTAATCCATCCTGAGAGACTGTAGGGGACATAAATGAAATAAATGAAGGAAGTGAATATCATCATGCTAATCAATTTTGTGACGGAAAGCACCGCATTCATTGACAAAAAATTACGAAGGAATGTGTCGCTGAGTGCCAGTCGTTGCCGCCGTTGGGCTGAAACGCATATAATGGCGCTTCTGTTCCGTTTTTTTTGAAACACCGTCAAAAAAGGATACGCGCAATGGCGAGCAGTGATAACGATAAACAGCCAGACTCCGTCTCTTCGGTAATGAAAGTGTTCGGCATTTTGCAGGCGTTAGGCGAAGATCGTGATCATGGTATCACCGAACTGTCGCAACGCGTGATGATGTCAAAAAGCACGGTTTACCGCTTTCTGCAAACCATGAAATCATTGGGTTACGTGGCGCAGGAAGGGGAAAGTGAGAAATATTCGCTGACGCTCAAGCTGTTTGAATTGGGTGCCAAGGCACTACAAAACGTCGACCTGATTCGTAGTGCTGATGTCGAAATGCGAGAACTGTCGCGTTTGACCAAAGAAACTATCCATCTGGGTGCGCTGGAAGAAGACAGCATTGTCTATATCCATAAAATCGATTCACTGTATAACCTGCGCATGTACTCGCGCATCGGGCGTCGTAACCCGCTGCACACCACCGCCATCGGTAAAGTATTGCTGGCGTGGCGCGATCGCACTGAAGTTCAGGAGCTCCTGAGCGAAGTTGAATTTCGTCGCAGCACCGCAAACACCATCGTCAGTGCAGAAGCGTTGCTTGAGGTATTAGATCAGGTAAAAGTGCAGGGCTTCGGTGAAGATAACGAAGAGCAGGAAGAGGGCTTACGCTGTATTGCCGTGCCGGTTTTCGACCGCTTCGGCGTGGTGATTGCTGGATTGAGCATCTCGTTCCCGACAATCCGATTCTCTGAAGAAGCAAAAAACGAATATGTGGCGATGCTGCATCGTGCTGCGCGCAATATTTCTGATCAGTTGGGTTACCACAACTACCCATTCTGAATAGCAGAACGGGCTGTCGCCAGCCCGTTTGAATGACTAATTATCTACCACTTCGCCACTTTTCTTCAGCAGTGGGCAATCGGTAACACCCACGATACCGCTGTCGGTATGCAGATACTGCGCGGTGATCATGCCGCGTGCAGTGAGATAGCTACACTGTAAGCCCAGTCCTGCGGCGTTTTTGTTGCTTCCGGTGAGAACGCCATAGCCGGTGAACAGCATCCCTAACCAGACCACTGCCACCACGATTATCGCCCGAATGAATAGTTTCATTTTATCTCCTTGTGATACACAACGCAGCTATCCTGAAGTCGCTGCGATTTCTATAGTAGCAGCATGACGCGTCCTGCTCATGAAATCGATCAGAGATAACTGAAAGCCATCAAGATGCGGGATAATCTGCTTTCCACCGGCAACCATTATCTTTTCCGCACACAACGAGTAGAATCAGCGGCGGTGTAAGTGTTTTATGTTTGACAATAGAGGCAGTTATGAACGAGTTAGCCGCAAATACCAGTCCGCTGTTCAGTTATGGTGTACTGGCCATCATTATTGTTGTGGCCTTGATAGCCTGGTTCTTCGTTAACCGGGCCAGCATGCGCGCCAGTGAACAGATTCGTTTGCTGGAAGCACTGCTGGAAGAGCAGAAAAAACAGAATGCATTGTTGCGCCGCCTGGCGGATGCTCAACCTGCCACAGCAAAACAGCAGGAGGAAGAAGACGCCGTAGAACAGCGCGACTTCATCCGTATGATTCCAGAACGTTAAAAACATGATGGAGCAGTAATGGCCTGGCAAAATCCCTGGTACGACGCAGCGCTGGCGCATCACACGCCAGAAGGTTTCCGCAACCCGGAACCGGAATTGCGCCAGCCAGGGGATTTGCAGCGCTGGCGGCGGGAGCGCAAAGCGGGCCATTTGCCGCTGCCGCCTCAGGCTGGTTATCCGGCATTTATTGCCCGCTGGTGTCAGGAAAGCGATCTGGGTGGTGATGACGATCGCATCTGGTGGTTAGGTCATGCCGCCGTGTTGATGCGGCTCAATCGCCGCTATATTCTCATCGACCCGGCACTCTCTGCGCGTGCTTCACCGCTGCCGTTTGCTGGACCACAGCGTAAAACGCCCGCTCCTCTCCATGTTGCACAGTTGCCACATCTCGACGTGGTACTGATTTCGCACAATCACTACGACCATCTCGATCGGCCTACGGTAAAGCGCATCGCACGTCATTTCCCGGAAGCGCAATTTGTTGTGCCGCTGGGGATGGGAACCTGGTGCCGCAAACGTGGCGTACGTCATGTCACCGAACGCGACTGGTGGCAATCCATTGATATCGCAGGAGTGACGTTGACTGCCGTACCCGCGCGACACTGGAGCATGCGAACTTTCTGGGATCGCAATCGCTCACTGTGGTGCGGCTGGGTGGTGCGAAACCAGAGTGTGAATTTTTGGTTTTCAGGTGACAGTGGCTATAGCGAAAACCTGTTAGAAATTGCTGAACGTCTCGGGCCCTTTAATCTTGCCGCGTTGCCCATTGGCGCTTATGCACCAAAATGGTTCATGCGCGGTCAACATATGGATCCCGATCAGGCGGTGCGTTTATGGCAGGCGATAGGGCGTCCGTTAACGCTGCCGATCCACTGGGGTGTGTTTGAGCTGGCGGATGATCCTTTAGATGAACCCCCTGCCGCTTTGGCGCAAGCAATGCAATCCGTGGGAGAACTGGACTCCCGCTTTATGCCTTGGAGAATAGGCACCAGCCGAAGCCTGCAGAATAGCGATTCAGATGTGTCCTAAGCCCGATTTGTTAAATCAAGTGTCGCAGTGCGTTTTTTTAACATTTAATTGTAGAGTCGTTAGTTAAAAATAAGATAACCGCCAAAACGAGCGTGCATATATTTGGGGCAAGAGCGCTTATATTTTCCTGATTTTGGTGCAAAACAATTAATGACTTGTACTTAATAAATCTGGCTGTACAAGTTTTGCACAGTGCACGAATGTTGCATTCCACGTTAATTTTTTGGCGAAATATTTTATCAATGCCATATTAATGCAATACTTTTTGCGTAGTCTTGACCGCTTTAATTGTGCTGGTTTAAGTTGCGTCGCTACGCTTGACTAATGTAAGTACTGGCGCTAACTACTCTGACATATAACAATTTTTTGTGCAGTTATTCCGTCATCTGTCAATATGCTAATGGCAGAAGAGTGCAGAGCAACGGCCAATTATGTGCGTCATGTCGATCACCGTTTAAAAATGGCTTGCCATTAATTTGCGGATATGTGATAACGACTCTTGGGTCAAACGAGGTACAGTTCTGTTTATGTATGGCATCTTCAGTAAAGAAGTTACGAGTAAAGACGTTGACGTTGAATTCCGCTTCCTTGCCGAACCTTAAATTAGTGCCTCATTCAGTAACGTCTCTGGTTTATCTGTAAGACTGCCTTCGGGCAATATAAACAATCAAAGGAATTTGCAAAAATGGCAAAGATTAAAGGTCAGGTTAAGTGGTTCAACGAGTCTAAAGGTTTTGGTTTCATTACTCCTGCTGACGGCAGCAAAGATGTGTTCGTACACTTCTCTGCAATCCAGGGTAACGGCTTCAAAACTCTGGCTGAAGGCCAGGCTGTTGAGTTCGAAATTCAGGACGGCCAGAAAGGTCCAGCTGCAGTAAACGTAACTGCTATCTGATTTCGTTTTCAGACTCGGTGCCATGCGCCGCTGACACGAATTGTAAAGCCCTGGTCTCTGACCGGGGCTTTTCTTTTATCCTTTCTGTTGCCAGACGATCAGGGTAAACTGCGCGCGAATCGTGAACCCGGAGTTGTCTATGTCTTTGATTTGCCCACTTTGCCAGCAACATTTGCACCAGCAAGCTAACAGCTTCCGCTGCGATGCCGGTCACCAATTCGATCAGGCGAAAGAAGGGTACGTCAATTTGTTGCCGGTGCAGCATAAAGGCTCAAAGGAACCGGGTGACAGTGCGGAAATGCTGCTGGCACGCCGTGTATTTCTTGATGCCGGACACTATCAACCCTTGCGCGATTCGGTGGCGCAACATCTGGCGCAGCGTCTGAATGGCAAGGCTGCTCAGGTATTGGATATTGGCTGTGGTGAAGGTTATTACACTGCAACAATGGCGCAAGCGCTTCCGCAAGCACAGTTATTTGGCCTTGATGTGGCGAAAGCGGCGATTCGCATGGCGGCTAAACGCTATCGTGCGGTGAAATTCTGTGTCGCCTCCAGTCAACGTTTACCTTTTGCTGACGCCTCGCTGGATAGCATTGTGCGCATTTACGCTCCTTGCAACGAAGCGGAATTGAGTCGCGTCGTCAAAGCGGGCGGCTATCTACTGACGGTGACACCTGGCCCACATCATCTGCAGCAGTTCAAAGCGCTGATTTATCGTGAAGTGCAGCTGCACGCGGCAGAAGAAAAGGCTTACGAAGGTTTCAGGCAGGTCGAGCAACACAACCTGCGTTATGAGATGACGTTAAATGGGGCCGAAGCGGTGAGCTTGCTGCAGATGACGCCTTTTGCCTGGCGTGCGCGCGAAGAAGTCTGGCAGACACTGGCGGCAGCCGATACCTTTAGCTGCGACGCCGACTTCATGCTGACGCTATGGCAGCGCGCTTAACGCGCTTCCACCAGCGTATTGTAGATACGTTCCAGATCGTCGAGCTGTTGCACTGCAATCAGCAGGCGACGCTGTTCCAGCTGCATGACTAAAATGCCATCCTCAGACAAGTTCATACTTTGAATGCGACGATAGTCGATCCACACGCTGCCGAAGAACAGTCCCTCGGTCTTCATCAACAATTTCGGCGTGCGTAGCCAGAATAGCCAGATGGCCATAAAGCACAACACCATCAGCAGCGTGGTGGTGAGTTGGGGGCCATGGTTGCTGACGTTATTCCACAGCAGAATCAGCAGTAACACGATAAAAATGCCGCTGTCGATTTTATGGCGACGACGCAGCGCGACACGCAGTTTGGTCGGCCCCTTGCGCCGCGGCAGGATAGCGTCATCGTAAATCGCGAACAGGGCGAAGGCGAAGATCAGCAGGGCAATCAGAGCGTCAGTCAGTGACATTACATTTTCTTCCTCAACCGAATTTACCTCAACGTTGGCGCTCAGGTAACCTCGCTTAAAACGGCCGGGAGCCAAAGCCCCCGGCGAGATGATTACAGACCGAGCAGGCCGATCCAGTAACCAAAGATACCCAGGGCAAAGAAGCCCACGATAATCCACAGTGCGTTAACTTTACGGCGCAGCAGCCACATACAGCCGAAGGTCAGCAGCAGCGGGATTAAGCCCGGCATCAGCTGATCGAGGATCGATTGAACGGTCGTCACGGTGGTTTTGCCGGTGTGATCGGTAATGCGCGACACCACAAGCGGCACGTTCACGTGTGTCCACTTGTTGACCAGCGCCCCCATGACAAACAGGCCGAGAATCGACGCCCCCTCCGTAAGCTTTTGCAGGAAGCCGCCACCCATATCGCTGACGATATCCACGCCTTTGCGATAACCATACGCCACACCGTAATAACGCGTCAGCATACGCACGGCGTTAAACAGAATGAAGAACAGCAGGGGGCCGAGCAGGCTGCCGCTCATCGCGATACCGGCACCGAGTGCAGCAAACACCGGGCGAACGGTACCCCAGAAGATTGGGTCACCAACCCCCGCCAGCGGTCCCATCAGGCCGACTTTAATACCGTTAATTGCGGCATCATCAATCGCCGCGCCGTTAGCACGCTGCTCTTCCATCGCCATGGTAACGCCCAGCACAGGTGCAGCCACGTATGGATGGGTGTTGAAGAACTCCAGGTGACGCTTAATGGCCTGTTTACGATCGTCGTTGTTCTCAGGATAGAGGCGACGAATCACCGGTACCATCGAGAAGCAGAAGCCCAGCGCCTGCATACGTTCAAAGTTCCATGAACCCTGAAACAGGTTAGAGCGGATGAACACACCACGGACGTCGCTCGGGGTGAGTTTCTTTTGCGTGTTAGTTGTATCAACCATGATTTCACCTGTTCCTAGTCGAGTTCGTTGTCGAGGTCATTGTGTGCAGGACCGGCAGCGGCCGCGCCTGCTGTACGGTTATATTTCGGCGCCAGCTGGATATACAGCACCGCCATGACCACACCAATCACGCCCAGAGCAACCAGGTTGAAGTTGGTGAAGGCCGCCGTCACAAAGCCCAGATAGAAGAACGGCATCAGGTAGCCTGCGCGCATCATGTTGATGACCATCGCGTAACCCACGACGACGATCATGCCACCGGCGATGTTCAGACCGTTGGTGACCACTTCTGGAATGGAGTTCAACAGTTCCTGTACCACGCTGGTACCCACTGAAATCGCCACGATCAGGGCTGGAATGGCAATACGCATCGCCTGCAATACCAGTGCAGAGACGTGAATCCAGCTGATGGCGCTCAGATTGCCTTTCTCGGCGGCCTTATCGGCAGCGTGCTGGAAGGCAACAGTGATGGTACGGACGATGATGGTCAGCACCTGACCGGCTGCCGCCAGTGGAATCGCCAGTGCGATACCCGCACCAACGCTTTGGCCACCTGCGATAACCAGAATGGTCGAAATGATGGAGGCCAGTGCCGCATCAGGTGCAACCGCCGCACCGATGTTCATCCAGCCCAGCGCGATCATTTCCAGGGTACCACCGATGATGATACCGGTTTTCATGTCACCCAGAACCGCACCAATCAAGGTACAGGCCACCAGTGGACGGTGGAACTGGAACTCATCAAGTATCGATCCCATCCCGGCAATACAAGCCACAATAAATATCAGGATGATTTGTAGCGTGGTTATTTCCATTGCTTTTCTCCTCAGCAAGGTCTCAAGTATTCGCCCGCCAGCGCAGGCAAAAGCGAACTACTGATTGACCTTGGCAATCAGGTCCATCATTTTCAGTCTTGGGTCGTTTGAAACTTTACGAACTTCCAGTTCGATACCGCGTTCATTCAGTTTACGGAAGGCTTCAATGTCCTTCTGATCGACCGAAACGGCGTTGTTGACCTGGGTTTTACCCTGTTTGAATGCCATGCCGCCGATGTTGACCGATTTGATATCGACGCCTTGTTCAACAATCCGTTCCACATCGGTAGGATTGGTAAACAGCAGCATCACGCGGTCACGACCGTATTTCGGGTTGTTCCACACCCGGATCATTTTGGCGATGTCGACCACGTGGGCGGTTACGCCCGGCGGTGCCACCTGGGTCAGCAGCGTTTTACGCACGTGATCGTTGGCGACTTCATCGCTAACGACAATGATGCGCGTGACGTTGGTCTCTTTGGTCCAGCGGGTTGCCACCTGGCCGTGAATTAAACGGTCATCGATACGGGCCAGACCGATCTTCATGTGCTCGCCTGGCGCCAAAGGCTTTTGCGGTTGCGCCGGGGCTTTTGCGGCAACCGGTGCTACAGCTTCCGGGGTAGGGGTTTCGGTCTTCAGGGCTTTAACGCCTTCGCGACCGGCTTCCACGGCAATGTGAATCAATTCCTCAAAGGATGGGTTGTCATCGCGCCCCATCAGGGTTTCCACCAGCATCGGGATATTCACCCCGGCGATGACATCATAATCCGGCTTATCCACCACAATGCGGCTGGCCGCGTTAAATGGACTGCCGCCCCAGGTATCCACCAGGAACAGCACGCCTTTCGACGTGTCGAGTTCTGCCAGTCTCGCCTGATACTTTTCGATTAGCGTTTCTGCATTTTCGCCGGGCACGAAATCAATCCATCCGACATTTTCCTGCTCACCCAACAACATTTCTGCTGTTTTAAGCAACTGTTCTGCCGCCCAGCCATGTGTACCAATTACAATAGCAATGGTCACTTGCTACCTCCGTTCGCATGAGAGATTCTCTGGCATTGCCGGGAATCATTGAGAATTACCGTTGTTGATTCAGGTGGATCGTTTGGGTCTAAGATGAAGAGTCGCATCAATAAATATTCCGAAACTGTCCGCTGCACAGCAGTAAGGTCGCGATTTATTTTAGTGTGCGAAAAAATAATTTATGTGATGTTTGTCAGCTATTTCGAGCGTAACGCTGCAAAATTGCATTTATGTTCACTATTCCTGCGTTTGTGCAGTTGTTTGTAAATGTAATAAATTTTTTTGACGTTGTTGATGTAACTGATACATTAGCGTTCTGTTTAATATTCAGGAGTATCGGGCTTCAGCTCACCTATATGGACCGTCACCGACGTCGCTCAACATGTTCTCAGCGCTTTCTGGCGCACACTACAACGCTCTTCAGCGTGACCTCATTTGCTAACGATCTCTCGTCTCGCTTCACAGCGCAGGCTCAATCTCGTTCGCCCCTCTGTGTTGTAAGGAGTCATTGATGGAATTTCTCTTCGACCCCTCAATTTGGGCGGGTTTGCTAACGCTGATCGTGCTGGAGATCGTTCTCGGCATCGACAACCTGGTGTTCATCGCTATCCTTGCCGACAAGTTGCCACCGAAACAGCGTGATAAAGCGCGTCTGATTGGTTTATCCCTTGCCCTGGTGATGCGATTAGGCCTGCTGTCGCTGATTTCCTGGATCGTGACATTGACGCGACCCCTATTCAGCGTAGGCGATTTCAGTTTTTCCGGGCGAGATTTAATTCTGTTGTTCGGTGGTTTGTTCCTGTTATTCAAAGGAACCATGGAACTGCATGAGCGGCTGGAAAACCGCGGCATGGAACATCAGGGCAACAAAGGTTATGCCAGCTTCTGGGCCGTGGTGATCCAGATTGTGGTGCTGGACGCGGTATTCTCGCTCGATGCGGTGATTACTGCGGTGGGCATGGTGAACCATCTGCCGGTAATGATGACGGCCGTAGTGATCGCCATGGGTGTGATGCTATTGGCTTCGAAGCCGTTGACCAATTTCGTCAATGCCCATCCGACGGTCGTGGTGCTTTGCTTAAGCTTCCTGCTGATGATTGGTTTGTCATTGGTGGCGGAAGGCTTTGGTTTCCACATTCCGAAAGGCTATCTGTACGCCGCAATTGGCTTCTCGATTGTTATTGAGCTGTTCAACCAAATTGCGCGCCGTAACTTTATTCGCCACCAGGAACATCGGCCGATGCGTGAACGCACCGCCGAAGCGATTTTGCGCCTGATGGGGGGGCGCCAGCGTCATCAGCCGGTGACCACAGAAGAAGCTTCGCTGACGCAGGCGATGCCACAGGAAGCATTTAAAGACGAAGAGCGTTATATGATCAACGGCGTGTTGACGCTGTCACAGCGCTCAATTCGCAGCATCATGACGCCACGCGGAAACATTTCATGGGTGGATGCCGAACGTCCAGTGGATGAAATTCGTATTCAGCTGCTCGACACGCCGCACAGTTTGTTCCCGGTGTGCCGAGGTGAGTTGGATGAGATCATCGGTGTGGTACGTGCCAAAGAACTGCTGGTGGCGCTGGAGCATGGTATGGACGTGGCGACGTTTGCTGCTACCACTCCGGCGATAGTGGTGCCTGAAACGTTGGATCCGATCAACCTGCTGGGCGTGCTGCGCCGTGCTAAAGGCAGCTTTGTCATCGTCACCAACGAATTTGGTGTGGTGCAAGGTTTGATTACCCCGCTGGACGTGCTGGAAGCGATTGCCGGTGAGTTCCCGGATGAAGATGAAACGCCCGATATTATCGCGGATGGTGATGGCTGGTTAGTGAAGGGCGGTACCGATCTGCATTCACTGCAGCAGTTGCTTGACCACCATGAGCTGGTAGACAGGGAAGAGGATCATGCCTCGCTGGCGGGGCTGTTGATTGCCCAGAAAGGCCAACTGCCGCAGCCTGGTGAGATCATCGACCTGCCGCCGCTGCACTTCCAAATCATCGAGGCTACCGATTATCGTATCGACCTGGTGCGCGTAACCAAAGATAAGCCGCATGAAGACGAAGAGCATGAGGCGTAAGCGCTAAGTTAATTGTCATCGAAAAGGCCGACATCCATGATGTCGGCCTTTTTTTATTTAGTGACCCGTCCTGGATGGCGCGACCCATTGCACTTGCTCACCGGCGAAGATGTGATGAACCAGTATGTTAAACGCGCAAAAGCGAATAACCCGTCCTCAATATAGCGTTATGCAGACCGCAAAAATGCCAAATGAAGCCGGTAAAGGGGGATGAGGAGTAAAGCGTACGCCGCAGGGATGCGGCGTCCGAGGCTACAGGGATGTATTCACGCCGTCTTTACGGAACATCCCCCTTTACCGGCTGGAACGCACCCTCAGGCACAGCCATCGAACGCACCCTCAGACACAGTCATCGAACGCACCCTCAGACACAGCAGTCCAACCCAACATCAGGCCCTAAGATGCGCCTGATGCTGTTCCAGCCACACAGGGAAATCTTCGATTGGCATTGGACGGGCGTAATAATAGCCCTGTAAATGATCCACGCCGCGCTCACGCAGATAGTGTGCCTGCTCAGCGGTTTCCACGCCCTCAGCCACTAACGCAATGTTCAAACGCTGCGCCAGCGAAATCACCATATCGGTTACCGTGGCGTTAATCGCATCGGTGCCGATGGCCGCA
Source organism: Pantoea sp. C8B4 (assembly GCF_051336905.1). Lineage (NCBI taxonomy): Bacteria > Pseudomonadati > Pseudomonadota > Gammaproteobacteria > Enterobacterales > Erwiniaceae > Pantoea > Pantoea sp. C8B4. The sequence continues at coordinate 254,517 of NZ_JBGMNK010000005.1, forward strand.
GTGAAAATCTTGTCAATTTTCAGCACGTCTGGCTTCAGGTCTTTCAGGTAGGCGAGGGAACTGTGACCAGTGCCGAAATCGTCGATCGCCAGACGTACGCCGATCTCATGAAGCTGCGATACCACAGATTGATCGATCACCGGCAAGGCATCACGCTCAGTCAACTCGACCACCAGCTTTGGCAGCGGGTTAGCGGGCCACCAGATGCTTTGCAGATCCTCGACAATCGCACGATCGCGGAAATGGCTGGCGGCAACGTTAATCGCAATATGGAAAGAGGAACACTGCGGCAGGTTGGGCAACTCATCCACCACTTTTGCTAACACAAAGCGCGTCAGTGGCGCTATCAGGTTCTGACGCTCAGCTAGCGGGATAAACACATCCGGCGCAACCCAACCCTGACGCGCATTATGCCAACGCAGCAGCAACTCCATGCCATCGCACTCACCACTTTTGGCATTGATCAGCGGCTGACAGTACACCATAAATTCATTCGCGGTAATGCCATAACTGATTTGCCAACTGAGGCTCATGCGGTTCGCGGTGGCTAACCAAACGATATAACCCATCAGCAAGCTCAGCAACACCGCGAGCGGCAATTGGGAAGGCAGCGTATGCAACGCCAGACGTGCCGGAGAAGGGCCATACAAGGTAATGCTGTAGGGGTAACGCAGTGAAGCCTGATCGAAAGCCACTTCATCTTCCGATGGCTCTGTCTCTTCAATCAGCGGATTACCATATTCCAGACTCTGTCCGCCGACATTAAAAATGGCCCGTTCGACCCAGGGTAACTGCGGCTCCAGCAAATAATTCGTCATCAATTCCACATTGATAACCTGCAGCAGCCCATCGCGATTATCCAGCGATTTGGGCGTCCACAGCAGCAATACCGGTGAACCCTTCAGCAGGTAGTTATCCGTGGTCAGCATCATGCGCTGATTGTTAATTGCTAATTCCGGGTAGGTCTGACTAAAAGAAATATTGCGCGGACCGTAAATGCTGGAGCAGTAAATACTGTCGTCCTGCACCAGCAGAATGGTGCGCACGGTCTGCAATGAAGAAATCTTTTCGATCAACGGATAGCGAACTTGTGCGCAAGGTACGCCAACCAGCCCAAGCGTGTTGTTGGCGGACACATCCAGCGGGGAGAACATACGGTCAAAGCGCTCAATGGCGCGGCTGGCAAAATTCAGTGACTGCTGCTCAATACGCGATTTCTCTTCGATATAACGAAAAGTCAGCGTGAGAATCAGAACCAGCGCCGCGATCACCAACGCAATAAGCAAACGCTTACGGCGAAATTGACCAACAAATTGCTGGGGAATGAGCATCAGTAACCACCTTGCAAAACAAAAATTGAAGCCAAATTAACGTGTAGGTTATCGGCATGGAGGCGGCCAGGTTTAGCGCAGCGCAGAGAAAAAAAGCGGCACTAAAAAACAGCGCGGCCACTAAGGGCCGCGCGCAAATTAATGTATCTGGTTTACTCACCAGGAGGTAGCGTGAGATGCAGAAAATAATTCAATTGATTATTTTTTCGACATACCTCGTTAATCACATTGAACTTTGATCGCCAGACCACCGCGGGAGGTTTCACGGTATTTGGCATTCATATCTTTACCGGTTTCGTACATGGTTTCGATCACCTTATCCAGCGAAACTCGCGGCTCACTGGTACGGCGCAACGCCATGCGCGCGGCATTGATGGCTTTGACTGAGGCGATGGCATTACGTTCGATGCACGGCACCTGCACCTGGCCTGCCACCGGATCACAGGTCAATCCCAGATTATGTTCCATGCCGATTTCAGCAGCGACACACACCTGCTCCGGGCTGGCGCCAAGCAATTCCGCCAGGCCAGCGGCAGCCATCGAACAAGCCACACCGACTTCGCCCTGGCAGCCCACTTCGGCACCGGAAATCGAGGCGTTCATTTTATACAGCACGCCAATGGCACCTGAAGCCAGGAAGTAACGGATGAAGATATCTGGCGTCACGGTCTCAATAAAGTGATCGTAGTAAGCCAGCACTGCAGGCACGATACCGCAGGCGCCGTTGGTTGGCGCGGTCACCACACGTCCACCGGCGGCATTTTCTTCATTCACCGCCAGTGCAAACATGTTAATCCAATCAATCACGTTCATCGGATCGTTGGAGTGTTTGGAGGAGGACACCAGCAAACGACGCAACGAGGCTGCACGGCGCGGCACCCGCAGTGGGCCAGGCAATACGCCTTCCGTATTTAAGCCGCGATCGATACAGGCCTGCATGGTTTGCCACACGTTGCCGAAATAGGCATAAATGTCTTCACGACTGTGCAACGCCAGTTCATTCTTCATCACCAAACCGGAAAGTGACAAACCGCTTTCATGGCAGTGGCTCAACAACTCTTTGGCAGAGTTGAACGCATACGGCACGGATACCTCATCCAACACGGATTGGCCGAAATGCTCTTCATCAACGATAAAACCGCCGCCGATGGAGTAGTAAGTTTTGGTCAGGATTAACAGATCGCCAGCAAAGGCGAAAACCGTCATGCCGTTTTCATGCAACGACAGATTTTCACTGCGGAACACCATGCCGCCTTCGCGTGGGAAATCGACTTCACGCGCACCATTAGCCAGCAGCAGGCGCTCGCGCTGTTCTACATCTTTAATAAAGGCGGGAATGCTATCGATATCTACCGTGGCAGGTTCAAACCCAGCCAGCCCCATAATGATGGCAATATCGGTATGGTGACCTTTACCTGTGAGCGACAGCGAGCCATAAACGTCGACGGCAATACGCGTCACGTCCTGCAGCTTGCCCTGTTCGGCCAGCAGATCAACAAACTGCTTGCCCGCTTTCATCGGACCTACGGTATGTGAACTGGATGGGCCAATGCCCACTTTGAACATGTCAAAAACACTAATCACCGGTGACACTCCTCACAAATCTTATTCTGCACGGCTGAGGCCGTTTATGCGGCTAATAGTAATCGCCCGCGTGACTGAGCGAGCAGCTTTTCGCATGAAATAAACTAATTATAATCCACAGAAATAGTTATCCCATTCAGCTGTTGTGAAGTGGATCGAGTTTATGGCGGAAGTAACACGCAGTGTGGAACTCAGGGAAGGGCGATTTGCTGACTGAGTGCGCGAATAATACCGGCGGTCATGCCCCAGATAAAATAATCCTCATACCACGACAACCACACCTGATGCTGACGATGACCTCGGCGCAAGGTGAGTCCACTGTAGCGGCTGAGACGCAGGGCTTCTGCCAGCGGCATCGCAAAGGTGCTCTCCACTTCGTCAGGATTAATATCAAGGGACAGGCCAGCGGGAATGATGCCGACCACCGGCGTGACGGCAAAACCGGTGCTGCTGGTGACCGGCGGTAACACACCCACAACGTTGACCATGGCGGGTTGAATGCCGACTTCTTCTTCGGCTTCACGCAATGCGGTATGAATGAGCGAATTATCCGTTGCATCCTGCATCCCGCCCGGGAACGCTACCTGACCGGCATGCTTGCGTAAATGTGATGAGCGACGCGTCAACAGTAACCCGGGTTCAGCACCGTCTATTACGGGCACCAGCACGGCCGCCCGTCTTCCGCTGATAACGCTTTTGGGCGCACTCACAGGGGGTTGCATGACAAAGCGGTTCAGGAACTGGTCAAGCGTCAGGCTCATTTACACCTCGCCGCTCAGGCTGGGCAAGATACGATTGACCTTGTGGAAGGTCTCCTGATATTCCAGCTCCACATCACTATCCGCCACCAGGCCACCGCCTGCCGCACAATAAAGATGCTGATTTTCAGCGATTAACGTGCGGATGGTGATGCTGGTATCCATGCGACCACACAGGCTGATGTAACCGATGCTGCCGCACCAGGCGTTGCGGCGTTGCGGTTCCAGTTCCTCAATAATCTCCATCGCGCGAATTTTTGGTGCACCGGTAATGGAGCCGCCGGGGAAACAGGCGCGCAGGAGATCGGTTGCACCGAGATGCTGAGGTAGTCGCGCTCGCACGGTGCTCACCAGATGATGCACCGCCGGGAACGGTTCCACCACAAACAACTCAGGGACGCTAACGCTGCCGGGTTCTGCCACGCGGCCAATGTCATTACGCAGCAAATCGACAATCATCAGGTTCTCGGCGCGATCTTTTTCCGCATGGGCCAGTTTCTCTGCTTGTGCGCGATCGGCTTCTGGATCGGCTAAGCGCGGCAAAGTGCCTTTGATCGGGCGTGTCTCAATCTCCTGCTGCTGTAGCGAGAGAAAACGTTCCGGCGACAGGCTAAGAATGACGCTCTTAGGCAAGCGAATAAACGCACTGAAGGGCGCGCGGTTGTCGCTGTTGAGTCGTAAAAAGGCCAGCCACTCGTCGCCGTGATAGCGAGCCTGAAAGCGTTGAGCCAGGTTCACCTGATAACAATCACCGGCTTGAATGTAGTGCTGAACCTGTGCAAAACGCGCGGCGTACTCATCAAAACTGAGGTTTGACTGCCAGTCGCTGGTCAGTGAAAACCCTTTAGGCTGCGGAATCGCCTGCGCCTGCAGCCACTGCCAGCGTTGCCCGGCATCGGTGAGTGAAATCAGGGTGAGTTTTTGCTGATGATGATCCGCGATCAAAGCCCAATCGTAGATGCCGACTGCCATATCCGGCGTCGCCAAATCCTGCTCCGCGCGCTGCGGTAAGATTTCAAAGCGGCGTCCCAGATCGTAGCCAAACAAACCCAGCGCGCCGCCCTGGAAAGGCAGGTCAGCATCAAACAGGGGAGTCGCGCCCAGCATCTCGCACTGTTGCTGTACCAGGTGCAGTGGATCCTCGGCGGAGAGTATCACCTTGCCATCACAGTCGATTTCCGTCATCTCACCGCGCGTGGTGAGCGTGGCACGGGGATCCGCCGTTAAAATGTCAAAACGATTATCGGCATGGTCGGCATGGCCAGAGGTGAGCAACATCGCCCAGGGACGATGAGCAAGCGCAGAAAAACGGTGCAACAGCGCATCCGGCGTATACTTCAGGTTAAGGGTTTTTACGATCATCGGGCTAATTAATCCAACAAGCAGGCGCGTAGCCTGGCACATTTTTTTGTTGCTGGCACCTGTTTGTTCCGCGTGGAATAATGCGTTCCCTTTTGCACCAGGAGCAAATAATGTTTACAGGTCTTCCCGCTTTATCTCATGAACAGCAGCAGCAAGCTGTGGAACGTATCCAGGAATTGATGGCAGGTGGCATGGCGAGTGGTCAGGCGATTGCGCAGGTGGCGCACGAGATCCGTCAGAGCTATCAGGGTGAATCGATTCGGGCGATGTTCGAAGACGACGAAGAAGACGAATAACGCCCGAAAGGGTTACAGCGCAGCGATGATTTTGATTTCCACTTTGTATTTTGGATTCATCAAGTCGGCTTGCACGGTGCAACGTACCGGTGCGTTGTCAGGTGAAACCCACGCATCCCATGCACGATTCATGGCCGGGAAATCGGCTTTATCGACCAGGAAAATTGTGGCATCAAGAATCTTACTTTTGTCTGATCCGACACGAGTCAGAATCGCGTCAATCACCGCCAGCGCGTTGGCGGTTTGCGCTTCGGCATCGGCATCCAGATTTTCGGGCACGCTGGTGTAATAGACGGTCTGGTTATGTACAACGGCTTCTGACATGCGGGGTGCGGGATCAATACGCGTAATGGTCATGGTGTTCTCCTGTAATTTCGCTGCGCTAGCCTGCCATATCCAGTAGGGCGCTGTCATCTGTTGTGGTCGCCTCACGGGAATCCTGACATAATTACAGTGTTTTTGACCAATCGGTGAGGATGTGTGGCAGACGATTTTGCAGCTGATGGCGCGCTGGCGCAGGCTATTCCAGGTTTCAAACCGCGTGCCGCGCAGCGTGAAATGGCGCAAGCGGTCATGGAAGCGGTGAAGAAAGGCGGTGAGCTGGTGGTCGAAGCCGGCACCGGGACCGGTAAAACCTACGCCTATCTGGCGCCCGCACTGCGTGCGAAAAAAAAGGTCATTATCTCAACCGGCTCTAAAGCTTTGCAGGATCAGCTGTATAACCGCGATTTGCCCACCATCGCTCGTGCCCTGAAGTTCAGCGGTAAAACCGCTCTGCTGAAGGGACGTTCCAACTATTTATGCCTCGAACGTCTGGAGCAGCAAAATCAAACGGGTGGCGATCTGACAGTACAGGCGCTCGGGGATTTGATTAACGTGCGCAGCTGGTCAAATCAAACTTCGGATGGTGACGTCAGCAACTGTTCCGGCGTCGCGGAAGACAGTCCCATCTGGCCGTATGTCACCAGCACCAACGATAATTGCCTGGGCAGCGACTGCCCGCTCTATAAAGATTGCTTTGTGGTGAAAGCGCGTAAGAAAGCCATGGATGCCGATGTGGTGGTGGTGAACCATCATCTGTTCCTTGCTGATCTGGTGGTCAAAGAGGGCGGTTTTGGCGAACTGATCCCAGAGGCGGATGTGATGATCTTCGATGAAGCGCATCAGTTACCCGATATCGCCAGTCAATACTTTGGTCAGCAACTGTCGAGCCGCCAACTGCAGGATCTCGCCAAAGACATCATTATTGCCTATCGCACTGAAGTGCGCGACGTGCAGCAGTTGCAGAAATCAGCCGACCGTTTGGCACAGTGCGCGCAGGATTTCCGCTTAATACTGGGCGAGCCGGGTTTTCGCGGCAATCTGCGTGACCTGCTGAGCGACAACAACATCATGCGTATGCTGACCTTGCTGGATGATGCGCTGGAACTTTGCTACGACGTCATCAAATTGTCGCTGGGACGTTCGGCGTTACTGGATGCGGCATTCGAGCGCGCGGCACTGTATCGCACCCGTCTGAAACGCCTGCGCGCCATTGATGAACCGGGCTTCAGCTACTGGTATGAGTGCACCAGCCGCCACTTTACACTGGCGTTAACGCCGCTATCGGTGGCAGAGCGTTTTCGTGAAGTGATGGACAACCGTAAAGCCGCCTGGGTATTCACCTCCGCGACCCTTGCAGTGAATGAGCAGATGAGTCATTTTTCCAGTCGTTTAGGGGTGGATAAAGCCACCACTATGATTCTCGACAGTCCCTTCGATTACACGCAGCAGGCGCTGTTGTGTGTGCCACGCAATATGCCGGAGCCGAATCAACCCGGCGGTGCCCGTCAGCTGGCGCGGATGATGAAACCGCTGATCGATGCCAATAAAGGACGCTGCTTCTTCCTCTGTACTTCCCACAAGATGATGCGCGAACTGGCCGCCGAATTTCGTGCCTCGATGACCTTACCCGTGTTGTTGCAGGGAGAAACCAGCAAAGGCCAGTTGCTGAAGCAGTTCCTTGAAGCCGGTAACGCCTTACTGGTGGCGACCAGCAGTTTCTGGGAAGGCGTCGATGTGCGCGGGGATGCACTGTCGCTGGTGATTATCGATAAGCTGCCGTTTACTTCGCCGGAAGATCCGCTGCTCAAAGCGCGCATGGAAGACTGCCGGCTGCGCGGCGGCGACCCCTTCAATGATGTGCAACTGCCGGATGCCGTGATCACCCTGAAGCAGGGTGTCGGCCGTTTAATCCGCGACACGGAAGACCGGGGTGTGCTGGTGATTTGCGATCAGCGTCTGGTATCGCGTCCGTACGGCGGGTTGTTCCTTAATAGTCTGCCACCCACGCCGCGCACCCGCGATTTACAGCGCGCCATCGCCTTCGTCCGCCAGCCAGAGAAGCACTAATTTGTGCCAGGCTGTGTTAAGATGCGCGCCATTTTGACTTTCAGAGGTTGTTATGTCCGCCCGAATTTTAGCTCTGGACACGGCGACAGAAGCCTGTTCTGCCGCGCTGCTCAATCAGCAGCAGATCGATGCCCGCTTTGAAATCGCCCCGCGCGATCACACCCAACGTATCTTACCGCTGGTACAAGAGCTGTTGCAGGCGCAGCAGCTGGCGCTGACGGCACTCGATGCGCTGGCGTTCGGCCGTGGGCCAGGCAGTTTTACTGGCGTGCGCATTGGCATTGGTATCGCGCAAGGGCTGGCGCTGGGTGCGAACTTGCCGATGATCGGCGTATCTTCTCTCGCAACCATGGCTCAGGGCGCATGGCGCTTAACCGGCGCTGAACGCGTGCTGGCCGCCATTGACGCGCGCATGGGCGAAGTTTACTGGGCCGAATATCAGCGTGATGCTAACGGTGAATGGCAAGGTGCGGACTCGGAAGCCGTACTGAAACCCGAAGATGCACAGGCGCGCATCGCCCAGTTAAGCGGCGAATGGGCAACGGTGGGCACCGGCTGGGCAGCTTATCCGCATCTGTTAAGCTCGACCGGCGCAACCTTAGTGACCACGGAGGTGACGCTGCCGGCAGCCGAGGATATGCTGCCGCTGGCACTGAGTGCCTGGCAGCGCGATGAGGTTGTAGCAGTGGAAAATGCTGAGCCAGTGTACCTGCGTAACGAAGTGGCATGGAAAAAGTTGCCGGGCCGATAAGTGTGACGCAACTATTCCGTAAGCGCCCAGTCTAACTGAGAAATAACAGGAGAAGTGCTATGCCAATAAGTCGTAAAGGGATGTCTGGCGCTTTGTTAGCTTGCGCGCTGTTGCTCAGCGGCTGCGTTTCGGTACCAGATTCCATTAAAGGGAGTTCCCAACTTCCACAGCAAGATTTATTACGCGTGATGAATGCGCCGCAGCTGTATGTCGGCCAGGAGTCACGTTTTGGCGGTAAAGTGGTGAAAGTCACTAACCTGACCGGTCTCACACGCCTGGAAATTGCCACCCAACCGCTGGATGACAGTGCGCGGCCACGTTTAGGTTCTGCATCAGTAGGACGCATTTTTGCCGATATTCGCGGGTTCGTCGATCCGGTGGATCTGAACAATCAATACATCACTGTGTTGGGCAACATTAAAGGCACCGAAAAAGGTGAGATTGGTAAAGCGAGCTACAACTTCGTGGTGGTGGATGTGCGCGGCTATCAGCGCTGGCACCTGACTCAGCAGGTGATGACGCCACCGCAGCCTATCGATCCCTGGATCTGGTATGGGCCAACGCGTCGTCATCCGGGTTATTGGGGGCCAAATCCTTATTGGGGGATGAACATGAATACCGGTCCCGCGCAGGTGGAAACTATCCTGACCGAATAATTCATCTTCATTATTTGACGGCCCGGTCGCGGTGCTCGCGACCGGGCTTTTTTATTGGGCGCGCAACCGATGCGCGAAATTTAGTGATGCGCTTCGCAACCTGAAAATGCCGAAACAGGCAAACTGGTACAATCAGTTAAAATATTGTTAACAACACTGATTGCAGAGGCGGCGATGGCTACGCAACAAGAATATCGGGGTGATTCTTTGAATAAGGTTTGGCTTAAACGCTATCCGGCAGATGTTCCTGCGGAGATTAATGCGGACCGTTATACCTCTTTGGTCGAACTTTTCGAGCACGCAGCATTGCAGTACGCCGATCAAACGGCGTTTATTAATATGGGTCAGCCGATGACCTATCGTCAGCTGGATAAGCAAAGTCGTGACTTTGCGGCCTGGCTGCAACAAGGGTTGGGCCTGAAGCAGGGTGACCGCGTGGCGCTGATGATGCCAAACTTGCTGCAGTATCCAGTAGCGCTGTTTGGCGTATTGCGTGCGGGTATGGTGGTGGTCAACGTTAACCCGCTGTACACGCCGCGTGAGCTCAAACATCAGCTGAATGACAGCGGTGCCAGTGCGATTGTTATTGTGTCTAACTTTGCCCACACGCTGGAAAAAGTCGTCGCGGAAACGCCGATCAAGCACGTGATGCTGACGCGCATGGGTGACCAACTGACCCCGATCAAAGCCACGCTGGTTAATTTCGTGGTTAAGTATGTTAAGAAGCTGGTGCCGAAATACCATCTGCCAGGTGCGGTGCCATTCCGCAGCGCATTGCAGCAGGGTGCGCAGATGACTTACCAGCGTCCGACACTGACGAACAGCGACCTGGCATTCCTGCAATACACCGGCGGCACCACCGGCGTCGCCAAGGGCGCGATGCTGACCCACGGCAACATGCAGGCTAACCTGGAGCAGACCAAAGCCACCTATGGCAAACTGCTGCGTGCAGGCAAAGAGCAGGTGGTCACGGCTCTGCCGCTCTACCATATTTTTGCGTTAACGGTAAACGGCCTGCTGTTTCTCGATCTCGGCGGTACCAACCTGCTGATCACCAATCCGCGTGATATCCCCGGTTTTGTCAAAGAGCTGAGCAAATTCCCGTTCACCGCCATTACCGGCGTCAATACGCTGTTTAACGCGCTGCTAAACGACGAAAACTTTAATAAGCTCGATTTCTCTACGCTGCGTCTCTCTGCTGGCGGCGGCATGGCCGTGCAAAAGGCCGTGGCTGAGCGCTGGGAAAAACTCACCGGGCATTATCTGCTCGAAGGCTATGGTTTGACTGAATGTTCACCGCTGGTATCGGTCAATCCGTATGACATCACTTGCCACACCGGCAGCATCGGTCTTCCTGTACCCTCCACGGATGTACGTATCGTCGATGACGAAGATAACGATGTGGCGCCAGGCGAACCGGGCGAACTCTGTATTCGTGGTCCACAGGTGATGGTGGGTTACTGGCAGCGACCGGATGCCACCGAAGAAGTGTTGAAAAATGGCTGGCTGCACACCGGTGATGTTGTTACCGTTGATGGCGAAGGTTTTATTCGCATCGTCGATCGGAAGAAAGACATGATTCTGGTGTCAGGCTTTAACGTGTATCCTAACGAAATCGAAGATGTGCTGATGCAACATCCGAAAGTGCGCGAAGCCGCCGCAATCGGTGTGCCCAGCGACCTTTCCGGCGAAGCGGTGAAAGTGTGCATCGTTAAAAAGGATCCGTCACTGACGAAAGAAGAAGTGCTGGATCATTGCCGCCGTCAGCTCACCGGCTACAAAGTGCCGAAGATTATCGAGTTTAGAGATGAGCTGCCGAAGACCAACGTGGGCAAAATTTTGCGCCGCGAATTGCGTGACGAGGCGAAGCGAGAAGGGCAGTAAGCTGCCTTTCTCTCCAGGTTAACGCCGGCTCAGTCCGGCGTTTTTATTGCTTTTAACATGGAGCGCTGCGCGAAGTGTGCCGCAGCGAGAATGAATACGTGAATTACACTTTGATCGACCAAAACAGCCAGCTGGCTGCCGTGTGCGAACAAGCGCGCCAGCATGATGCCGTTGCGCTGGATACTGAATTCGTGCGCACGCGCACTTACTATCCGCAGTTGGGTCTGATCCAGCTGTTCGATGGTGAACAACTGGTTCTGATCGATCCGCTCAACATCAGTGACTGGACGCCGTTCATCGCACTGCTGCAAGACAAGCAGGTGACGAAATTCCTGCACGCCGGTGGCGAAGATCTTGAAGTTTTCTTGCATCGTTTTAAATGCCTGCCCGATCCGATGATCGATACTCAAATCCTGGCGGCCTTCGCTGGGCAGCCCCTGTCATGGGGCTTCGCTTCGATGGTTAATCACTTTAACCAAATCGAACTGGATAAGAGCGAATCCCGTACTGACTGGCTGGCGCGCCCGCTGACTGAGCGTCAATGCGACTATGCCGCAGCAGATGTCGCGTATCTTCTGCCGATTGCCCATCAGTTAGTTGAGCAGACGCAAGCCGCAGGCAACATGGCTGCAGCGCTGAGCGAATGCGATAATCTTTGCCAGCGTCGTCTTGACGTTTTGCAGCCAGAGGATGCATGGCGCGACATCACCAACGCATGGCAGTTGCGTCCGCGCCAGTTGGCAGCGCTGCAACGCCTGGCGGCATGGCGCTTGAACATCGCCCGCCAGAAAGACATGGCCGTGAATTTTGTGGTACGTGAAGAGAATCTGTGGAAAGTGGCGCGCTTTATGCCGGGTAGCCTGGGGGAACTCGATCATCTGGGCCTGAACGGTCATGAAATCCGCTTCCACGGGAAAGCGATGGTGGCGCTGGTGGCGGAAGCTCAGGCTCAGGATGAAGCGACCTTGCCACAACCGTTGCCCAATCTGATTGACCATCCACATTACAAACAGGCATTTAAAGCCATCAAAGCGCTGGTGTTACAGGTAAGCGAAGAGACGGGTTTCAGTCAGGAGCTATTGGCTTCACGTCGCCAAATCAATCAGGTGTTAAGCGTTTACTGGGGCTTGAAAAGCGGATGCCGTACACCAGAATTACTGACTGGCTGGCGTGGTGAATTGCTGCAAAAACGAATCGACGAGATCCTGCAGGCGCTATAAGCGGAATGTTTTCCCCTGCGCACAACGCAGGGGAAAATCAGGAACCCGCTACAATCATTTAGGAACGTCTTCCGTCTCCGTCTCCGGCAGTGTGACGTTGAGTTCCAGGATGGAGATATCGTCCCCTTTCTGATCCAGCTGAACGGTCACCATATCCGGGTCAATTTTCACGTACTTACAGATCACTTCCAAAATATCGCGCTTCAGTTGCGGCAGATAATGGGGCTCACTGTCGCCCCTTCTGCGCTCGGCTACGATAATTTGCAGCCTTTCCTTGGCTATGTTGGCTGTGTTCTTCTTACGGGATAAAAAGAAATCTAATAATGCCATTGGTTATCCCCCGAACAGGCGTTTCAGGAAACCCTTCTTCTCTTCTTCAATAAAGCGGAAGGGGCGTTCTTCGCCAAGCAGGCGATCTACGGTATCAGCGTAAGCTTTACCGGCGTCAGAGTTAGCGTCGAGAATGACCGGCTCACCCTGGTTAGAAGCACGAAGTACCGACTGATCTTCCGGGATCACACCCACCAGTGGTATACGCAGAATCTCCAGCACGTCTTCCATGCTCAGCATGTCGCCACGCGTCACGCGGCCTGGGTTATAACGTGTCAGTAGCAGATGTTCTTTCACCGGGTCCTGGCTGTTTTCAGCACGACGCGATTTAGAAGAGATAATGCCGAGGATGCGGTCGGAGTCACGCACGGAAGAGACTTCCGGGTTGGTGGTGATAATCGCTTCATCCGCAAAGTACAGTGCCATCAACGCACCGGTTTCGATACCCGCAGGGGAATCACATACGATGAAGTCGAACTCCATCGCGGCCAGGTCGTTTAATACTTTTTCCACGCCTTCGCGGGTCAGCGCATCTTTATCACGTGTTTGAGAAGCAGGCAGAATATAGAGTTGCTCCGTGCGCTTGTCACGAATCAGTGCCTGGTTCAGTGTTGCATCGCCCTGGATGACGTTGACGAAGTCATAAACCACACGGCGTTCACAGCCCATGATCAGGTCGAGGTTACGCAGACCGATATCAAAATCGATCACGACAGTTTTCTTGCCTTTCTGCGCTAAACCGGTTGCGATGGCCGCGCTTGACGTGGTCTTGCCAACGCCCCCTTTACCCGATGTAACTACAATGATGCGTGCCATAAATGTTGATTTCCTTAACGAAAGAAAAGGGGCCTAATAAAGTGTCTGAATGGTGAGCGCGCCCTCTTTAAGGCACAGGCGCGCGGCTTTACCAAAGAATTCCGCCGGAATCTGATCCATGATCCAATATTCCCCGGCAATAGAGACCAACTCGGCTGCGAGGTTGGTACAAAAAATCTGGCTGTCACGTTCGCCACTGGCACCCGCCAGCGCACGACCACGCATCATGCCGTAAATATGAATATTGCCGTCTGCCACCAGTTCGGCACCGGCGCTGACGCTGTTGGTGACGATAAGGTCGGCATTCCGTGCGTAAATTTGTTGGCCTGAGCGCACTGGCGTATTGATGATGCGGGTTTTACTGGTGGTTTCAGCCACCGGTGCCACGATCGGCGGCGCATCTTCTACCACTGGCGCTTCTGCACGCTTGCGATTCTCTTTGCCTTCTGACAACACCGGCAAGCCTGCTCGGGCAATCATCTTTTTCAGGGCTTCATCTTTACAACCGCTGACACCAACAATCCGTAAACCAGTGGCGATGACCGCCTGCTGCATCTGCTTCCAGTTGATGTCACCGTTCAGCGCTGACACATTGAGCACCACCGGCGCATTCTGCAAAAACGCAGGTGCCTGGTCGATTTTGTCCTGCAGCGCCTGACGAATCACCTCGGGTTGTGAATGGTGCAGATGAACCACTGACAGGGTAAAACTGCTTCCCTTGAATTCGATTGGCGTTTGCGACATCTGTCCTGACTCAGTCCTGTTTTACGACCCTAAGATGTACGTCGATAAAATCGTCATTAACATCAAACGGTCAATATTCGAAGTTCTGCAAGCATGTTATAGTTACTGCTATATTCAGGCAAGTGACGCCACAGGTTAATTCGAGTAAAAAATATGTTTTGTGTGATCTACAGAAGCCCGCAACGTGAACAAACTTATCTTTATGTTGAAAAAAAAGACGATTTTTCGCGCGTTCCTGAAGAACTGCTGCGTGGCTTTGGTAAACCCCAGCTAGCAATGGTGCTATCACTGGACAAACGCGACAAACTGGCTAATGCAGATATCAATAAAGTTAAGCAAGGTTTGAGCGATCAAGGCTATTATTTACAGATCCCACCACCGGTTGAAAGTCTGCTCAACATTCATCTTGATCAGAGTAAAAAAGTTTAATTAGGATTCATCTGTAAATATGCCCTGTAAATATCCTCAGTGTTATTTGCATTAATTATTCGCCCGCTTTAAAGCAATATTGCGGGCAATAATCTCCGGCGGCGATCCTGTTTGTTGAGCATGATTAACGACTTTTGACAATTTCCGCCACGTCTGCCGCTATAAAACCGCTAATATAATCTTCCTCAGCTTGCCGCGTTCCGGCGCTGAACCTGACCTATCCGCCAGTCAGACTGGCATCAAACACAACTAATGCAGGGGAACAGCATGTATCAGCATCGTAACTGGCAGGGCGCTTTGTTGGATTATCCCGTCAGCAAAGTGGTTTGCGTAGGCAGCAACTATGCGAAGCACATCAAGGAAATGGGCAGCGCCACGCCGACAGAACCGGTGGTGTTTATCAAACCGGAAACGGCGGTGTGCGATCTGCGTCAGCCGCTCTCGATTCCCGCTAACTTCGGCGAAGTGCATCACGAAGTGGAACTGGCAGTGTTGATTGGATCAACACTGAAGCAAGCCAGTGAAGAGCATGTGGTGAAGGCCATTGCCGGATATGGCGTGGCACTGGATCTGACGCTGCGCGATGTGCAGGCGGGCTTAAAAAAAGCCGGGCAGCCGTGGGAAAAATCCAAAGGGTTTGATAACTCCTGCCCGCTGTCAGGTTTTATTCCGGTTTCTGAATTCAGCGGCGACCCGCAAGACACCGAACTGAAACTGGTGGTGAATGGTGAAGTGCGCCAGCATGGCAGCACGGCGGATATGATTCACAAAATCCTGCCGCTGATTGCCTATATGAGTCAGTACTTTACGCTGCGCGCTGGCGACGTGATCCTGACGGGCACCCCGGAAGGTGTCGGGCCAATGCGATCTGGCGATAAACTCGAAATCTCGCTGGCCGGTCACGGAATTACCACCCGCGTACTGTAAAACTTGCATCACCGCACCTAACCCTTTATAAGGTGCGGTCTTATTGCACAACCCGGACCGCGATCATGACTGAACAACCTTTCTGGCAGACAAAACGCCTTGACCAAATGGACGATGCAGAGTGGGAATCACTGTGCGACGGCTGCGGCCAGTGCTGCCTGAATAAGTTGCAGGATGCGGACACCGACGAAATATATTTCACCAATGTGGCCTGCAATCAGCTGAACATCAAAACCTGCCAGTGCCGTAACTACGAGCGCCGGTTTGAATTTGAAGAGGACTGTATCAAGCTGACGCGTGAAAACCTCACCACCTTTAACTGGTTGCCGCGCACCTGCGCCTATCGTCTGTTAGGCGAAGGCGGCACATTGCCTGCCTGGCATCCATTGGTGGCCGGTTCGAAAAAAGCGATGCATGCGCAGCGTATCTCGGTGCGGTATATCGCGGTGCGGGAGAGTGAAGTGCGCGACTGGGAAGATCACATTATCGATCGGCCCGATCGTAACGGTTGACGTGATAACAGGCAGCGAGAGCTGCCTGTTTTGTTTTGATTAGCGGCTAAACAGATCGCGGCGTTTTGGCTTAAACGGCTGGGCAATCAGCACCAGTGCCCCAACCAGCAGATACGCGGCAAAGATGACGATCATCCACTGCGGCATACTCCAGGTCAGGAATGTCCAGCTGCGTTCGGCACAATCACCGCTGGCTACAAATACCGATGGCAGCCATTTATCCAACGGCAGCCAGGTCGGGAAGCGCGCGGCAAAGTCACAAGTGACAAACGGATTCGGGTGCAGCTGAATATTCGTATGTTCAATCGAAAGCATTAAGCCCTTATAAGCGCTGTAGAGCCAAATCAGGATAGCGGCCCAGCGCAGTGGCAGGGACTTCGGGGTGAACGCGCCAACGATACCTGCACCCATGACGCCAAACAGCGCACAACGTTCGTAGATACACATCACGCAGGGTTTCAGTCCCATGACGTGTTGAAAGAAGAGTGCAGTCAGTTCAAAAGCCAGTGCTGTCAGAGCCAGCAATAACCATGCCCCGCGTCCTCGTGAGCATTGATTCAAATATCGCAACATATTGCTTATCCTGTAACCATTAATGCTTCGCAGTGTAAACCAAAAGCGTAACCGTGCCAGCCAGGTAAGGGGAAAAAATCATGTACAAAAATGACTTAAGCCTGATCCAGGCCATAAAAAGCGCATTTACTGATCAAGCGGAGGTGACAGAAGGTCCATACCACGCAAACGAGTGCGTTGCCGTCTGACCGGTTAAAAACACCGATGAATTTTGCGCCAGCGCGCGCTTTTAATCGATTGTCAGTCTATTTCCGCTATAGCCGCTCTGGTATGATGAGTGCCATTACGACAAAGAAAGCAATGAGAAATAAATGCTATGGTGATTAAGGCGCAAAGCCCCGCAGGATTTGCTGAAGAGTATATTATTGAAAGCATCTGGAACAGTCGCTTTCCGCCGGGGTCTATTCTGCCTGCTGAACGTGAGCTTTCTGAACTGATTGGCGTCACGCGCACTACGCTGCGTGAAGTTTTACAGCGTCTGGCACGCGATGGATGGTTAACCATTCAGCATGGTAAACCTACGCGCGTGAATGATTTCTGGGAAACCTCCGGTCTTAACATTCTCGAAACGCTTGCCCGCCTCGATCACGATAGCGTACCGCAGTTGATTGATAATCTGCTGTCGGTGCGTACCAATATCGCGTCGATTTTTATCAGCCGCGCACTGCGCCATCATCCGGATAAAGCGCGCGAGGTGCTGGAAACTGCACTGAGCGAAGAGGATAAAGCAGAAGCCTACACCGAACTGGATTATCGCGTGTTCCGTGGATTGGCCTTTGCCTCCGGTAACCCGATTTATGGATTGATCCTGAACGGTTTGAAAGGGCTGTATACCCGCGTGGGCCGCCACTACTTCTCTAATCCTGAGGCGCGTCAGCAGGCTCGTAGCTTCTATCGTCAACTGGCGGATTTGTGCAGTGCGAATCCCACGCAGGACCAGATTGTCGATACAGTACGTGAGTATGGTCGTCGCAGTGGAGAAATCTGGCATAGCATGCAAAAAAGCATGCCCGATGATTTAGCCAGCAAGCGCTAAAAGAAAACCGGACTTTAACAGTCCGGTTTTTTTATGCTTACAGTGCCGGGCCACGTGAAGGCGAACGGTCCAACAACTCAACGCTGCCATCTTCGTTCTGTTGTTCCAGAATCACATCGAAACCCCACAACCGATGCACATGCTTCAGCACTTCGCGGCGGCTTTTATCCAACGGCGCGCGTTGCTGTGGCACGTAGCGTAAGGTCAGCGAACGGTCGCCGCGCAGATCCACATTATAGACCTGAATGTTAGGCTCCAGATTGCTCAGGTTGTACTGTGCTGACAGTTGCTGGCGGATGGCGCGATAGCCTGCCTCATCGTGGATCGCGGCAATTTCCAGGAAGTTATTGCGATCGTCATCCATTACCGTAAACAGGCGGAAGTCTCGCATCACTTTGGGTGACAGGAATTGGCTGATGAAACTCTCATCTTTAAACTCGCGCATGGCAAAGTGCAGCGTTTTCAGCCAGTCGGAACCCGCAATATCCGGGAACCAGTAGCGATCTTCTTCCGTCGGTGACTGGCAGATACGCTTGATATCCTGGAACATAGCAAAACCCAATGCGTAAGGGTTGATCCCGTTATACCACTGACTGTTATACGGCGGCTGATACACCACATTGGTGTGGCTGTGCAGGAACTCCATCATAAAGCGTTCCGACACTTTCCCTTCGTCGTATAGATGGTTGAGGATGGTGTAATGCCAGAAGGTCGCCCATCCTTCGTTCATCACCTGCGTCTGTTTCTGCGGGTAAAAATACTGGCTGACCTTACGCACGATGCGCAGCACCTCACGTTGCCAGGACTCCAGCAGCGGGGCGTTTTTTTCCATAAAGTAGAGCAAGTTTTCCTGCGGTTCCGAAGGATAGCGCGCCGCTTCCACGTGCACAGACTCCTTCTCTTTACGCGGCAGGGTGCGCCATAACGTATTCACCTGGCTCTGCAGATACTCTTCACGACTTTTTTGTCGCGCTTTCTCTTCCTGCAGCGAAATTTTTTGCGGACGCTTGTAGCGATCAACGCCGTAGTTCATCAGAGCATGGCAGGAGTCGAGCAGCCGCTCCACTTCTTCCACGCCATATCGCTCTTCGCAATCAGTGATGTAGTTACGCGCGAATAACAGGTAATCGACGATGGAGCTGGCATCGGTCCAGCTGCGGAATAAATAGTTATTTTTAAAGAAAGAGTTGTGCCCATAGCACGCGTGCGCCATCACCAGCGCCTGCATGGTCATGGTGTTCTCTTCCATTAAATAAGCAATACAAGGATTGGAGTTGATGACGATCTCGTACGCTAAGCCCTGCTGACCATGTTTATAGCGTTGTTCGGTTTCAATGAATTTTTTACCGAACGACCAGTGGGCATAGTTAATCGGCATACCCACGCTGGAGTAAGCATCCATCATTTGTTCGGAGGTGATGACTTCGATTTGATGCGGATAGGTATCAAGCCCGTAGCTTTTCGCTACACGGTCAATTTCTGCCAGATAAACATCAAGCAGTTCAAAGGTCCAGTCGGGTCCATCACTGAGTCGTTTACTGCTCCGGGTTGGCTCGTCAAAGATTGTCGTCATAGCGCACCTCTGTTTTGCAAGCGGCAGGCAACGGAGTGTCACCTGTCACGATCGTTTAAGGCTTCATCCTGAGAAAGACGGCCCAATAAAACTGAGCGAACACTTCAATGATAGTCCACTGTCGCTTATCCGAAACCGGAACTCAATCGAATTCTTTTGGCAGAAAATCATTCAAAAATCGTCGCTTAAGTCATTACTGATGACAACTGTTGGTTTTTAGCTGACCTGCAGTATAAAACTCTGTTTATAAGCGCATTATATGACTGCGGCGCTTTCTCCTGAAAAAAGAGAAAAGCACTCCCTTGCGCATAATAAATTGCTGATTAATGGTTTTATGGCATAAAAAATCCTGATTTTTGCACTACCTCATGATTTCTGTGTGCAGGAAGGTGAAAAACATGTGAAATATGTCTGTCGAATGTAAGATAAGAAGTGCTGTCTGGTTATGCTGATACAGAAAGCATTCATAGTTGATTATGCTTTTGCCGCGGCGAGGGGCTTATGCGCGTAGTGATTCTTGGAAGTGGTGTCGTGGGAGTGGCGAGTGCCTGGTATCTGGCGCAGGCTGGACATGAGGTGACGGTCATCGATCGCCAGCCGGGGGCCGCGCTGGAAACCAGTGCCGGTAACGCTGGCCAGATCTCTCCAGGTTATGCGGCGCCCTGGGCGGCACCGGGTGTGCCATTGAAAGCGGTTAAATGGATGTTCCAGCGCCACGCGCCATTGGCCGTCCGTCTCGATGGCAGCAAGTTCC
The DNA here is from genome assembly GCF_051336905.1 of Pantoea sp. C8B4. NCBI lineage: Bacteria > Pseudomonadati > Pseudomonadota > Gammaproteobacteria > Enterobacterales > Erwiniaceae > Pantoea > Pantoea sp. C8B4. Next base: position 274,444 of record NZ_JBGMNK010000005.1, read on the forward strand.
AGCTGGAATGGATGTGGAACATGCTGCGCAACTGTGACATGCGCCATTATCAGGAAAACAAAGGACGCATGGTACGTATCGCGGAATACAGTCGTGATTGCCTGAAAGCATTGCGCGCCTCGACCGGTATCGCCTATGAAGGCCGGCAGGGCGGCACCTTGCAGTTGTTCCGCACTCAGCAACAGTTTGAGAGCGCCAGCAAAGATATTGCCGTACTCAAAGAAGCCGGCGTGCCTTACGAACTCCTGGAAGCACACCAGTTACACAGCGTTGAACCGGCGCTGGCCACGACGGCACATAAACTGACCGGCGGGCTACGTTTACCGAATGATGAAACCGGAGACTGCCAGCTGTTTACGCAGCGCCTGGCCGAGATGGCAGCCGCTGCTGGTGTCACCTTCCGCTACGACACTCAGGTTGACCAACTGCTGCGTGAAGGCAATCGTATTTACGGCGTGAAGTGTGGCGAAGAGGTGATTAAGGCGGACGCCTATGTGGTGGCGTTCGGTTCCTACTCGACCGCGCTGCTGAAAGACATCGTGTCAATTCCGGTCTATCCGCTTAAAGGCTATTCCCTCACTATTCCGATTAAGAATCCAGACGCAGCCCCCGTCTCCACCATCCTTGATGAAACCTACAAAGTGGCGGTCACGCGCTTTGACGATCGCATCCGCGTGGGGGGCATGGCGGAAATTGTTGGTTTTAACACCAAACTGACGCCTGCACGACGTGAAACGCTGGAGATGGTGGTCAGCGATCTCTATCCTGAAGGCGGTTTTGTTGAACAGGCCACGTTCTGGACAGGATTGCGTCCGATGACGCCGGACGGCACGCCGATTGTCGGGCGTACACCGCTGTCCAATCTCTATCTCAACACCGGTCACGGAACGCTGGGATGGACCATGGCCTGTGGTTCCGGTCAGCTATTGGCCGATTTGATTTCCGGTCAGAAACCGGCGATTGCCGCAGACGATTTGTCAGTACTGCGCTACCTGCCGGGTTTCGAACCCCATTCGTCGCCGTTGCGTAACGCTAACGCGGCGCGTTGAGACCTCAGGGAGAGCACAAGCATGTCACGTCCTACTGGCGCCACCATTAACCAACAGGCGCTGCGCCACAATCTCGCGATTGTACGGCAGGCTGCACCGCAGTCGCGGGTTTGGTCAGTGGTCAAAGCCAATGCTTACGGGCACGGTATCGCGCGGGTCTGGCAAAGTCTGGCAGAGACCGATGGTTTCGCGCTATTGAATATGGAAGAAGCGATTCTGTTGCGTGAGCAGGGTTGGAAAAAACCGATTCTGTTGCTGGAAGGTTTCTTCCATGCCGAAGATTTAACCTTGATCGATCGTTATCGTTTGACCACCAGCGTGCACAGCAACTGGCAGATTCAGGCGCTGGCCAAAGCTTCACTTTCTGCACCGGTTGATATCTATGTGAAGATGAACAGCGGCATGAATCGGCTGGGTTTCCGTCCGGAACAGGTGCAGGCGGCGTGGCAGAAACTGCGTGCGCTCCCTAACGTCGGTGAGATGACGCTGATGGCACATTTTGCGGACGCGGAAAACCCGGAAGGACTTATCGAACCGATGAAGCGCGTTGAACTGGCCGCCGAAGGTTTGGATTGCCCGCGCTCGCTCTCCAACTCTGCCGCCACTTTGTGGCATCCAGAGGCGCACTTTGACTGGGTACGTCCGGGGATCATTCTCTATGGCGCATCGCCAAGTGGGAATTGGCAGGATATTGCCAGCAGCGGCTTGCAGCCTGTGATGACGCTGAACAGTGAAATCATTGGTGTGCAGCAGCTCAGTGCCGGTGACGGCGTGGGCTATGGCTATCGCTATCATGCATCGGGCGCACAGCGCATTGGTATTGTGGCTTGCGGCTATGCAGATGGCTATCCACGCCATGCGCCAACCGGCACGCCAGTCAGCGTCGATGGTATTCGTACCCAGACGCTGGGCGCAATCTCCATGGATATGATGATGATTGACCTCGAACCTTGCCCGCAGGCCGGGATTGGTTCCAAAGTGGAACTGTGGGGCAATCAGGTGAAAATCGATGAGGTGGCGAAAGCCGCTGGCACGGTGGGCTACGAGCTGATGTGTGCGCTCGCGCCCCGCGTACCGGTTGAGATTATTTAAGCGCGGTCACGCTGCCGTGCATCTTCTTACTGCAGCGCCAGGCAATCAGGGCCAGCGCTGCACCTAAAAGCATCATTAAAGCCAGTGCTGATTTTTCTGCGACCGGCAATGCCACAATCATCAGGCTGCCACCCGCGCCGCACGCCATCTGAATAAACCCCTGCAAGGCCGCGGCAACGCCTGCCTGCTGCTGATACGGCTCTAACGCGTAGCTGGTGGCGGGGCCAACGGTAAAGGCCAGTCCTGCAACCGATACCGCCACCGGAATCATATACAGCGCCCAGTGTGTCTGCCATGCGGCAGGCAACAGCGTCATTCCCGCCAGCAGCAGAATGGCACCCAGCAGCATGGTGACAAAGCCCATCGCCAGGCAGAACGGGCGTCCGGCTTTACGGATAGTCTTATTCACAAACGCACTGACCAGCATGATCCAAAAGCCGTTGGCACCAAAGGCAAAGGAGAATTGCAGAGGCGTCAGACCCCCTTCCGTCATTAGCACGTGGGGGGCAAGTGACACATAAGTTAGCACCATGCCGAGCGCACCCGCGTTGGCAAACGCGAAAGCAAGAAAACGCGGCTCACGTGCAATCGCCGCATATTGCGCTAACGGTAATCCTTTGACGCGTAGCGTATCGGCTGGACGGGTTTCCGGCAGGAAGAACACCACAATCAAACCAATGACTGCAGCATAGCCACACAGGAACCAGAAGGGCGCTCGCCAGCCGTAGGCTTCAGCAAGGATACCACCCAGTAGTGGCGCCAATGCCGGCACAATATTCAATGCACCATTGAGAAAACCATAGGCGCGCGCAGCTTCATCACCGCTTAAACGATCGCGCACGCCACTGAAGGCCACCACCGCACTGCAACAGACCGCGCAGCCCTGAATCAAACGGGCGAGGAAGAACACTGGCCATACAGTGGCCGTTGCCGCCACGGCGCTGCCAATGATGTAAAGCACCAGACCAATGATCGCAATCGGCTTACGGCCAAAATTATCCACCAAGGGTCCGGTCACCAGCTGGCCGATGCCCATCACCAGTAAGAACAACGGGATGGTGATCTGAATTAAACTGACCGGACTGTTAAGGCCTTCAGCGATTTGCGGCAGAGTAGGAAGGTATAGATCGATGCCGAGTGGTGCCAGCAGCACCAGGCTTAAAAGCAGCAGGGTAAATTTTTGCATCTGAAACCAGAAACGTCCTGTTAAACAAGCGGGAAGGGTAATGACTTAGCAGGGAAAAAGAAAGGAATAAAAAAGCGATGTCTGCTGAGACAACACAGACATCGCATCGTGGGTAGGATCAGTAGGCCCCGTCGCGGCGTAACACCACACCTGCGGTTTTGAACAGAATGGCGATGTCGGTCCACAACGCCCAGTTTTTCACATACCAGGAATCGAAATAGACGCGAGTGTCATAGTCGATATCGTTACGACCACTCACCTGCCACAGACCGGTCATGCCCGGTTTCGCCATCAGGTAATAATCAACATCCCCCGCATAGCGTTCCAGCTCAACTTCAATCACCGGACGTGGACCCACCAGACTCATTTCACCACGAATCACATTCCACAACTGCGGCAATTCGTCGAGGCTGGTTTTACGCAGGAAGCCGCCAATTTTGGTGATACGTGGATCGTTTTTCAGTTTGAAATCACGATCCCATTCTGCGCGCGCCTCTTCGCTGGTCGCCAGCAGGTTTTGCAACACTTCCTGAGAGTTAGTGACCATCGAACGGAATTTCAGGCATTTAAACTTCACGCCATCCTGCCCAACACGTTCATGCCCATAGATCGCATTGCCGCCATCACGTTTTACCATCGCACACAGCAGACCGAATACCGGGGCGAGGAACAGCAGCAACAGGGAGGCGACCACAATATCGAAGGTACGCTTGAGGAAGCGAGAAGAACGTTTTGCCAGGTTATTACTGACGCGTAGGATCATCACTTCGTGGCTGAAGATGAATGACATATCCGTACCGTAAAGCGGCACGCCGCGCAGGGTTGGGATCACGGAGATCGAGCGGCACTTCATTTTGGACAGGAACTTCAGCCATTTATCGCGCACCACCTGCTGTTCAAACTCAGTGGCGACGATAAATTGCGTGTTGTCGCGATCCATCGTTTGCCAGTTGATGTCTTTCCAGGTGATCACGGGTACACCATTAACGTTCTCAGGATGGTGCTCATCTTCCAGAGAGATGAAAGCCTGGACGTTGTAGCCGAGGATTTCCTCACTCTGCAGTGCTGCATAAGCTTCCATGGCATTCTTGCCTGAACCAATAATGATGGTCTCTTTCTGCCACTGACCTGCGCGGTTGATGGCTCGCTTGACCACCGCACGCATCAGCGGCAGCAGTAGCAGTGCGTAAGTCCAGCTAAACACCCAAACCATGCGCGAGAAGTCCCACTTGGAGAAGGCAATCAGCGCCAAATCCAGCAGCGAAAAAACGAACAGGGTTTTTACAATCTCTTTTAACTCGAACCAAAACGGTTTGCGGTAAGTGTAATGACGCATGCGCACCCAAAACCATGCGGTGCAAAGTACAGAAAGCCCTAATTGAGCGATAAAGCGGTATTCAATCTGCTGCGGCGGAATAAAGGTGTCCAGTTCTCCCCAAATACCCTGAACGGTTGCTGCAGATAAAAACAAAGCCAGATTCAGAGCAATTAAATCCGAAAAGCTTAAAGCGACTTTTGCGATGAGATTTTTACGCAATCCGCTCCACGAGCGGGTTGCATCGTTCATTACCAATGTACTTGCCATAAAACCTGCTCTCTTTTCTTAAGTAAAAGATGGCCTGACCAGAATCAAGTACGCGCTCAGGAGTTGTCCACCGAAAATAAAAAGAAATGATTTTTCAGTGCGATATAAGTCAATGCTGCCATAAGCGCTGCATGGAAAGGGCCGTTTGAGACGTGATGTACGTCACGAAAAGCTGCAGCAACGTTTAAGAGTATGCAGGAGTTATTTGACAGAGTTAATATGGAAATAGTCTTAAAAGGAAATAAATGCTGCGTGAAATAGTGAGTTAGCTAATTGAAATACAAGGTTAAAACCAAAAAAAACGCAGATAGAACGCTTCATTTTAAGACTGCTTTTAGGAATGACCGCCATACGAAGCGGATGGCGGCGGGGGTACATCAGGCGGGTTTTTTTAATACCCAGCGGTCTTGTTGCTTGTCATAGTGTCCGATCTGCAGATCGACGGGCTCGCCATCAATCCACGCCGGCACACTGGTTTCATGATCCCAGCCATCGAGTTGGTAACTCAGGCCGGGGTTGGTATTGCAGGGAATGCTGATGGTATCGAGCTTTTCAGCATTCAGTTCTGCATCAACGATCTCGTAACGACCAATCTTTACCACGTGTCCCATGCGCTTCTCCCGTTTGTGCTGGGTGGAATAGTGATCATAGTCGCTCACACGCAGTTTTGGCGTTTTCGCGGTTCGGATTACTCCTTGTCTTCCATGACACGTACGCCAATTTTAACGATTTGGTTGTCCTCTTTCTCCGCCACGGTCCAGGTCAATTGGTTCCACTCCACCTGATCGCCCACCACTGGTGTACTGCCCAGCAGGCCCATCACCAGTTGACCGAGGGATTGCTGATCGTTGGTGGTTTCATCAAGTTCCAGCCCATAAATTTGCGCCACATCGCGTAAACGTGCCTCTGCATCCAGAATGAAGTCACCAAAGAAGCGTTGATCGAGCGCGACGGGTGGCGACTGACTGAACATTTTACCTAAAGCGGGCAAATCGCGTTCACGTCCAATCACACATAGCACATCGCCCTCTTTAAGGCGCGTACTGCCATTAGGATGCATCAGCGCGTTATCGCGGAACAGGGCAGCGATGCGCGTTTCGCGTGGCATTTGCAAATCACGCAGCGCGGCACCGATACACCATTTGTCAGCACTGAGTTGGTAAACAAACTGCTCCCAGGGGTTTTCAGGGTGGATATCCAGTCCGACGCGGCTGATAGGTGAGGCAGTAGGGGGAACCACAACTTTGGCGCGTTTGGCCGCATAGCCCAGCGAGGTGCCCTGTAGCATTAGCGACACAAGAACCACGAAGAAGGCGATGTTGAAGTAGAGCTTGGCGTTTTCCAGCCCTGCCATCATCGGGAATACCGCGAGGATAATAGGTACTGCGCCACGCAGGCCAACCCAACTGATAAAGATGCGTTCGCGGCCGGTAAAACCTTTAAATGGCAACAGACCCACCAGAATTGAAAGCGGGCGCGCCACTAAAATCAGCCAGAGAGATAAAATCATGGCTGGAACGGCGATGTGCCACAGATCAGATGGCGTCACCAGTAAGCCGAGCACGATAAACATGCCGATCTGACTCAACCACGCCATACCATCGAAGGTTTGCAGAATACCGTGACGGTTGCGGATCGGGCTGTTACCCAGCAGATAACCACACAGGTAAACGGCCAGTATGCCGCTGCCTTCCATGACCGTGGTCAATGCAAACACAATGATGCCGCCGCTTAACGCCAGCAGGGGGTAGAGACCTTGCGCCAGATTGATACGATTTATCAGTTGCTGTAGTGCCCAGCCGCCGCCCAGCCCCAGTACAATACCGAGACCGAACTGTTGCACCAGATGCACCACAAACATCCAGCTTAAGCCTGACTGGCCTTGCTGGATCATGTCAATCAGCGTGATGGTCAGGAATACCGCCATAGGATCGTTACTGCCGGACTCAATTTCCAGCGTGGAGCTGACACGTTCGTTAAGCCCTTTATCCCCCAGCAGCGAGAAGACTGCGGCGGCATCGGTGGAACCGATAATCGCGCCAATCAGGAAACCTTGCATCAAATCGAGTTTAAAGAGCCAGGCCGCCGCCAAACCGGTTAAACCGGCGGTTATCATCACACCGACCGTGGCGAGCGATAATGCGGGCCCCAGCGCCACCTTGAATGAGCTGGCTTTGGTGCGCATGCCGCCATCCAGCAAAATAATGGCCAGCGCGAGGTTGGATACCAGATACGCCACGGGGTAGTTGTCAAAAGCGATGCCGCCAATTCCGTCAACGCCCGTCAACATGCCTAACGCAAGGAAAATCACCAGAATAGGGATGCCAAGCCGTGACGAGAATGAACTCAGAAGAATACTTGCTGCAACCAGCACGGAACCAATAATAAACAAACTGTAAATCATGCTGGCATTCAACGGCGTTCTCCTGCGGTACGAGCGAAAATGACAAACTGCGGGGGATTCACACAGACAAGGTGAAAAGATAATGCCTTATCAATAGCTTGTCAGCGCTTAATTGCATATTTTTTCAATCTGCGGAGCGCTATCCCATAGATCGTTAAAATTGTGTGAAAAATCAGCGGGGATTTCAGGCGAATGAGCGGTGGCGCGGGAAAGAAAAAGCCGGTCAATGACCGGCTTGATGTTCAGGCTTCTGCCACCTGTTTGTGGAAAAGTTCTCTAAATACCGGATAAATGTCTTCTGGCTCGCGGATGTGCTGAATCGCGAAGTTATCAAACATGGCCTGCAGATGTTCATACTCACGCCACAGTGTCTGGTGCGCACGGCGCGTGATTTCGATGTAGCTGTAATAACGTACAACCGGCAAAATATGTTTAGCCAGAATCTCATGACATAACGGAGAGTCATCCGCCCAGTTGTCGCCATCAGAGGCCTGTGCCGCATAAATATTCCACTGCGCCGGGTCATAGCGCTCTTTAACTACTTCATCCATTAGCTTCAATGCGCTAGACACAATGGTGCCGCCGGTTTCCTGCGAGTAGAAGAACTCCTGCTCATCGACTTCTTTCGCCTGCGTATGGTGACGGATATACACCACCTCCACATTTTTATAGGTACGGCTCAGGAACAGATAGAGCAGAATATAAAAACGCTTCGCCATGTCTTTCGTGGCCTGATCCATTGATCCGGAGACGTCCATCAGGCAGAACATCACCGCCTGACTTGAAGGCTCGGGGCGCTTCTCAAAGTTCTTGTAGCGCAAGTCGAAGGTATCAATAAAAGGCACACGTTCAATACGCGCCCGCAGTTCGGCAATTTCTTTGCGCAGCCGCTCCTCTTCCAGTAACTGAGCGGGTTCACTGTTTTCCACTTCCGTCAGCGTGGCTTCCAGTTCGTGTAGCATGCGGCGCTTGCCGGCGGTCATCGCAGTGCGACGTGCCAGTGAGTTTTGTAACGAACGCACTACGCTGATGTTGGCCGGGACCCCATTGGAGGTAAAGCCTGCGCGGTGAGTTTTATATTCATTCAGCTGCCGGTGCTGATTTTTACGCAGATTCGGTAAGGCAAGGTCTTCAAACAGCAGATCGAGATATTCATCTTTCGATATCTGGAAAACAAACTCATCCTGACCTTCACCGTCCTGACTGGCGTTGCCCTGACCGCTGCCACCGCCACCGCCGCCCCCTTGTGGGCGCTCAATGCGGTCGTTCTGGACGAAATGATCGTTCCCCGGATGCACGCGATGGCGACTGCCGCCGCGTCCCTGATGGAAAATGGGCTCATTGATGTCATCGATAGGAATCGAGACAGATTCGCCGCTCTCCACGTCGGTGACCGACCGCTTGTTGATGGCCTCGGAGATCGACTGCTTGATTTGCGACTTGTAACGGCGCAGGAAACGCTGCCGATTGACCGCGCTCTTGTTTTTACCGTTCAGACGCCGATCGATAAAATAGGCCATACATATCCCCCAAACTACAGTGCAAGCCAGGCCGGAATCACTCCGGCCTCCTGTTGCGGCGTCGCGGCGCCGCGTAGCTTACAGATAACGATTAAGACGATTTACGCACGCGCAGATACCATTCGCACAGCAGGCGTACCTGCTTGCGGGTATAGCCTTTCTCCATCATGCGATCGACAAAATCATCGTGTTTTTTCTGTTCGTCCGTTGAGGTCTTGGTATTAAACGAAATCACCGGCAGCAACTCTTCGGTATTGGAGAACATTTTCTTCTCAATAACCGTGCGCAGTTTTTCGTAGCTGGTCCAGTTGGGATTACGCCCACTATTTTGCGCCCGGGCACGCAGCACAAAGTTGACGATCTCGTTACGGAAATCTTTCGGGTTACTGATCCCGGCAGGTTTCTCGATTTTTTCCAGCTCGGCATTCAGTGATTCCCGATCAAACAACTGTCCGGTATCGGGATCGCGGTACTCCTGATCCTGAATCCAGAAGTCGGCGTAGGTTACGTAGCGGTCAAAGATGTTCTGGCCGTATTCTGAATAAGACTCCAGATAGGCGGTCTGAATCTCTTTGCCGATAAACTCCGCGTATTTCGGGATCAGATAACCTTTCAGGTGCTCAAGGTATTTCTCTGCCAGATCCTGCGGGAACTGCTCGCGTTCAATTTGTTGCTCCAGTACGTAGAACAGATGTACCGGGTTGGCCGCCACTTCGGCATGGTCAAAGTTGAACACGCGCGACAGAATCTTAAACGCGAAGCGGGTCGAAAGGCCGTTCATGCCCTCATCCACGCCGGCGTAGTCATGATACTCCTGCCAAGATTTCGCTTTTGGATCGGTATCTTTCAGGCTTTCACCATCGTAGACGCGCATTTTTGAATAGATGCTGGAGTTCTCCGGCTCTTTCAAACGCGACAGGATAGAGAAGCGCGCTAAGGTCTCCAGTGTGCCTGGGGCACATGGCGCCGTCGTCAGCTCACTGTGATTAAGCAGTTTGTCGTAGATTTTGATCTCTTCCGACACTCGCAGGCAGTAAGGCACTTTGACGATGTAAACACGGTCAAGGAACGCTTCGTTGTTCTTGTTATTACGGAAAGTCACCCATTCTGATTCGTTGGAGTGCGCCAGAATGATGCCGTTAAACGGCAGGGCAGAGATCCCTTCAGTACCGTTGTAATTCCCTTCCTGAGTGGCGGTCAGTAAGGGATGCAGCACTTTGATCGGTGCTTTGAACATCTCAACGAATTCCATAATGCCTTGGTTCGCGCGGCACAGTGCGCCCGAGTAACCATAAGCGTCAGGATCGTTTTGCGCGTGGTTTTCCAGTTTGCGGATATCCACCTTACCGACCAATGCAGAGATATCCTGGTTGTTCTCATCGCCCGGTTCCGTTTTGGCGATGGCCACTTGCTCCAGGATAGAAGGCCAGACTTTGACCACTTTAAAGCGGGTAATATCGCCGCCGAAGTCATGCAGGCGTTTTGCCGCCCACGGCGACATGATGGTGCCCAGGTAACGCCGCGGCACACCATACTCTTTCTCCAGAATATTGGCGTCTTCCTGCGGGTTGAACAGGCACAAAGGATGATCGTTTACCGGGCTGCGTTCGCCATCAGCGCTCAGCACGTAGATCGGTACGCGTTGCATCAGGGCTTTCAAACGCTCAGCAAGTGACGATTTACCGCCACCGACCGGCCCCAGCAAGTAGAGAATCTGTTTCTTCTCTTCCAGGCCTTGCGCAGCGTGTTTCAGGTAGGAGACGATCTGCTCAATCGCTTCCTCCATACCATAAAACTCTTCGAAGGCGGGATAGCGTCCCATGACGCGGTTAGAGAAGATTCTGGAAAGGCGTGGCTCCTGCGCCGTGTCAACCATCACCGGCTCACCGATAGCCATCAATAGTCGCTCTGCAGCGTTGGCGTATGCACTGCGATCCTGCTTACAGATAGCGAGAAATTCCTGCAGTGTGAACTCTTCGTCCTTGGCAGCTTCATAACGCTGACGATAGTGATCGAATATATTCATAGCGATGCCCGTCCTTTCGTTTTTAGCACAGGTAAAGGAGCGAAATTAGATACGTTTGCAGCTCCCGGAAGATATTCTTTATTGAGTACAGCAACCCTTATGCCAACCTGACGTTTTTTTATCGGGATACACAATTCTTATGGTTACTCTGCTCGTACAAAAAGTCTCGTCTTACTTTTAACTGTAGAAGGCATTCAGAAAATCTGCAGCCACTTTTCTCCTTATTTAGCGATATATCAATAACAAAGTCTCATAAGCACTAAGGCATTCAGTTTGCATGTCTACACTGACAACCAGCTTCAGACTATTCCGTGCGGGTGATAAACATCCCTGATTTAACGTTAACCCATCGCGAAAATTTAGTTAGACTCTGCGTGTGATTGTTATATTAATGGACTGATTAAATTGTGAACCAATTCAAACTTAAAGCGCTTGCTTGTGTTGTTCCTTGTTATTTTGCGGCGTTCAGCACTCATGCAGAACCCTTATCACTCGGGGCTTCGGTTATTTATGCCCAGTCACCTTATCGCGGTGGGCAGGACCGATACATCCCCATCCCGGTCATCAATTATGAAGGCGAAAACTTCTGGTTCCGTAGCCTGCAAGGCGGCTATTACCTGTGGAAAGATCAGCAGAATCAACTGTCGTTAACGCTGCTGGGTTCACCACAGCAGTACGATCCTAAAGATAATGATTTAGGGGACATGAAGGCACTGGATAAGCGTCGGATGACCCTGATGGCGGGTGCCAGCTACCGCCATGTTGCCGATTGGGGCATTGTGCGTACTGCTCTGCTGGGCGATGTGCTGAACAACAGTAATGGCATCATCTGGGATCTTACCTATCTGTATCGATTCGATTTTGGCGCGTTTAGCCTGACACCAGGCATCGGTGCAATGTGGAACAGCGCCAACCAAAACCGCTACTACTATGGCGTGTCTTCGCATGAAAGCGCACGGACAGGTATTGCTGAATATCAACCGGACGACAGCTGGTCACCCTATGTGGAAATGAACGCCAGCTACCAGATTAGCGATAGCTGGAACGCCAGTTTGTCCGGGCGTTACACCCGTTTTGACAGCGAAATCAAAGACAGTCCGATGGTGGACAAAAGTGGCCAGTTCACCCTCTGGACCGGCATCAGCTACAGTTTCTAATGGTTTTCTGCGACGCCTCTTAGTGAGGCGTTTTTATTACATTGCACCAATAGCGCGCCCCATCCTGGCGCATCGGGAGCTTTAATGAAGACAATTCAATTCCGTGGAGAACCAGCATTACCTGCCATTGGGCAAGGAACGTGGTACATGGGGGAGAATGCAGCGCTGCGTCGTCAGGAAGTCTCGGCATTACAGGCTGGATTGGATTTGGGCTTGCAACTGATTGATACCGCGGAAATGTACGCAGAAGGCGGCGCGGAAGAGGTGGTGGGTGAAGCGTTACGCGGACGCCGCCATCAGGCCTGGCTGGTGTCAAAAGTCTATCCGTGGAATGCCGGCGAAGTGGATGCGATAGAGGCCTGCGAGCGCAGCTTACAGCGCTTAGAGACCGATTACCTTGATCTCTATCTGCTGCATTGGCGCGGTAATGTGCCACTGGAGGAGACGATTCATGCCATGGAAACCTTGCAACAGCAGGGAAAAATACGGCATTGGGGCGTATCCAATTTCGATACTGACGATCTGCAAGAACTGTGGAGCGAGCCGAGCGGTGAAAACTGCACGACTAATCAGGTGCTGTATCACCTGGCATCACGAGGAATCGAATACGATTTATTAGCGGCATGCCAGCGACGTGATATGCCGATCATGGCGTATTGCCCTCTGGCGCAGGCGGGACGTTTGCGTCAGTCACTGTTTGAAGATCCCCATTTGCATCAAATTGCACAACAGAAGGGCATCAGCGTGGCGCAATTGCTGCTCGCGTGGGTGATTCGTCGGCCAGGCGTGGTCGCCATTCCCAAGGCCAGCAGCCAACAACACGTGGCGGAAAATGCGGCTGCGTTAGACCTGCATTTGAGTGTTGAGGAGTTGGCGATCATTGACCGGGCGTTTCCAGCACCGCAACATAAAACGGGCTTAGACGTGGTATAGCGGCGCATCTGCGCCGCGAACCTACTTATTGCGCACGCGCAGGGTAGTACCGAGGCGAGCAGGGGATTCACCGGCACTTTTCATCGGCTTGTTGATGCGAGCCGTTTCTACGCAGACCATGGTTTTGTAACCCTCATTAGGCATATCCGCCATGCTACAGGACAATTCCGGCCCTGGGTTCCATGTGACAACGTCACTTTGATAGTGGTGGTACACTTCAATCTGACGTTTACCCGCGATGTCATGAATCACACTGCAATCCTCGGCAGCCGTGTGAATCCGATCGACGCGATCAGGGTAGGTTTGCTTGCCATCAGCCGAACTGCCCACCGTATTAGCATTCACCTTGTCGATATAGCTATTTCCTAAGCCACTCACTTCAACCTGAGCAATATCGGCGATCTGGAAGTAGGTGTGTAGGGCTGCGGTGGCTTCATAATCGCCCCAGGCTTCCAACTCGATTTCACAATGCTCGGCGATACGGAAGCGGGCCAGCAGGGTGAAATCATGCGGCCACAGTTTCTTCGTTTGTGCGTTGCTTTCCAGTGTGAACGTCAGCATCACGGCATCTTCGTTCTCATCGTGTGCAGTCAGTGTCCAGAGCTGATTACGGGCAAATCCGTGCGCCGGTTCACCTGCAGGGCCAAACCATGGCCAGCAAATGGGCACACCACCGCGAATCGCTTTGCCTGTGGCAAACGGCGTCTTCTCGCTCAACCAAATCACCGGTTGCTGACCGCTGGGCTGCCATGAGAGCAGATGCGCGCCTTGCAGCGCAATCGCCGCACGAACCTTGGGATGACTCACGACGACGATGGGCAAATCGCCCATCTGGCGTTGTGACAGATATGGGGTGATCTGATTCACCACCGGCAAACTATAAAGCGTATCTTGCATCGTCAGACCTTCTCTTCTTCCAAATGAAAAAAAAGGGGCGACCGAAGTCACCCCTTGTCTGGTTCGCCAGTTGCTTACTTAGCAGCAACCAGTGCAATCAGATCCAGAACTTTGTGTGAGTAGCCAGTTTCGTTGTCGTACCATGAAACCAGTTTCACGAAGTTGTCGTTCAGTGCGATACCGGCTTTAGCATCGAATACTGACGTCAGGGTTTCGCCATTGAAGTCGGTAGATACGACGTCGTCTTCGATGTAACCCAGAACGCCTTTCATCTTGCCTTCAGATTCAGCTTTGATTACGGCACAGATTTCTTTGTAAGTTGCTGGTTTTTCCAGACGTACAGTCAGGTCAACAACAGACACGTTCGGGGTAGGAACGCGGAACGCCATACCGGTCAGTTTACCGTTCAGCTCTGGCAGTACTACGCCCACTGCTTTTGCAGCGCCGGTAGAAGAAGGAATGATGTTCTGAGCTGCGCCACGGCCGCCGCGCCAGTCTTTGTGAGACGGGCCATCAACGGTTTTCTGGGTTGCAGTGGTGGCGTGAACGGTGGTCATCAGGCCTTCAACGATACCGAAGTGATCGTTGATAACTTTAGCCAGTGGCGCCAGGCAGTTGGTGGTGCAAGAGGCGTTAGAAACGATATCCTGTCCCTGGTATTTGTCGAAGTTTGCACCACGAACAAACATTGGGGTCGCATCTTTAGAAGGACCGGTCAGAACCACTTTCTTCGCACCAGCCTGAATGTGTTTGCGTGCGGTTTCGTCGGTCAGGAAGATACCGGTTGCTTCAGCAACAACGTCAACGCCCACTTCATCCCATTTCAGGTTAGCCGGGTCTTTCTCAGCGGTAACACGGATTTTCTTACCGTTAACAATCAGCGCGCCGTCTTTCACTTCTACGGTGCCGTCGAAACGACCGTGCGTAGAGTCATACTTCAGCATGTAAGCCATGTAATCGGCGTCGAGCAGGTCGTTGATCGCGACGATTTCGATGTCAGAACGCTGCTGTGCAGCACGGAAAACGATGCGACCGATACGGCCAAAACCGTTGATACCTACTTTGATAGTCATATATTCCACCAGCTATTTGTTAGTGAATAAAAGGTTGGCTGTAAAATTACAAAAACCTTACCAGGCGTCAAGCGGAATCGTGTCAATTGTTGCGACAGGTCAATTCCAACGCCAGGAATAATTGGTTGCGCAATCGCTTACGCAGCACCCTTATTGCGCGCCTATGTTACGCCGAATACCGACCGAAAAGGGATGACTTTTGCAAAGGGTGATCGACGTCACAATTTTGCGCTGTGGCAGTCGTGGCGAACGGGTTCGCACGAAAAAAGACCGTGAAGATGTTGTTCGTTTGTTAGAATACTAGTCGATTTTTACAGAATGACACTCCGGAACTCAAAATGGCTAAAGACACCGCACCCGAGGCAAAAATCGCGCAGCTTTCTGAGATGCAGCGCTATGTCACACAGCATCGCGGCACGGAACCTCCTTTCAGTGGCGCACTACTGCACAACAAGCAGGAAGGCATTTACCACTGTTTAGTGTGCAATTCACCGCTGTTCCTCTCCGACTCTAAATATGATTCAGGCTGCGGCTGGCCGAGCTTTTACCAGCCTTACAGCGACGAAGCGATTCGTTACCTGGAAGATGATTCCCACGGCATGCACCGTGTGGAAATTCGCTGTGGCAATTGCGATGCGCATCTCGGCCACGTGTTCCCGGATGGCCCGCAGCCTACCGGTGAGCGCTACTGCGTTAACTCTGCCTCATTGAGCTTTACCGATGAGCAGGGCAAGCAACAAGAGGGCTGAGCATGAAGCAAGAACTGGAAGCCATGCTGGCGGCGATGACGCCGGAAGTCTATGAGCGGCTCGCCACTGCAGTGGAAACCGG
Source organism: Pantoea sp. C8B4 (assembly GCF_051336905.1). NCBI lineage: Bacteria > Pseudomonadati > Pseudomonadota > Gammaproteobacteria > Enterobacterales > Erwiniaceae > Pantoea > Pantoea sp. C8B4. Next base: position 290,197 of record NZ_JBGMNK010000005.1, read on the forward strand.
TAAATGGCCGGACGGTGTCGCGCTGACGCAGGAGCAGCGCGATAATTGCCTGCAGCTGGTGATGCTGTGGCAGGCGCGTCACAACGACGACCCACAGCATATGACCATTGGCAAAGGGGGCGAGATGGTGATGAAGTCGAAAAAGCAGCTTAAGGAAGAGTTTGGTATCGAGCCTGACATCACGCGCATTAACCTGCACTAGAACGCAAAAGGGCTGGTTTTCACCAGCCCTCATTTTCAGATTATTACCGCACCCTGAGCTTGCATCTGTTCGATGGCAATATCGCTGTCATCAGGATTCAGGTTGACGCCGCGGCAACCCTCTTTCACCACTTCAACGTTATAGCCCAGCTCCAGCGCATCCAGTACGCTGTATTTGACGCAATAGTCGGTAGCGAGCCCCAGCATCACCAGGTCGCTGATGTCGCGTTCACGCAGCCAACTGTCAAGCTCCGTTTTGCGGCGATGGCCGTTATCGAAGAAAGCACTGTAGCTGTCCACATCAGCGTCGCCCCCCTTATGGAACACCGCATCAATCAATGTGCGGTCCAGTTCTGGGTGGAAATCTGCCCCCACTGAGTTCTCGACTCCGTGATCGGGCCACCAAATCTGCGCCAGACCGTTCAATTCACCCAGGGTATACACCGGTTCGCCAGAGACGGAGGCGAAGCTGCCATGATCTGCCGGATGCCAGTCTTGCAATGCAACTACACATTCTCCCCGATCGCGGAACTCGCGTGCGTAGCGATTAGCAACGGCAACCGTTTGGTCGCCTTCGCGCACCGCCATTGGGCCGCCGGGGCAAAAATCGTTCTGAATATCGATGATTATCAATGCCCGCTTCATTACATCTCGCTCCGTATCAGTCGTCGGTCAGTTCGCCGCGTAAATTCTGTTGCATTCTGGCACGAATTTCCGGGTTGGTGAGGTTTTGGCTCAACAAAAAGTGCAGTTTTGTTAATGTTGCCTCAACGGTAAGGTCAAAACCGCTGATCACCCCCGCATGCTCCAGCGCATTACCGGTGGCATAGCCCCCCATGTTCACTTTGCCGGACATGCATTGCGTCAGATTCACCACCACAATCCCACGTTCGCTGGCCTGCTGCAGTTCAGCCAGGAATTCTGCATTTTGCGGCGCGTTGCCGACACCATAAGAGCGCAGAATTAGTGCTTTCACCGGCTGGCGCAAGAAGTTACGCACCACATCGGCAGAGATCCCGGGGTAAATGGTCACCACGCCAATCGGTTGTGGGGTAATCGGGTGCACAATCAACTCGCCACTGCCCTGCGGTGCCGGCGGCGTATTGAGTTTACGAATGTGAATACCGGCTTCCAGCAAAGGAGGGAGATTCGGTGAAGCGAAGGCGTTGAAGCCGTCGGCATGTGCTTTGGTGGTGCGATTGCCACGAAACAGTGTGTTGTTAAAGAACAACGCCACTTCATTAATGGGATAGTTCGCCGCAACATACAACGAATTGAGGAGGTTCTGCTGACCATCTGAGCGCAATTCTGCCAAAGGAATTTGCGAGCCGGTTACGATGACGGGCTTCGCGAGGTTTTCCAGCATGAATGACAGCGCCGAGGCGGTAAACGCCATGGTGTCGGTGCCGTGCAGAATCACAAAGCCATCATAGCTGTCGTAATTCTGTTTAATGTCATCAGCAATCGATTGCCAATCCAACGGCGTCATATCTGACGAATCCATCAGAGGCTGATATTCGTGGATGGTGAAATTCGGCATCTCAGGCCGATGGAACTCTGGCATGTTGGCCAGTTGCTGCTGCAGATGGCCGGAAACCGGAATGTAGCCGTGCGCGGAGCGCTGCATACCGATGGTACCGCCCGTGTAGGCTACATAGATATTTTTCTTTTGCATGGAAGAACTCAGACTTGCCGTAAAACGCGCAGTATAAGGGGATTAACAGCGAAAAGCAGCCCGACCAGCGGCCGGGCTGTAAAGATTAGCGTACGTTGCCGCAGTTCAGGCAGAAGGCGTAGCGATTTTGCGGATCATTGAGATTGTTCATCAGGCCAGGCTGATCTTTCACTGCACTCATTACGTCCAGCATCGGCGCGGGCAGCCACACTTTCAGTGCTGCTGGCAGCATCGCTTGTGCAGAGGCATTCATCTGATTTAACAGCAGGTCAATCATGCCGGGGTCGTCCTGATACCAGCTAAGCTGCGGCTTGGCGACTTTTGCCAACTCAGCCGCTTTCGCCACGGCATCGTCAAAATCACCCAACGCATCCACCAGGCCATTGGCTTTCGCATCGCTGCCGGTCCAGACATGACCCTGGGCGATATCATTGATCTGTTCTGGTGTTTTATGACGTGACTTCGCCACCAGTCCGACAAAGTTGCGATAGCCGTTTTCGATGGTCAGCTGCATCAATTGCTGCACTTCCGTCGGCAGGGCTTTGGTGGTGGCAACGTCAGCCAGCGGAGAAGTGGCCACGCCATCCGTGTGCACCCCAATACTGTTCAGGCTATTTTCAACCGTGTTAATCACGCCGAAAATGCCGATTGAACCGGTCAGGGTGCTGGGGGCGGCCACAATGTAGTCTGCTGGCGTCGAGATCCAGTAGCCACCTGAAGCCGCCATGCCGCCCATTGAGACCACCACTGGCTTGCCGGCATCATGGGCTGCGGCTAACTCTTCACGAATCGCTTCCGATGCCGACACGCTGCCACCCGGGCTGTTGACGCGCAGTACAATCGCTTTGATTTTCGGATCGAGACGCGCATCGCGAATCTGCGAAGCGGTGGTATCGCCACCCACGTTTCCGGCGGTTTCCTCACCGTCCATAATCGCACCGCTGGCGAAGATCACCGCAATATTGCCATCCTGGTCCTGCTGAGGCTGCTTCACGGTGTAATCGTAAATGCTGACATTGCGATAATCGTTATTGGCTTTATCCCAGCCAAAGGTTTTCACCAGTTCCTGATCCGCAGCCGCACGGCTATCCAGCACATCAACCAATTTACTGTTCAGCGCATATTTTGCGGTATCGCCGTCAACAGCCTGCAATCCGCTGATGACGCCGGCTGCTCCCGGGAACAGTTGATCCGGTGTAATCTGGCGATTGGCGGAAACGGTGTTCAGGTAGTTCTGCCACAGCTGGCCGATCCAGCGACCATCCGCATCACGGGCTTCTGGAGACATATCGTCACGCAGGAAAGGCTCGACGGCAGATTTGTAGGTGCCCACACGGAACACATGAGAATTGACTTTGAGCTTCTCTAACAGGGATTTGTAATACAACCCATTGGTTGCAAAGCCATGCAGATCAACGGTGCCCTGCGGTGACAGATAAATTTTGGTGGCATAGCTGGCGATGTAGTATTGCGCCTGGCTATAGCTATCACCAATGGCGTATATCGGTTTGCCCGCATCACGGAACTCACGCAGCGATTTGCCCAAATACTGTAATGAGGGTTGATCGCCGCCCGCAAAATCACGCAAATCAAGCACGATCCCGGTGATGTTTTTGTCAGTTTTCGCCTGACGAACCGCATCCACCACGTCGAATAATGAATTCTCTTGCAGGCGATCGCTGCTCGCGCCCAGCAACTCACGGCTGATGCGACTCAGGCGATTGCTGACGGAAGGTTTATCCACCAATACACCGCTTAAATCCACTTTGAGTGCACCCTGTTGCACCGGTTCGCTGCTGTTGGCGCTGGAAAGCTGTAACCAGATACCGACACCGGCGAGGATTAAGACGATGAGGAATAAATTAAGAATGAATTCCCGAATAAAATTCAACACCCGCCAGCTCCAGCGGAACAGGCCAGCAATAATTCGCCACAATGTGCGCATAAACTCTCCATATTCACGTAACAGGGCAGTCGCCACGCGGTCTGCCCCGATGTCGGGTTCATCCTAAAGAGCAGCGTGCGAAATGTCAGCAGGAAATCGCGCCAGACTGTTACAAAAGATCTTGCTGTGCCAGGATTAGCCCACGCTTTTTATTCACGGGAGAATAATGATGGATGCACTGGATTTATTAATTAACCGCCGTTCGGCATCGCGTCTGGCAGAACCGGCACCCGCGGGCGAAGTCTTGCAGAACATTTTGCACGCAGGCTTACGTGCACCGGATCATGGTACGTTGCAGCCGTGGCGCTTTGTCATTGTAGAGAATGAAGGGCGTGAGCGTTTTGGTAAATTGCTTGAACAAGCGGCGCGTGACAGCGACCTCGATGAAAAGGCGATTGAAAAATCGGCCACCGCACCGTTTCGAGCGCCGATGATTATCACTGTGGTGGCGCACTGTGAAGAGCATGCCAAAGTCCCGCATTGGGAACAGTTGGTTTCAGCAGGTTGTGCCGTGATGGCGATGCAAATGGCCGCGGTGGCACAAGGTTTTAACGGTATCTGGCGTAGCGGTCCATGGACTGACCATCCTTCGGTACGCGAAGCCTTTGGTTGCCGCGAGCAGGATGCGATTGTCGGATTCCTCTATCTCGGTACGCCGCAGCTTAAAGCCAATACCACGGTGGTTGCACCGGACACCGCGCAATTTGTCAGTTATTTCTGACAGACATCGGCGGGGTTCTTCGGCAGGGTGAGCCGTGTTGCAAAGATTGCACACCGCGTGTGCGAAACATCGAGCTTAAACCGCGCAACACTTACCACCGGCTGACAGCCAGGCTAACATACAGCCTTCTGTTCAGCGCATAAGGAACCCGCCATGAGTGAACCTCTTCGTCTGACGCAATACAGCCATGGAGCTGGCTGCGGCTGCAAAATTTCGCCGCAGGTACTGGAAACCATTCTTCATAGTGAGCTGACCCCTTTTCATGACCCCCAGTTGCTGGTGGGCAACGAAACACGTGACGATGCTGCCGTTTATGATCTCGGCAACGGCACGGCAGTGGTCAGCACCACTGACTTCTTCATGCCGATTGTTGATGATCCCCATACTTTTGGCCGTATCGCCGCCACCAATGCCATCAGTGATATTTATGCTATGGGCGGCAAACCGATCATGGCGATTGCCATCCTGGGTTGGCCGGTCAACGTGCTGAGCCCGGAAGTGGCTCAGCAGGTCATTGAAGGCGGGCGTGCGGCGTGCCAGGCTGCTGGCATGGCTCTGGCGGGTGGGCATTCGATCGATGCGCCGGAGCCGATTTTTGGCCTGGCTGTCACGGGAATTGTTGATGTGGCGCGGGTGAAAAAGAACAGCGCCGCGCAGGTGGGGAGCCAGCTGTTTCTCACTAAGCCACTCGGGATCGGCATCCTGACCACCGCCGAGAAAAAAGGCCTTCTGCTGCCAGAACACCAATCCTTAGCGGCGGAGGTGATGTGTCAGTTGAATAAAGCCGGTGCCGAATTCGCCAAACTGGATGGCGTTAGCGCCATGACCGATGTCACCGGTTTTGGCTTGCTCGGACATTTGAGTGAGATTTGCCAGGGGTCAGGTTTGCGTGCGGAAGTCCACGCCACGCAAGTTCCGCGCTTACCGGGTGTCGATGAGTATATTGCTAAAGGTGCCGTGCCCGGGGGGACTCAGCGCAATTTTGCCAGCTATGGCGCACTTATTTCCGCGATGGACGATGCGACTCGCGCGTTACTGTGCGATCCGCAAACCTCGGGTGGTTTACTGGTGGCGGTGCAACCCAGCGAGGTCGAAGCCTTCCAGCACTGCGCTACATTGGCCGGCGTGCAGGCGACAGCGATAGGTGAACTCTTCGCTGCCGATCCTTCCTGCCCATTAATTACCGTCGTGAATTGACGTAGAAGGAACGACGCCAGACATGCGTTTGTTTATTGCTGAAAAACCCAGCCTGGCGCGTGCCATTGCTGATGTACTGCCGAAACCGCATCGACGCGGTGACGGTTTTATTGCCTGTGGCAACGATCAGATGGTCACCTGGTGTGTCGGGCATTTGCTGGAACAGGCGCAGCCGGACAGCTATGACAGCCGCTATGCGCGCTGGAATCTTGCCGACCTGCCGATCATTCCGGAAAAGTGGCGTTTACAGCCACGCCCGTCGGTGGCGAAGCAACTCAAAGTGATTGAGGGTTTGTTGCAACAGGCGAGTGAAGTGGTGCACGCCGGTGACCCGGATCGTGAAGGTCAGCTGTTGGTGGATGAAGTGCTGGACTACCTGCAACTCGCGCCGGAAAAGCGGCAGAAAGTGCAGCGCTGTCTGATCAACGATCTCAACCCCTCTGCCGTAGAGCGAGCAGTAAGCCGTTTACGTGAGAATCGCGAGTTTATCCCGCTGTGCGTCTCCGCATTGGCCCGCGCCCGCGCAGATTGGCTCTACGGCATCAATATGACCCGTGCCTGGACGCTGTTAGGCCGCAATGCTGGTTATGATGGCGTATTGTCGGTCGGTCGCGTACAAACGCCGGTGCTCGGCCTGGTGGTGCGTCGTGATGAAGAGATCGAAAACTTCATACCGAAAGATTACTTCGAAGTGAAAGCACACATCGTGACGCCGAAGGATGAGCGTTTTGTTGCCAGTTGGATACCCAGCGACGCCTGCGAACCCTGGCAGGATGAGGAAGGTCGCTTGTTACACCGTTCGCTGGCCGATCACGTCTTAGAGCGCATCAACGGCAAGCCGGCGATAGTGACGGGCTATAACGACAAACGGGAATCTGACACCGCGCCATTGCCGTTTTCGCTCTCCAGCCTGCAGATCGAGGCGGCAAAGCGTTTCGGCCTGAGTGCGCAAAACGTCCTGGATTGCTGCCAGCGTCTGTACGAAACCCATAAGCTGATTACCTATCCGCGTTCTGACAGCCGTTATTTGCCGGATGAACATTTTGCTGGACGGCATGCAGTGCTGAATGCGATTCAGGTGCATCAGCCCAATTTGACACCGCCTACGGATTTTAATCCCGATCAGAAGAACCGCTGCTGGGATGATAAAAAGGTGGATGCTCACCATGCCATTATCCCTACCGCCCGCGCCAGCAAAGTGAACCTGACGGAAAATGAAGCCAATATTTACGGCCTGGTGGCTCGTCAGTATCTGATGCAATTCTGCCCTGATGCGGTGTTCCGTAAATGCGTTATCGATCTCGAGATTGGCGGCGGCAAGTTTGTTGCCAAAGCGCGCTTTCTGGCAGAAGCTGGGTGGCGTGCCTTACTCGGCAGTAAAGAGCGCGATGAAGAGAACGATGGCACGCCTTTACCGGTGGTCGCGAAAGGGGATGAGCTGCTGTGCGAGCGCGGTGAAGTGCTTGCCAAGCAGACACAGCCGCCGCGCCCGTTCACCGATGCTACCCTGTTATCCGCCATGACCGGCATCGCGCGTTTTGTCCAGGATAAAGAATTAAAGAAAGTGCTGCGTGCGACCGATGGTTTAGGAACGGAAGCGACGCGAGCCGGCATTATTGAATTATTGTTCCGCCGGACATTCCTCGTGAAGAAAGGCCGCTATATTCATTCTACGGACGCGGGCAGGGCGCTTATCCATGCGTTACCTGAAATGGCGGCCCGGCCAGATATGACGGCTCAATGGGAATCGACATTAACACGCATCAGTGAAAAGGCCTGCCGCTACGATGAGTTTATGCAGCCGCTGGTTGCCACGCTGATCGGGTTAATTGGCGAAGCGCGTCAGCGACCCTCGTTGCAATCATTTAGAGGCATTGCCGCACCGGCCGCTAAACGTAAAGCAAAACCGAAATCGACCCGGCGTAAAACCAAGGAGACAGAGTGATGCGTTATATCCTATTAGCGCTTAGCGGGCTGCTGTTGTGCATGAATTCGGCGCTGGCGAACCGTCAGCCGGAAAACAGTCGCATGGGCAATACGGATGTGGTGGTTGATATGCCACCGGAAGTCTGGACACAGGGACAGAATAATCAGCAGAGCAACTGTCTGCAGTGCTGCACTTATGAGAATCGCAGTTATTCTGAAGGGGCGGTCGTGAAAGCGGAAGGCGTGCTGCTGCAGTGCGGGCGTGATGAGAAAGTCATGGGCACTAACCCGCTTATCTGGAAAATTATCAAGTAAAGATGCGTGGCGTTCTCACGCCACGCAGTTGACTTATTTTTCCAGATTGAACGTCGACCAGACCGGTGCATGATCGGAGGGTTTTTCCATGCTGCGGATCTCGTAGTCGATGCCGCTCTCGATGCAACGTGTGGCCAGCGGTTGACTGGCCAGCAACAGGTCGATACGCAGACCACGGTTATCATCAAAACCTTTTGAACGGTAGTCGAACCAGGAGAAACGGTCAGCCGTTTCCGGGTATTTCGCGCGCCAGGTATCGACCAGACCCCATTGCAACAGGCGATCCATCCACTCACGTTCTTCTGGCAGGAATGAGCATTTACCGGTGCGCAGCCAGCGCTTACGGTTATCTTCACCAATGCCGATATCAAGATCGGTACTGCTGATATTCATGTCACCCATGATCAGCACCGGCTTATCAACCGCCAACTGCTGTTCCAGATAATCCTGTAAATCACGGTAGAACTTCTCTTTCGCCGGGAATTTGGTTGGATGGTCGCGGCTTTCACCCTGCGGGAAGTAACCGTTAATCACGGTGATGTCGCCAATCGGGCTGGGGATTTCCGCCATGATCAGGCGGCGTTGCGAATCTTCATCATCACCGGGAAAACCACGACGTACCGAAACGGGCTGAGCCTTGGTCAGCAGCGCGACGCCGTAGTGGCCTTTTTGACCATGATAAAACACGTTGTAACCCAGTTTGCTGACGTCTTCGAGCGGGAACATGTCATCGTGAACTTTGGTTTCCTGCAGGCCAATCACATCCGGCTGATGCTGCTCGACGAGGGCTTCAAGTTGGTGAGGGCGTGCGCGCAAACCGTTGATGTTGAAAGAGATGAATTTCATTTCGCTGCCATTTTTATCCGCAAAAGTATGTCTGGATGGTAGCGAGTTTTCGTTAAAAAGTCATGGATTGAATCGGGAAGAAACGACGATGAAAGCAAGAGAGAAAACGATGGTGGCGGGAGAAGGATTCGAACCTTCGAAGTCGATGACGGCAGATTTACAGTCTGCTCCCTTTGGCCGCTCGGGAATCCCGCCAGGGATCTCGG